>JAFTIN010000050.1 GCA_017456895.1 Clostridia bacterium
CCCCGTTATGACCACTTCGATATCTCTCCGTGTGTATTTTAGCTCTCTACTGTTCTTATTCAACCTCGGAAATTGGAGAGAACAGTAGGAGAGAACTAACGTATTAAGTTGTATTTGAACTGTGAAAATCCCTTATAAATCAAGGGTTGAGAAGCAGAGAGTTCCAAAATGACCACAAAATTTCGAGTCAGCCCCGTTATGACCTCTTCGATACCTCTGCATATTAAATTTTCACAATTTAATATGCGAGAATCGAAGAGGCTCGCCGAAGCACAGAGCATAAAGCGACGAACAATGAAAAACACATATTAAAATCGTGTGAAAAACTAAAATAGGTGAATCCGCTTCGCATATCCAACCGAAGCGTCTGTATACATTCTAAATGCACTGCTTTTTGCACTGCGTATGCTATTATAACATAAAAAACTTTTTTTTGCAAGATATAAAATGCAATTTGTGTAAATATTTTTTAATCCTCATCAGAGTGAGTTATGACGTCCGGAACAAGGCTGATGACCGTACTGATAAAAATGGTCTCCCCGCTTGCAAGAATGAGAGTTCCCGCATTATCGTCGATACGAATAAGGCGCGAGTGGACGGTGCGGTATTCGCCGCCCTCTTTACGGCTATCGGGCAGAAAATAAGTGACGGTGACAGATGGCTCAGTATCAATAATTCCGGAAAGCATATGCTGTACCATATCCAGCTCAAGACGTGAGTCCTCGGAGAGCTCGATGCGCCTTTCGGTTATTCTGGCAGCCTCCATTACCGCGGCGTCATATCCTGTCAATGCGGCGAAGGGAGAAAACTGTGCTGCGCGGTCATAAAGCGACATTTTTGCTCTTTTTTCTGAATTAAAACAAGGCAGATTTATAATATCGTCGTATTTTCCGGTTTGACTTTCGTTGTTCATAAGTCTATTCTTCTCCCTCCTTTCGGATTTGTTTAGGCTTTGTGGCCTCCTATCTGTGAGTTGCGATCCTTGGCGGTAGCACCGTCCTCAAAGCTCATGCCCTTGAGGATAGCGTTCTTGCCGAACTTCTTTTTTATATCGATAATTGCGTTCTGCATTTTCTTCTCTTTTTTGAGAGTTTCCTGCTTTTCTGCCTCCAGGCGTTCCCTCTCCCCGTAGTCGGTGAACAGGTCGAGCTGGACGGCCGACGGAGAGGCCTTTGCCTCAGTCTCGGGGATAACGTGGTCGGCGGTGATGTTGATCCTACGGACTAAAAGGCGCGGATCAACTATGCGCTGATATAAGCTATCCGCAGTGTCAAGTATCACCCTGGTCGACGAGGAAAAGCCGCCGAGCGGGGCGGTGCCGTGAGCGTGCTTTGGTACCTTGCGGCCGTAGTAGTCGGTGGTGATCTGACCGTCGTAGGAGGAGCCCTTACCGCTAAGATTATCTATATCGTAGCCCACGGTGAGAACTATACGTTCGGCGACGAGCCCCTTCTCTACAAGATCGAGAGCGAGGGCGTCGGCCATCTCACGTACTATGAGTCTTGCCTTCTCAAAATCGTAAGGACAATGCAGCACCTGTCCTGAGCCCATACTGTTGCTCTCGGGTTTATAGGCCTTTATATGCTTCATCTGGCAAGGCTCGTAGCCCCAGGCGTGGTCTATGAGGATCTCTGCGTTTACACCGAAGAGCTTGTATAACAGATCCTCGTTGTGGTAGTCGTTCTCCCGCCCGAGCGAGCATCGTGCAATATCCCCCATGGTGTAGAGGCTGTGCGACTCAAGCGTGCGGGTATATCCCCTGCCCACTCGCCAAAAATCGGTAAGAGGCCTGTGATCCCACAGGAGTCTGCGGTAGGACATCTCGTCGAGCTCGGCTATTCTCACACCATCCTTATCTGCATTCACGTGCTTAGCGACTATATCCATAGCAACCTTGCAAAGATAAAGATTTGTTCCGATGCCTGCCGTAGCGGTTATGCCTGTCGCGGCAAGAACCTCCTTGACAAGCATTCTCGCAAACTCCCGTCCGTTCATACCGCGGACACGAAGATAATGAGTAGCATCGATAAATACCTCGTCGATCGAGTAGACGTGGATATCCTCGGGAGCGACGTGACGAAGATATACCTCGTAAATACGAGTACTCCACTTTATATAGTGGGCCATACGGGGCGGCGCAACAATGTAATCAAGCTCAAGCGACGGGTCGGCCGCGAGCTCGTCGGCAAAATACGACTTTGAACGAAATCGTCTGCCTGGGGCTGAGGCTCTGCGCTTATAGTTCGCCTCCTTAACCTTGGCCACTACCTCAAAGAGTCTGGCTCTGCCGGGGATACCGTAAGCCTTGAGAGAGGGTGACACAGCGAGACAAATAGTCTTCTCCGTGCGGCTTTTGTCAGCGACGACTAAATTTGTCCTCATAGGATCAAGCCCGCGCTCTATACACTCAACGGAGGCATAGAAGGACTTAAGATCTATTGCAATAAAGGTTTTATCAGCCATTCTGCCTCCTTATCATAAGTTAAACTTCTTTAATCATTATATCAAATTATCAGACATTTTTCAATAGGATAGCAACAATAGCAAAAAAATAAATAATAAAATATTTAAAACACTATTGAAAAGTTTTTCCTTTTAGTGTAATATAGTGGTAGTTATTATAATTTCAGGAGGAACTCCCAAAATGTTCAGAACAAATCCCAAGTACATTATTAAGCTTGATAAGAATGCGTACGCTGATAAGGTCAAGGCCTGTTGGATAGGTAAAAACATAGGCGGTACCATGGGCACCCCCTTTGAGGGCTTGAGACAGATCAACGATATCAAGGGCTTTACCACAGCGCCCGGCGTTGTGCTCCCCAACGATGATCTCGACCTCCAGCTCGTGTGGCTCTATGCCCTTGAGCAGAGCGGTCCTGCAGCTATCAATGCAAATATGCTCGGCGAACACTGGATCTCATATATTACACCCCACTGGAATGAGTACGGCCTCGGAAAAGCAAATCTCAAGCGCGGCATCCCCGCTCCTATGTCGGGTGACTACGACAACGACTGGAGAAACTCTAACGGTGCGTGGATAAGAAGTGAGGTATGGGCAACCGTTGCTCCCGCAATGCCCCACGTAGCGGCAAAGTATGCTATGGAGGATGCTATGGTGGATCACGGCGCAGGCGAAGGCACCTTTGCGGCAGCGTTTGTAGCAGCTCTGCAGTCTGCGGCATTCGTTATTTCTGATCTCCGTAAATGTATCGAGGTAGGTCTGGCATCTATTCCCGACGAGTCGAGAATGGCAAAGAGCATCAAGTTTGTGCTCGAGTGCTATGACAACGGTATGAGCTGGATCGATGCGAGAAATGCTGTTCAGCAACTCAACGCGGATATTGGCAACGGATGGTTTGAGGCTCCCTCCAACGTAACCTACGCTGCAATCGGTCTTCTCTGGGGTGAAGGTGACTTCAAGAAATCTATGATCACGGCTATCAATTGTGGCGACGACACCGACTGTACCGGCGCGACCGTAGGCGCTACTATGGGTATCCTCTACGGTATGGCAGGTATTCCCGAGGACTGGCACCAGTACATAGGCGACGATATCATAACCGTATCTATCGCCAAGGGAAACAACGGAAAAACTCTTCCTACTACCTGTACCGAGCTTACCGAAAGAATAGTTAACCAGGCTCCCATCGTTCTTGCCTACAACAGCACCAAGCACACTAACTTCACTCCCGACGGTGCATTCTCCGATTATGGCGTAGAGATCGCTGACAAGGACGTTATCGGTGAGGACGTACACGAGAAGCTCATTGAATTTACCTCCGCCAAGATCAAGCCCGTGGCAAGCGGACTTCTCCCCTACTCCATCTATGAAGAAAACGTATTCATGAGAGTGCAGGTCGCCCTCGACAAGGCTCCCGACATTGAGCCGGGTGAGGAGATCGGCCTTACCGTATTCTTCAACTCAAAGTGCAACTTTGAGGATGAGCCGAGAAACGTATCCATGCGCTGGCTCCTCCCCGAGGGCTTCACCGCAAGCGGTAAGAAGACACTTATGGTCCACGGCTTCAACCCCCATTCCAACGGCACAGCATCCACACGCTTTACCATCAAGGCGGGCGAGGAGGTTCACGCTATGAACCGAGCTATCCTTGAGATAATCACCGAAGGAAGATGTACTCCTATGTATATCTGTGTTCCCCTTCTCGGCTAATATTATGATGATAGGGAGATGCGTTTTTTCGCATCTCCCCCTTTTTACCTGTCCTGCTGAAAAGTGAGGTAAAATACCAAAAACTTGACAAAAAGAGACAATGATGATATAATCGTTATGTTAAACTTTTGTTTAAGAGGAAATTATGAGTAAAAAATCTGAGTACTTATCACATTTCTATATATACCATTATTTGAAGCTTGCCTTCAGAGCCGTGCTTTTCATCATGGCGCTCATTCTATATATTGTGAGCAAGGTTGAGGGAACGTCACTCCCCTTCGGTGAAGCGGGTTCACATCCTGTCTTCTGGGCCTTCTGGTGGATATGCCTCGTTGTGGGAATGGTCCTCCGACTCTTCCCCTCAAAGCTTGAAACAATAGGCTGTCAAAAGCAGCTAAAGAGAAATTACGTTCCGACGGGTGAAGAAGAACCGAGTCTTACCTCCTGGAAGGGTACCTTCTGGCTTACCGTATGCTGGATAGGACTTAATCTTGTGTTCGGTATCCTGTATCTTTCGGACGTCATCGACGCGGGAATACTCTTTCTTCTCTCTTTTGCATATGCGGTGTGCGACATCATATGTATCCTTTTCTTCTGTCCGCTTCGCGACCTGTTCTTAAAGAACAAATGCTGCGCGGATTGCAGGATCTACAACTGGGATTACGCAATGATCTTCACCCCATTTATTTTCATTCCTCACTACTACACCTGGAGTCTGCTCGGTCTATCGCTCGTCCTCCTTATCGTGTGGGAGGTAATGTATAAGCTCTATCCCGAAAGGTTTGCAAAAAACACAAACGCCTCTCTCGCCTGTCAGAACTGCAAGGAGCAGCCCTGCAGACACAAAAAGCGCATACAGCGTATACTGAAAAGCGGCAAGGAGAAGCTCTCAAAGCTCACCTGGTGGAGACAAAAATAAAAGTAAAACGCCTCTTGGACAAAGCCAAGTGGCGTTTTTTGTATTCTTTAGTTTACTTTATTCAACATTTTCTTCAGTAGGCTCTTCCTTTTTGCCCTTTTTCTTAAAGATGAAATCTCTGAAGAGAGCGACGTTAAGAACGATGAAGTAAAGGACAACAATGACAAGAGTCAGCACCGTGTTCTTGGGTGCGAGTGTAGCGAGAATAAGCATAGGGAATCCGAGAAGGATCGCCGGGAAATTCTGATACACAAGGTTATCCGCAGCGGGAGTCTTGAAGTTGCCGTCAACCTCACGAAGAAGGATAATACCCGTGCTGGCTGTGCCTGTGAGCATACCATACATAGCGAGGAACTGCTCCTCAACGTAGTCCTTGAACAGAAGCTTTGCAACAATTCTGTTGTACGCGTAGGTAACGACGAGACCGACTGCGCCGATGATAAGCGCGATGCCCCAGTACTTCTCAAGAATATCAAGTCTTATAGCGGCAATACCGGCTACGATCATAATATCAAAGAAGAAGTTGCTGAGTCTGGTAAGAAGGAAGTTGTTTATATACTCTCGGTTCATAAACTTTTTCTTACGGAGCCATCTGGTAGCGAACTTAACAAGCGTTGCGCAAAGAACACCGAGAATAAAGTTGAAGCCGTAGATAGTAGACTTCATACCAGGTATGATAAGGCCGAGGATATGCATAAAGAAGTATGCAAGAGCATAGGAAACGAAGATGAAGGCGATCTGTATAGAGATCTTGTCAAGGCTCTCCTGCATGGGGACCTCGTTATTACCCTCTACCTCTTCCTTATTGAGCGCATCTAAGCTCTTGTCTATCTTTATCTTACCCTGCTTCTTCATAATGTTAAGGTGAATAACACCTCCGAAGGAAGCGGAGAGGAAGCCGATAGCGGCAATGGTAAGGCCGAAGCTCTTGCCTCCCATGAAGCCGTAGTCCATCTCGTAAATGTTGCCGTAGTTCATCGCCTGGCCGGTGCCCTGTCCGAAGCCAAAGGGGAGTATCATTCCCGCGGCGGCAAAGAAGTCCTTGACAATGAGAGCGGCTATCATCGTGACAGCAAGACCGAAGATACCCTGGACGAGGTAGGTCGCGACGGTGGTGATACCCGTGTTGACGATCTCCTTAGTTCTCTGCTTATTAAGGTGGCTGTTGGTGATCTTGAGAGTAGAAGCAATAAAGCCAAGCGCAAGAGTGTGATAGGTGATCATCTCAAGATACGCCGTACCGCTATTGTTAAATAGCGTAGTGTCAAACATTACGTTACCCGTGATACCCTTGTATATAGCTGCGACGATAATAAGTATCGTACCGCCTATAACCGATGCGGGCATAAGCGAATTCTTCAAAAACGGGATCTTTCTCTTCAGCGAATTACCTGCAAGGAGCGCTCCGAGCAGAATGGCTGTGATCATTATAAAGCCCCAAACGTTAGAGTCCCAAAAATTTTCCATTTTCGTCTCCTTTTACTATGTTTTTGTATCGATTGAAGAAGTGTACGTACTTGATTCCATTCATACACTTTTCTCCCTTTAGCTGATATATTTTGTCCCCAAAATAGATATCAACCTTATTTCTGCCGAGAACGGTGACTGCAGAGCACTCCTTAAAGGAGAAAATCTCGGATACTCCATCTGCCTCAACGGTTATTCTGTCACCGTAGAGCGATACGCGGCAGCCGTCGGCAATAGGTCTCTTTTTCTTATAAGGAATAACCTCCGAGAAGGAAGCGACGTCCACAAACACGGGAGTGTCCGTAAGCGCGGTCAGATCAACCGAGTTGATATATTCTGCCTGCGCCTCATACCAATCGTTAACGAATCGGTACGGAAGGTCACGGTGGGTGCCCTCAAGCTCGGTGGTGGGGAGGTAACGCGCACTCAGTCCGCACCTCTTGCATCTGATCACATCTCTGTCGGTCTCAAACTCGGAGAAGCCACAGTCGGGACAGTAGTAAATAACCCTCTCAAGGTGTTCTGCCCTCCTCTTATGACGGAAGGTGTTATCGGCGTTGGCCTCGTTGATGTAAAGGCCATCCTTGATCAATGTGTAAAGCTCATCGTCTGTAAGCTGTAAGTACTCCTCGGGCTCAATTACTCTTGAAACGTAACAATCCATTCTGCCCTTACGTACGGTATCCGCCCATCTGGGCTGAACGCCGTAGCCGCCCTTGATATGGTAAAGTACGATGGGGAGTCCGAGCTTACGGGCAAGAGGCGCGATCGAGGGGCTCATATATTCGGTCTTGCCGCTGTAGGTACGATTGCCCTCGGGAGCAAGAGAAATGCTGCCTCCCTCCTTTGCCACGCGCATACAGTTCATTATGGCGCGGACATCTGTGGTCTGCTTCTTGATCGGTATAGGAGCAACGAGGTAACGAAGCGCATCCGAAAGGAATCCTTTTGAAAAAATGTCCTCCGAAGCGATAAAATACAAGTGCTGTCTAAAGGACAGAGCTACAAAGAACTGGTCAAAGGCCGTCGTGTGGTTGAAGAGAACGAGATACTGTCTCTTGCCCTCCTCCTTGAAGCGTCTGATCCTCGCGCCGTACTTTATACGTGAGTAGAGGCGGAAGAAGGGACCGAGGGTATGACGCACGACCATGTGTCTTTTATATATCCATTTTTTCTTGTTTTTCTTTTTTTCTGCCATAGATGTCTCCTGTCCGGTAGTAAACATTCTGACTGATAAATAAAGTATATCATGCGAGCTTTAAACATACTTAATATTAAAATGTGTACATTATTTTTAATTCTCGCGTGCTTATATTATACACCCGCGGGGAAAATCTGTCAACCTTCAAATGTTTCAAATATGTAAAAATACCTGCAGAATGGATAAAAACATCGTTCTGCAGGTATATTTATTCATTAATTGGCTCTGTAGGGAGTTCCGTCATAGGAGTCGGAGACGTAGTATTCAAATATCTCGTTCCAAGCGGAAACAGAGGTTATAGCACCGGAGTGAATATAAGAGATAACGCCGTATCTGTCAATTATTACAGTTGTGGGATATCCGCCCGCCGGGAAACGCGACATAGAAACCGCAGACTGAGAATTGACCTTAAACAGCGGCATATCAAGCGTGAGCTTTTTATCCCCCTCAAACTTTTTCACGGTGGAGACAGAATCAACGTCGTTGACGGCGAGGATCTCGATCTGATCCTTGTAGTTGTTATATGCGGTATTGAGCGCGGGGAACTCCATAACACAATATCCGCAGTTGTAGAACCAGAAGTTGATCATGACCATCTTCTTATCCTTAAGAAGCTCGGCAAGCTCGTATACGTTGCCGTCAACGTCCGAGAGAATAAAATTGGCAACAGGAGAGTTGATCTTATATGATCTGGGAGTGTATGCGCTCCTAAACTCGAGAGCCACGGTCACCTTAGGTGAGGTGAGGGCATATCTTTCTTCAGGGGTATTTCCCGAAAGGGCGGTATAAACCTCGGGATATCCGGCAACCTGAACAGAATAGGTCTTATCGGGCTCGAGGGTGAACGTGACCTTTCCCTCTCCGTCTGTCTCAAGAGGCGCCGTGCAAACGTTATAGTCCTGCTCACCATCCTCATGCGCGTATACGGTAACGCCGGAGAGAGGCTTGCCGAGAGGGTTAGTTACCGTAATGGTGTAAACGCCGGGTATCGCCTCCTCAGAGGAGTCTCCCGAGTTATTGGTGTCGTTATTACCCTGCTCATTGTTCTCATTACTGGGCTTATCATCTGTGCAGGCAGCTACAGAAAGCGCGAGCGACAGCACGAGAAGGAGAAGGAGCATTTTTTTAATAAGCTTCATATTTTTTCACTTTCGTAATTATTATTTTCTGTTTTTTCTGAGTTAGTTCGCGGCAGTTTTTGTATTTTTCTTTACTTTTTCATATACCTCATTCGAGATGTCCGCTATACGAAGGCTTTCTTCGGTGCTACAGGTACGAAGCTTTTTCTTATTCGGAAGCCCCCAAATATCAAAAACTCGCGGACCGTACCAGGTGTGATACTCGGTCTTTTCAAACAGACCTTTCACGATAGAGAGCGCGGCCTTTTCCGCACTCATAAAGATGACCTTCATCGGATACTTGATGATGGCAAAAATCAACCTTGGGTAATGCGAGGTAATGTTGGTAAATGTAATACCGGGATGTGTGACCGCAAGTGACACATCTGTCTCGTCCTTGAAGAGCTCGTAAAGCGAGAACATAAGATACCTCTTTGAGTTACCGTATACCTTAGAGGCCTTTTTAACCCCCGAGAAGTCAACGTCCGACTCATCTATGTGCGAGTAGTTATGCGCAATACTGCCAACGATAACCACTCTGCCCTGCCTCTGTCTCAAGGTAGGAAGGAGTTCTCTTATCATATAGTAGGGCGAGGCAAAATTGATGGTGAACACGTTGTCATATCCGCTGTTTGAGGTACAGCGAGGTATGCTATATGCGCCTGCGTTATGGATCAAGTAATCAGGCCGGATACCCTTAAGCTGCTCGGTAGCAGACTCCACAGAGTAAATGTCAACGAGATCAAGCGAGATGATATCTACCTCTACTCCCGGAAACTCTGTTTCAAGCGCAGCCTTATTAGCCTCGGACCTTGCTCTGTTGCGGTCAAGGAGAATAAGCCTTGCACCAAGCGAGGCAAGATAACGGCAGATATGCTTTCCGAGGCCTCCGGTCGATCCCGATATGGCGACCGTCTTGCCCTGAAGGGAGTGGGTGTTCTTAATTAACCATTTATCGTATCTCATAATTATTTGTGGAAGAGCTTCTTTGTCTGATACTTAGGCTCGCAGGAGAGCTGCATTCCGAGCTTTCTGAAGGTAGAGGCGTCTATTTCGGAGAGAATAACCGTGGAATGTACCTCAGCGTGCTTAAGACACGGGAGAGCCTTCATAGCGAGGGCGGCGCTTTCGGACTCAACAGCGGTAATGGCAAGCGCAATAAGAACCTCATCCGTATGGAGTCTGGGGTTATGGTTGCCGAGATGGTCTGTTTTAAGCACTTGAATAGGAGCCAAAATGTCAGGAGAGATTATGTCCTCGTCCTTATCGATACCTGCGACGGCCTTAAGAGCGTTAAGAAGTGCGGCAGAGGAAGCTCCGAGCAGGGCCGATGTCTTACCGGTTACAATTCTGCCGTCGTTAAGCTCAATAGCAACAGCAGGTGCAGCCGTCTCTTCAGACTTTCTTACTGCAACGTCGACCACGGGACGATCTACAGAAGGCGAACAGGCGAGCTTACGCATAAGAAGCTCTATCTTCTCTATCTCTGTCTCGGCTCCTCCGTCCTTTCTCATACGGCAAAGCGCGTTATAATATCTGCGGATTATCTCCTGTTTTGCAGCATTGGATACCGCTTCATCATCGAAGATGCAATTTCCGACCATATTAACACCCATATCAGTCGGAGACTTATAAGGACACTCGCCGAGTATCTTCTCAAGCATTGAGCGAAGCACGGGAAATACTTCCACGTCACGGTTGTAGTTGACAGCGGTGACACCGTATGCCTCGAGATGGAACGGGTCGATCATATTTACGTCTGCAAGATCTGCGGTGGCAGCCTCATAGGCAAGGTTAACCGGGTGACCTAAAGGAATATTCCATATAGGAAACGTCTCAAACTTGGCGTATCCGGATTTCTGTCCTTTTTTGCTATCATGATAGATCTGACTTAGACAGGTTGCCATTTTGCCCGATCCCGGGCCGGGAGCAGTAACGAAAACGACGGGACGGCTGGTCTCTACGTACTCATTGAGACCAAAGCCCTCATCGGAAACTATCTTAGGTATATTGTGAGGATAACCGTCTATAGCAAAGTGCTTGTACACCTTGATTCCGAGGTTTTCAAGCTTAAGCTTGAAGGATTGCGCTGCGGGAGTATCTGAAAATCTTGTCATAACAACCGCGCTGACATACAGACCGTAGCCACGAAAGGCGTCGATAAGGCGGAGCACATCGAGATCGTACGTGATGCCGAGATCTCCCCTGACCTTGTTCTTCTCAATATCTGCAGTGTTTATCGCGATGATGACCTCTGCCTCATCCTTCAGCTCTATAAGCATTCTTATCTTACTGTCGGGCTCAAAGCCGGGGAGCACTCTTGATGCATGGAAGTCATCAAAAAGCTTGCCGCCAAACTCTATGTACAGCTTCTCACCAAAAAGAGATATCCTCTCTTTGATGTACTGGGATTGAAGTTTAAGATACTTATCATTATCAAAACCACGGATAAACATTTTCTCACACCGCCTCTCTTTTTTGCGCAAAAAAACACTACGCCATTTTACAGATAATATTGTATCACAGATCCGTATTTATTTCAAGAGAAGATAATAATTTACGCCCCGAAATATTTAACAAAAAATAAAATATTTTTCGTGTATTATCTCTAAAATTATGGACAATATTTTAATTTTGTTCATTCGTCTTGCAATTCAGCCTGTTTGATGATAGAATTAAAGTAGCATGAAAACCCTAAGGAGGAAAAATGAACGGCTCATACTACGGTTATGAAAGCGTTACTATAGAAACGCCCGAAGAAAGAGAAATCAAGAAGAGAAAGCAGAGGCGCCTTTTCTCAAGAGTGTTTCTGGCCCTATTCCTATATCTTGTAGTCTCGCAGGTGGCATCGACCGCCGTGTATACGGTGGCATCCGTAATCATGCAACCTGAGAAATACATTGCTTTTGCCGAAAGCTACTTCTGGTCGGTGATCGTAAGCTGCGCTGCGCAGTATCTCATCGCCTTTCCTGTCTTTCTCATCGCCCTTTTGGGAACGAAAAAGGCATCAGCAAAGGAAAAAAGCAAGCTCACAGTAAAAGAGTTTCTCCTGTTCTTCTTCATCAGCGAGGCTCTGATGCTCATAGGCAATATAATCGGAAATATTCTCAACTCCGTGATAGGCTCTCTCATAGGGGGTGTGCCGGAGAATGAGATATCCAATATCATCAGCGAGATACCCGAGTGGCTTATCTTCATACTCATGGTGATCCTTGCTCCGATCGTTGAGGAACTGATCTGCAGAAAGCTTGTTATCGACAGGCTGTCAGTATACGGAGACCATATTGCGATAATCTTTTCCGCAGTTGCCTTCGGACTTTTGCACGGAAATCTCTATCAATTCTTCTACGCGGCCCTGCTCGGTGCTCTGCTCGGCTACGTATACGCAAGGACGAGGGACGTAAAATACACTATTCTGCTACACATGATAATCAATTTTATGGGCTCGATAGTCGCGCTTCCCATTGAGAAGGCTATGTACACCTTCTACGAGCTGTACGATCTGTTACTTGCCGGTGAAAGCGTAAATATTCTCGCGCTTATGGCAAACGGAGCAATCCTACTGATATACGAGAATCTGCAGTACGGCATGCTCATCGGAGGTATTTACGCTCTGGTGAATATGTGGAAAAAGAAAAAGATACTCGTAAACCGTGACAAAGAGATCTTCCTGCCCGACTCGGAAATAGTTAAGGGCGGTATATTAAATGTCGGTTCAATACTCTTTATCCTGCTGTGCGCAGTATTTATGTTTTTAAATATCTTCTTTACCTGAGGTGAATGATGGCTAAGCTCACAACCCCATATATAGAAAAAATGGACAGGACCTGTCCTCACTCATACCACCCGACACCGCAGTTTATGCGCAAGGGCTATCTATCGCTCAACGGTGAATGGGACTTCGCCTTGACAGAGTCGGAGAACACCCCGGAATATAACGAAAAAATCCTCGTTCCTTTCTGTCCTGAGAGCCCCCTTTCCGGAATAGAGCGCGCGGTGCTTCCCTGCCACGTGATGCACTATCGCAAGCTATTCTCTGTGCCCGAAGAATTAATGGGAGGCAGAGTCGTTCTTCACCTCGGAGCGGTGGATCAGGTGTCCATTATATCCTTTAACGGATATAAGCTCGGCGAGAACGAGGGAGGATATATTCCCTTCTCCTTCGACGTGACTGATCTGATACAAGACGGTGAAAACGAACTCACCGTAATTGCAAAGGACGGCCTCGATCACAAGTATCCTTATGGAAAGCAGAAGTATAAAAGGGGAGGAATGTGGTATACTCCGGTAAGCGGAATATGGCAGAGCGTTTGGCTCGAGGCTACACCTAAAATCTACGTTAAGGATATAAAAATAACTCCCTATGAAAAGGGAGTTAGGATAGCCGTAACAGGCGGTGAGGAGCATAAAAGGATAACGCTCACCGATAGCGGCGAGGTATTCGAGTTTGACGGAAATATCGGATATATCGAGCCAAGCGACGTAAGACTTTGGACTCCCGAGACTCCCGAGCTCTACCCCTTCACGCTTGAATGCGGAGAGGACCTCATCGAAAGCTACTTTGCAATAAGATGGATAGACGTAAGAGAGGTAAACGGCGTAAATAGAATATGCCTTAACGGCAAGCCCTACCTCTTCAACGGTCTGCTCGACCAGGGCTATTATCCCGACGGAATATTTATGCCGGCGACCGAGGACGGATATATCGACGATATAAAAATGGCAAAGTCTCTCGGTTTCAATATGCTCAGAAAGCATATCAAGATAGAGCCGATGATATTCTACTACCTGTGCGATAAAATGGGCATAGCAGTCTTCCAGGATATGGTCAACAACGCGCACTACAGTTTCTTCAAAGATACAGTTCTGCCGACTGTAAGCACGAATATTCTCCAAAGGCTGCCCGACGGGCTCTTCAATGGGAATAAGGAAAGCCGAGCTATCTTTGAATGCCATGCATACAAGACGCTCGACCACCTCTACAATGTTCCCTCAATCGTGTACTACACGGTGTTCAACGAGGGTTGGGGTCAGTTCTGTGCAGACGATATGTACGATAAGGTCAGAGGCTATGATTCAACGAGAATTATAGATACCACCTCCGGTTGGTTCAGAAGGCAGAAGAGCGACGTTGACTCAAGGCACATCTACTTCCGTCCCTTAAGGCCAAAGCATCTTGACGGACGCCCCTTGGTCATCTCTGAGTTTGGCGGATACGCGCACGGAGTAAGCGGCCACACCTACGGTGACGACGTCTACGGCTACCGCGTAATGAGGGAGCAAAGCGAGTATGAGGACGCGGTATGCAAGCTGTACGAAACCGAGGTAAAGGATCTCGTAAGGGCGGGTGCATCAGCCTTTGTATACACGCAGGTATCGGATGTTGAGGATGAGATAAACGGCTTCTATACCTACGATAGACGGATCATAAAGATCAACGCAGACAGGCTCAAAAAAATCAATAACGAACTTAGCAAAATTAGCAATTTATAAATAACTATTTACATTTTCGCAGATTACAGGGGCGAAATAGGACGGCGGTATATCGAACACGGTATATACGCCGTTTCTGTTTTCACGCGCGAGTCTATATGCTGCGCGGCACGAAGCAAGCATTATAGAAGCGGTAAGATCGGGATTTGAGCCAATGTCAATATCGAGATATGCCCTATGCTTTACCTCGCCGTACCTTCCACTTGATCCAAGGGCATAAACACGGCCTCTGTGGGATGCGCTCTTATATTTTTTCAGTTCTTCTTTACTGATAAAATGAAGCTCCACCTCGTATCCTAAAAAGTAGTTTTCCATAGATAGGAGCTCATCTGTAATGCTATCCTCTCTTCCCTTTTCCGCAACAATGTAGCAGACTCGTCTGTGCCTCTCAGTCACCGAAAGCGGATGTGAAACAAGACTTGCAAGAGTCAGGGCATCCTCCCTCGGCACGGTATATTGTACGGCGTCAATAACACCGTCTATCCTCTTTATCGCCTCGGTGTGTCCCTGACTGACTCCTCTGCCCCAAAATGTGTTCACGCTCGGTGAGGGGAGAAACGAGGAGAGATACAAGCGCATAAGAGAAAGAAATCCGGGATCCCATCCGAGCGCTATTACGCTCACCTTACCGGATGATGAGACGGCGCGATCGACACGCCTCTTATACTCGTTTATCATCAGGTGATTGTCGAAGGTATCAACGGTGTTAAAGCACTCTGCAAGGTGAGGTGTAATATCAGGGAGGTCGTGTGAGCTGCCGTAGCAGAGTGCGAGAACATCTATCCCATCTGCGTGGTAGTAAAGATCGTCAAATGAATATACAGAGCTGCCAAGTGAAACGACTTCCTCAGGCTTCCGTCTTGTGAATATCCCCTCAATTTCGACATCATCGTCCTTTAAGGCGGCCATTTCGAGTGCTCTGCCGAGATTTCCGTATCCTGCAATTCCAAGCCTGATACTCATTCAGTTAAGATAAGCGATAGCAAGATTTAGGTATCCCGCAAAGCATACCCAAGCGATATACGGAAGCATAAGAATACCCGCCCACTTGTTGATGCGCCAGAACCTGACAGTTGTGATAACTATGATGGCAAGGAGAGCGAGAAGCCATATAAAGGCGATCTCAAATGCGCCGAGATTAAAGAATATTATCGACCAGAAGAAATTGAACGCGAGCTGAACAAAATACGGCTTAAAGGCCGCTGTGGTCGCCTCCTGCGACGAGGGTGTCTCAAGAGCAATATACGATGCAATTCCCATTAAAACGTAAAGTATGGACCAGACCACAGGAAAAAGCCATCCCGGAGGGGACAAGGGTGGCTGATCAAGGACGGCAAAATCATCCATACTGCCCATAGTAAATAAGGCAGACAGCCCACCTACAAGAAGCGGTATGGCAATACAAATGATCAAGGACTTGTAGTTTATTTTCTTATTCATAATGATCACTTCCTTTCTACTGTATTAATATTATTCCCCTTTTTCCCTTATTATGCAAAAAGAGCAGGCTGCGAGGCCTGCTCTTTCGTTATGTAGTTAAAACAGAAATATCCGAAAACAGTATTTTTTCGAGATAGTTGCCACGTACTTCTACCCAGATAATCAAGCGAAAGCGTATCCGGGAGCTCGCTCACGAGGACGCTCGCGCAGATTGCTCCGCGGCTACTCGCCCGAAGGGAGAGTGTGTGCAAAGCACAAGAGCGGTCACGCTCTAAGCCGCATAGGAGTAAGCAATAGTTACCTATTGCGAGAGGTGACATACGGGGGAAAATATCCGAAAAAATCACCAATAGAGAGCCCAGTCGGGGTCGAGCATGCGATGAAGCGCCTCTACAAAGAAGTAATCGCCCCAAATATTGTGCTCGTTGATGCCTATGCCCTGAGGAAGGGCGTAGGTCTGGCTCAAGAGGATGCCGTTTGACACGCTGTCCTCGGTGGGAAGATACTTGTCGATAAGGACGTCCATCATTCTGTGTATAGCGTTGACGTAGATCTTGCGAAGAGGATCGTTCTCATCCATATACTTAATGCCCTCAAGCATACCGCACATAGCGATAGCATTGGTGGAGGTGTCTCTGGGCTGGTCGGAGCCGTCGTTGTAGCAAAGGTCCCAATATGCAACGTAGTCGGAGGGGAGATTGTTAAGAAGATAGTTTGTGGTAGCCTTGAATATCTTCATAGCCTTCTCATCCTTCTTATAGATATAGGTGAGGAGAGGACCGTAGATACCCCAAGCCTGGCCACGCGCCCACGCAGAGTCGTCATATGCGCCCTGGTGAGTACAGCCTCTGACGGGAGCTCCGGTCTCGGGATCGAAGTAATAGGTGTGGAAGGTGGAAGCGTCAGCGCGGCAAACGTTGTCTACAGTGGAATTAAAGTGCTTGAAAGCCTTTATCGCATAGGACTCGTCACCTGTAACCTCAGCAGTCCAATAAAGAAGCGGAATATTAAGAAGGCAATCAATGATAAGGCGATAATCCTTGGGATCGGAAACGTTACCCCAAGCCTGAATGAACTCGCCCTTCTCTTGATATCTGGAAAGAAGATGATCGGCAGCCATGATAGCGGCGGCCTTCCCCTCCTCGTTGCCTGTGAGCTTATATGCGGCAATGCAAGAGGGGCTGAAGAGGAAGCCCATATCGTGGTGATTTACACCGATCTTCTCGGAAATTCTCTTTGTATAGCTGGGAATATGAGCAAGAGCCACTTCCTTGTACTTCTCGTTACCGGTGAGCTCATAAAGATGCCAAAGGATACCGGTCCAGAAGCCGCTACCCCAGCCTGCTACGTTCTCCCAAGAGCCGTAAACGTTACCCTCACTGTACTCGCGCGGGAAAATGGTGCCAACGGTATCTATGCACTTGTTAACCTGTCTTTCACATACCTTAAGAGCGGCCTTGAGCTTCTCGCGGGAGATACGAAATTCGGAATACTTTTCGGGATTGTTTATTGTGGGAATGTTAGGAAGCATAGTTCTTCTCCTTAAAAATAATAGTTCACGTTGATTTTACCATAGGTAAAAGGAAAAGTCAACAAAGGCAACCACTTTTTCCTCTTTTTGTGAATAATGACATTTTTTATTGTCAATAATGCAAAAAACGAAAGGAGATAAATATGAAAGCAGTTAAGGATTTTTTATTTAACGTTTGGGTGATATTGGGTATTGCCCTGATTATTGCGGCTATGCCGACGGAAAAGGAAGGAGCGATATATGAGGATACTCTAAGGCTACATATTCTCGCAGCCTCCGATGACGAAAACGACCAAGAGGTCAAATACGAGATACGCGACAGAGTGCTCGTCAAATACGGAGACGCGCTCTCTAAGTATGAAAGCAAGGATGAAGCCGAAAACAGAATAAGTGAAATGACCGAGGAGATAAAGACAGACGTAGACGGGTGGCTGAGCGAGCTCGGACGTGACTACACGTCCACGGTCACTCTCGGCCTTGAGTGGTACGATACGAGGGAGTATGAGGACTTTACCCTGCCGAAGGGATACTACACCTCGCTGAAGATAATGCTCGGTGAGGCGAAGGGCAAAAACTGGTGGTGCGTTATGTATCCCCCGCTCTGCCTCGATATCGCAACCGAGGATGCCCCGTCTGACGACGCCCTGCTCGGATACACGCAGGAAGAAAACAAGCTCGTCACGGAGGGCGGATATAATATAAAATTTAAGATACTCGAGGTTTTATCCGAAGCGTTTTCCAAAAAAGGTTGATTTTGTTTTTTTCTTGTGGTAGAATAAAGTAAAAATCCTATTTGGAGAAACAAATGGCAGATAAAAAGACAGATTCAAGAATAATCGCCGACAACCGTAAAGCAAGACACGATTATTTTGTTATAGACACATATGAAGCAGGCATAGAGCTCTTCGGCACAGAGGTAAAATCTCTGCGTGCGGGAGGCTGCAATCTCAAGGACTCTTACTGTGAGATCGACAATGGCGAGATGTTTGCTCTCGGCGTGCATATCAGCCCGTATGAGCAAGGCAACATCTTCAACCGTGAGCCCCTAAGGCCGAAGAAGCTCCTGCTCCACAAGGCGGAGATAATGAAGCTAACCGGACTTGTAGCAAGGGACGGCTATACCCTCGTCCCTCTTTCGCTCTACTTCAAGGGCTCGAGAGTAAAGATGGCGGTCGGCCTATGCAAGGGTAAGAAAAACTACGATAAGCGTGATGATATCGCAAGGCGAGATGCTGACAGAGATATTGAGCGCGCAATGAAGGAAAGATACTAATACACCGAAACGGAGTGATACATATGGAACTTAAAAAACTTGACAAAGCAGTACTGAAGCTCTGGTACGTTCGCGCGGGTATCGTTGCCCTTATGCTTATAGGCGTATTCGTAGCCGCGGCTATAATCCTCAGTATAGCAGGCGCGAGCAACGAGGTGACTCTCGCCGTATTATTGGGAGTAGGAATACCGGTTGCTTTACTCCTCTCTTTAGTCCTCATCTGGCCTGTGCTACGCTACAGGATGTTCTCCTGGGGATACGACGATAAGAGGATCGTTGTAAAAGAGGGCGTCATCTTCAGAAAGAGCGTTGTTATTCCCATCTGTCAGATACAGGATCTGCACAGAACGCAGGGACCTATCATGATCATTCTCGGACTTAGTGACGTTACCATCTCAACGGCGGGATCAAACTTTGACCTTTCCACTCTTACGGTCGAGGATGCTGACCGTATGATAAACGAGCTCGAGGAGAGCCTTGAAGCGAGAATTGAGGAGCAAGGTCGTGAAGAGATTTGACAAAAGATATATCTACGCAAGCTTGCTGACAGATCTGTTCAGCAGTATTGCAATACCGCTTATCTTCTTTGAGGAACTTTTCGTCAGCGAGGATTCAACATCTGAAAATATCAGATTTGCTATTCCCTTGTTCATAGCCGTTTCTGCCGTATTTTATCTATGCTTTATTACATATAGGATACTTTATTACAGAACATCAGGCTATCAGATGACTGAAAATGAGATCGTCTGCAAAAGGGGTGTATTTTTCAAAAAGCGCTCTATGCTCGAGTATAAAAGAGTCCATGCCATAAACAAAAGACAGCGCCTTATCCACATGATCTTCGGCATAGCTGTTCTTACCGTAGACAGCGGCTCGGCCAACACCTCACACCAGGCGGAAATAACCATAGTTGAAAGAGAAAAGACGGTCGACGCCTTGATAAAAGAGTTGAACTCCTTAAAGGAAAGCGGTGTGAAAACAGGCGAAACCGACATAGAGAATAAAGAAGTTCTTCTTTCGGATAAGGACAGTCTGTACACCTTCACCTCGGGAAAGAAAATGCTCTACACATTGATCCATATCATATCCACGGCATTCTTCACCGCGGTCTTTTGCATACTGACTGTATTGGTGTTAAGCGCCTGCAAGCTACTCTTGCAGCTTGACTTTCTCGGCACGTGGGGACAGTACCTCCTCCACGCCGTGCAGATCACAGTAGGGGCAACGCTGCTCTTCTCTGCTTTTTCGTTTATCGGTTATTTGTTACATTCCTTTATTGGATATTACAATTTCACCATTACGAAGCAAGACGATAATATACAGATCTCCTACGGACTGCTCGAAAAGCACACCAACACCTTCAGCTACGACAGGATCAAGGCAGTAAAGATTTCTCAGGGCATAGTCCAGAGAATGCTCGGCTTTGCAACGATCAAGCTCGAGGTTATCGGATACACGGTAAGCAACGAGGAAAACAGTCAAGCTATCGGAGTGCTCGTACCGTTTTGCAAATACGAGGAAATCAGTGAGATCCTAAATAGGATATTGCCTGACTTCGTCCCCGATGACAAGCAAACCAAGTCCGTCTCATATTTCCCCTTCATCTCATGGTTTGCACTTATCCTGGGAACAATAACCGGTCTTGTATTATTGCAAACAGTCGTATCGCTTATGATATTCAAGGTTTCTTCGGCTATAATCCTTCCCGTTGCGATCGGAATAGTTGGTATAGGAGCTTTCATACTTGCGCTTAAGGCGCTGGACTCCCTGCTCGCCTATCAAAACAACGGTCTCACCATTTGCGATGGCAAAATAACTGCTTACTACGGCGGATTTACGAAAAACATCACAGTCTTTAGATCGAATAATCTTATCGCTGCGGAAAACGTAACGACTCCGCTCCGCAAAAAGGCGGGTATCACCAGTCTCGTTATGCATCTTAAGACCAATTCAACCTCTAACGAGATCAAGGTCCACATTCAGGAGGATAGACTCACGGAAGAAATTGAGCAGATGCTGAGATTATAATTTATGCGAAAATAATATTCAACCCTCGCTCCGTCTTGGAGCGAGGGCTTTTGCTTATTGACAAGACTGTCATTGTTTGGTAAAATAATTTTGGAGAAACTTTCAATTTTCCTGTAACCTTTTCACTTTTCGATCTGTCATATAGGATGAAGGCAGGTTGAATTCAACAAAACTGACGAAGCACCGAGGTGATGATATTGGACGATAGCAGAATAATCGACCTATATTTTATGCGTGACGAGCGCGCTATCGAGGCAACGGGCGCAAAATACGGGAAGCTCCTCTATCACGTGTCCTACAGGATCCTGCACTCGGATCCCGACGCGGAGGAGTGTGTGAACGACACGTATATGAAGGCCTGGAGCTCTATTCCGCCCGAGAGACCGAGCATACTCTCCGCCTTTCTCTCAAGAATAACGAGAAATCTCTCGATAAACCGCTATCTTGCCAACAAGTCGAGAAGCAAAATCTATGCAAACAGCGGCATACTCGATGAGATGGCAGAGTGTATTCCGGATAATTCGGCACCAATATCGGACGATCTGGAACTGAAGGAGGCCTTTAACGGTTTCCTTGGGTCGCTGAATATCGCGACACGTAAGATTTTCGTAAAGAGATACTTCTATATGATGTCGGTGCGCGAGATCGCAACAGATATGAGACTCTCGGTCAGTAACGTCAAGGTCAGCCTTATGAGAACAAGAGAAAAATTCAAGGCTTATCTTGAGAAAGCAGGTATCAGTATATGAAGAATAAAAGGTTACTACAGTCGTTCGGCTTAATTGACGAAAAATACGTAAAGGAGGCAGAACCGAAAATGAAAGCTCCAACAATAGCATCCTCAAAGATATTCGCAAGAGTAGCGTGCCTCGTTATAGTCATCGCGCTCAGCCTATATCTCTTTATCCCATTTGACAAAAGCGGACCTAAGCTCACAGCCTACGAGGATTCCGAATACTTCCCTCTCATTGAGACTATCGCAAACTACAGATACAGACCGAGCCCTTATAAGAACAACTTCCAGTGGTTGAGCGCGGGTATCGGCGATCTGTTCGACGGCTTTCTTGCAAAGGGAGATGCCGATGCACCTAATGATATGGAGGGCGCGCCCGGAGCAAGCTCACCGGACATGGTAGTACCAGATTTCGGCGAATCTAACGGAAACTACCAGGAGACCACGGATAACCAGGTCGAGGGAGTAATTGAAGCAGATCTGATGAAAAGAACGGATAAGTATATTTTCCGTCTTAATGACACATCTCTCGTCGTATACGACATCAACAAGGAGCAGACAAGAAAAATAACCGAGTTCAAGCTGCCACACGTCGTAGATGACCATAAAAAGTACTCCAACTACACCGATATGTATCTGTCAAATGATGCAAGCACCATTATCGTCGTGGAGCTCTACACTAAATCCAAGATATTTTACACAAACACAGACAAGGTGGGTATCACGGCTTTAGATATAAGCGATATAAACGATATTAAGGTAAAGAAGTCAGTAGTTATAGACGGTATGTATAATACCTCGAGAATGGTGAACGGCAAGCTTATACTCATCAGCAATTATGAGATCATAACACCCGATATAGACTACGATAAGCCCGAGACCTTCGTACCAAGCATCACCGACGGAGACGTCACAAAATGCGTAGATATCGAGAGTATTATTTACCCCGAGAATATCAGCAGCACAAAATACAGCATCGTCGCTATGATGGACCAAGACTCGCTGGAGGTACTCTCCACTAAAGCCCTGCTTGATTTTGACGACGACGTATTTGTATCCCGAAATAATATCTACGTAACGAGAGAATATACGCAGAAAACCGTTATCGACAATAAGGGATTATACGTAAACAAGATGATGAGTGATATCGTAGTCCTTGGTTACGGTAATGACGTCATCGAGAACAAGGGTATCTTTACTGTAGAAGGCACGGTTAAGGACCAATACAGCCTGGACGAGTACGACGGACACCTTAGAGTGGTAAGCTCGACAACCGAAAGGTCTCCTTCGGGTTCCTTTAACTCTCAGAACGTAGATCTCACCGTCTTCAATCTTGAAAGCGGTGAGAAGGTAGCCGAGGTCAAGAGCTTTGCCCCCAACGGTGAGGAAGCGACGTCGGTAAGATTTGATAAAAATACCGCCTACGTATGCACCGCAGAGGTACGCACCTTCTGTGACCCCGTATACTTCTTCGATCTCTCGGATTACAGCAATATAACCTACACCGATACGGGTGTGATCGACGGCTTCTCCTCCTCGCTCATTCAGCTCGGCGACGGATACCTGCTCGGTATAGGTGAGAAGAGCTGGGACGAGAACAAGATAGAGGTATACGCCGAAAGGGACGGACAGGTAGTCAGCGTAGCAGAATACGTCTTTATAGGAAATTATGCTTCAGAGTATAAAGCCTACTTCATCGACCGCGAGAACGATACCGTCGGAATTCCGATAAACAATTTCCAGACGATACGCAACGAATACGGTCAGGACGTCGTATGGTATGAGGACGGGTATTTACTGTTCTGTCTTGACGGGGGCGGATATTCTATCAGATTTATCCCTATTTACTGGTATAACGAGGAAAACCGAGTCAGAGCGTTTGCCGACGACGGATACCTCTATATACTGACCGACCGAGGCATTAAGGTAGAAAAATATATCTAATAAACACGAACGGCACCTGCCAATTGGCGGGTGCCGTTTATTTATGCTTTTATTTTGTTTTAAGAGTACGCATGGAGTTGAGAATGGCGAGGACGGCTACACCGACGTCGGCAAATACCGCAAGCCACATACCTACGAGGCCTAATGCAACCAAAATCATAGCAAGAACCTTTACCCCGATGGCAAAGACTATGTTCTGCTTTGAGATATTAAGAGTCTTGCGTGCTATACGGACGGTGTCCGAAAGCTTCATCAGATTATCCGAGATGATAACCGCATCGGCAGACTCAATGGCGCTGTCAGTACCCTTACCACCCATGGCGATACCGACGTCCGCTCGAGTAAGACAAGGTGCATCGTTAATGCCATCACCGACGTAGACTACACCGCCGCTTGATCGGTCGATAATGCCCTCGAGTATCTCGTATTTATCCTCAGGCATAAGGCTGTGATGGACGTGATCTACGTCGAGTTCGCGGCCGACGGATATGACCTCGCTCTCACGGTCTCCGGAGAGAATATATGTGCTCTTAACACCGAGCTTACGAAGCGATGCGATAGCCTCGGCGGCCTCGGACTTGACCGTATCCCTTACAAGCACAGCACCGATGAATTCACCGTCTCTGGCGGCATATACGGAATATCCGTCAAGCTGAACGTCCGCTCCAACCTCACTCATAAGTAAGAGATTACCTACCGCTATCTCACACTCACCGACCTTAGCTATAATACCCTTGCCGGGTAGGTCACGGATATTCTCCGCAGGGGTGTAATCCTTGACGAGGGATTTTAAGCATCTTGCGATCGGGTGATTGGAGTTATGCTCCGCAGAAGCAAGGAGTGAAAGAAGCTCGCCCTCTTCGATCTCTGAATGGATATCTGCCACTGAAAACTCGCCCGTGGTGAGGGTTCCGGTCTTGTCGAAAACAATGCTTTCAACTCGGGAAATCGGAGAAAACGTATTACCACCCTTATAAAGTATGCCCTTGGACGCGGCGGCGCCTATGCCACCGAAAAATGCCATGGGAACAGAGATGACAAGAGCGCAAGGACAGGAAACGACAAGGAAGGATAAAGCGCGATAAACAGAAGTCTGCCACGAAAGAAGTCCACAAATCCAAGGAATAAGCGCCATTAATATTGCAAGCCCTGTAACCGTGGGAGTGTATATGCGCGAGAACTTTGTAATGAAGTTTTCCTCTCTTGATTTACGCTCTCTGGCGTTCTCGACAAGCTCAAGAACCACGGAGGCACGCGAGGCGGAGTGTGAACGGATAGTCACACAAGTGATTGCTCCGTCAAGAACAACGACACCGCTGTCCACCTCATCGCCCTCACCCGCGTCACGGGGCATGGACTCGCCGGTCAATGACGAGGTATCAAGCCTGCAGGCCCCCGAGATAATGCGCGAGTCGATGGGCACGCGCTCACCGGGGCGGACGATAATGGTAGAGCCTACCTCGACGTCCTCTGCATCCTCCTCGCTCTCCTCACCGTCAACGATAACTCTGGCAGTATCGGGACAGATGTCAAGAAGCTCCTTTATTGCGCTTCTGCTACGTCTGACCGCCTTGTGCTCAAAGAACTCGCCGACAAGGAAGAACAGCATTACGGCAACGCCCTCGGTAGCCTCGCCTATCACGAATGCGCCGACAGAGGCTATGGACATAAGAAACTTCTCGTCAAGGAAGTCGCGCCTTAATATCCCCTTCACCGCCCCGATGAAAACCGAGAGGCCGCATATGAGGAGCGCGGCTATAAGTAAAACGAGTGATACGGTAGTGTATCCGAGATGCGAGAGTATCGCGCCGGGAATAAAGAAAATGAGACCGGCTATTATCTTAAAAAGCTCGCTTTTAAGTATTCTTTTCATATTTAATTTATAGTAATGCCGGATTCAAACGTCTTAGCCGTCTTGCGCAGCAATGCGAGGAGAGTATCCTCGGCAAGGTCGGACTCTACGGTAAGCTTTTCCGAGAGGAAGTTGATCTTGGCGGAGTCGACACCGTCGAGCTTCTCCATCATAGAAGCGAGCTTAGCCGCGCAGTTGGGGCAATCAAGTCCTTCAATAGTAAACTTAAATTTCATAGTAATATTCTCCTATCTCTTTATTATCTGTTATTCTTCTATATGCTCAAGTGCCTTCTCGATTATATCTCTCACGTGATCGTCGGAGAGCTCGTAGAAGACGTTCTTGCCTACCTTATTATACTTAACCAGTCTGTTTTGTCTAAGCACCTTGAGCTGATGGGATACAGCCGACTTTGTCATACCGAGGACGGCGGCGATGTCACAAACGCACATAGGTGCGCCGTCAATGGCAAAGAGTATGCCGAGTCTGGTGGAGTCGCCAAAGACCTTGAAGAAGTCGGACAGATCGTACAGCTCGGTCGTCTCGGGCAGGCGCGCCCTTCCCCTCTCTATAAGGTCGAGGTGCTCCTCGTGCAACTCGCACTCGGGAAGAATATCCTGCTTTATATTTTCCATATTACCTCCGAATAGTTGAATAGTTGTTCAACCGTTATCTGTATTATAGCATCCAATTTCACGTATGTCAACACTTTTTTGCTTTTTTAGTGCATAAATCATCCATATTTTTTCGACATAAGCGTACAAGTGTCCAATATAATTCATTTTATTTAATAAAAAATTCCTTGACATATTCAAAATTTAAATGTTATCATTTTGATAGAAAACAATAAACAGGAGGTATCTATGAAAAAGATCATTTCAACAATTCTATTTATCCTAATGCTTTCATCGATTATCCTAACTTCGGTGTCTTGCTCCCTTTTCGGCGGCAATGCGAACAAGGGCGACAATAACGGTGAAAATAACAATGGCGGACAAGAAGCAAAGAAAGCAGATAGCTTCGTTTCACTCGATATCAACCCTGAGATAACACTCACACTCGACGAAAACGGCGCAGTGCTCACCGTCGTAGGCGAAAACGAGGATGCAAACGTGCTACTATACGGTGAAGAGACCCTTGTAGGTCTTAACGTTGAGGAGGCTATCGCAAGAATTACCGCTCTGGCGACCGAGCTCGGCTATCTCACCGAGGAAAACTCGACCGTATCGGTTATTGCGGATGGATGCAAGGACAACGCTGCTCTTGAGGAGCTCAAGACCAAGATCTCTGCCAAGATCACCGCTACTGCAGAAGCTTCCGGCCTCTCGGTAACGATCGATGAAGAGGGTGCGTACTCTCTCGTAAGACAGTACGAAGCCTTCATAGAGACTCACCCCGACCTGGCAAGCTCTGTTACCCTCTCTAAGTTCAAGATGGCGGTAACCGCACGTGAAAACGGCGATATTACCCTCGAGGCTGCCGTTGAGCTTGACGACAGCGAGCTCATCAACCGTATCAACAACGCTCACGCCGAGATCAAGGCCTACTACACCGAGGTGTACGAGGAAAGACGCGCAGAGGCACTCAGAGTGTACGAAATGGCGCTCGAGACCGAGGTTGAAAAGGTATACATTGAATATCTCATGGCAAACGGTAAGGGCGCAAGCTACGAAATGCTCTACGCCTACGTCTACCAGATCTATGCTATGACCTCAAGAGGTCTTTATGCTGCGGCAGATACTATCGAGTTCTTCGACACGGCGAGAAACTACGAGCTCAGTGAGGAGAAGGTAGCAGCTATCGTTGAAGCTCTCGGCCTTGACGAAAGCGAGATCGAAAAGCTCAAAAACAGCGACGGAAAGATCACCCTCGACAGCGTGCTCGACTATGTCGACATATGTGTAAAGAATGCAGGTGAAGATATAGATAAAGAAGCCATCAAAGCAGCGATCGAAGAAT
Organism: Clostridia bacterium; assembly: GCA_017456895.1. Lineage (GTDB taxonomy): Bacteria > Bacillota > Clostridia > Oscillospirales > CAG-272 > UBA1740. Next base: position 27,130 of record JAFTIN010000050.1, read on the forward strand.
CTATCGCGAGCGCGGAGGCTGAAGTAAAAGCAGAAGCAAACAGACTTGCTGAGGAATACAAGCCCCAGATACAGGCATTAATTGACAGCGCAGAGCTTATTAAGGGCACGTATGACGGTATGCTCACTATGATCTCCGCCCTCCTTCCCTCAACCGTTAAGGAGGAGCTTAGCGGCCTTATGAAGAATTACAACGATGCTATGGTTCTTCTTTCAGAGCTTCTCGCAGACGGCACCCCCACGACAGACGCACTGCGCGAGGTAGCGCTCAACCTCGAGGCATCCAAGGAGGAGACTCTCGTGAAGCTTGAGGCACTTCTCTCCGACGAGGCCAAGGCAGACATTGAGGCAAGAAAGCAGGCTAAGCGCGAAGCAAGAGCCGCTGAAAGGGAGGCCTTCGAGAAAATGATAGCCGATGCAAAGAAGGATGCCGAGGACAGACTCGCGGCACTCAAGGCTGCAAGAGAAAACAATCAGACAGCTGAATAAAATCAATATTTTACCGCACCCTTCGCTCATACGGACGAGGGGTGCTTTTCATACACTCAAATCGAGATATACTTACGCTTCTGTATGCAATCCACTTCCTTTTTCGACCGATTATTCGCTGCCTACGGTGTATAATGGTCGAGTTAGAGTACTTTACATATACTGAAAATAAAACAAAAAAGGAGATAACATGCAGATATATCGCACGGTGGGAGAAGAAAACGTATATGACGTGGCAAGAAAATACGGTGTGTCACCGGTCAAGATCGCTGAAAACAACGAGATAACGACAAGGGGGCCCCTGCCCTCCGGAAGAGAGCTCTTGATTCTGACACCGTCAAGGACATACAACGTGAGGAGTACGGACACTCTGGGGCACATAGCCGACCGCTTCAAGACTACTAAAGAGGCTCTGTTGCGCCTTAATCCCGAGCTCGGAGGAAGGGATAAGCTATATAGTGGGCAGCTATTGACGGTGAGCGAGTGTACCCCGAGCTACGGAATGATAAGCACTAACGGATATCTCTATGCAGGCACGAGCAAGGATAGGCTGATAGCTATGCTCCCCTTTCTCGGATACGTGACGGTGTGCTCGGCTGTATATAAAGACGGAAGAATCGATAGTCTGTACCCCTCCGACGAGATGGTGAATATTATACGAAGTAACGGACGTGCGCCAATTATCCGCATATATCTTACCGAGCTTCCGGGGGAGGATATGGAGAGCGATTTTGCAAACAGCCTACGGATCATGGCGGCAAGCGGAGGCTTTAGCGGTGTTACACTTTCGAGTTTAAACACAATGAGCAAGGACAAGGAAAGGCTCTGTCGCCTTGTACTGACCGTGAGGCGCGCGCTGATGGAAAGCGATATACTCCTATTTACCGAGGGAGATGCCGAGTGCGAGTGCGCGTATATGGATTATGCCGATGCGGGTATACTGACCTATGATAAGATACACAAACAAAATGCGCCGAGCTTTCGGGACGGTGAGAGAGCAACGCTTGAAAAATATGCCTATTCGCTCGAGTCATCGCGCACGTTCGTGGAAATACCGAGCTTTGCCTATCTTGGCGGACGGTACATAGAAAAGCGAGAAGGACTAAGGATGATCGATAAGAAACGCGCAAGGCTCGAGTATGACGTGGAGAAAAAGCTCCTCTGCTCGGAGCTCGGCAGACACAGAAAACGAGAATGTGTTTTAGAGAGTCTTGAAAATACAAAAGCCAAGCTCGAATTGGTAAGCGAGCTTGGCTTCATAGGAATAAGTTTTGATATAGGCAGGGTATGTACGCCCGACCTGATGATCGCGGCAAGTATGTTTGACGTGATCTCCCACCCGATAATGTCGGTGGGTCAAAGATAATTTACGAGATATAGTCGCGCACCTTGAGGGTAACTCCGAGTCTTTCCGAAATTCTATGACACTCATCAAGCTCCTCGGGTGTGATAAAGTCCTTTACTACCGATAAAAGCACGGAAGGAACGTAGTTTTTGACCTTTTTCGCAAAATCGAGCATTGCTTCATATGAGCCCTGCTTTACGGGGTGGCAGATCTCGTTATAGCGCTCGGGAGAGGGAGTGTTGAGGCTGATAGATACGCAGTCGAAGGCATCCTTGTACATAGGCGCAGTATCGTATCCGTGATAAAGCGAGGAGTGTCCGTTAGTGTTGATGCGCACCGAAATGGGACACTTCTCTTTTATTTTGAGAGCGACGGATCTGATAACGTCAAGCCTTATAGACGGCTCACCGTATCCGCAGAAGACTACCTCACGGTAGGCGGTAAGATCGCGCGAGAAGACCGAGTCGAGTATCTCCTCCTCGGTAGGCTCACGCTCGAGCCAGAGCGAGTCGGAGCCGTACGCTCCGTCACCGTTACGTCTTATACAGAAGTCGCAATTGTTGGTGCAACGGTTGGTCACGTTGAGATAAAGAGCACCGTCGACCTCATAGGTTATCGTCATATCCTTTTTCATAGTCCGAACACCCTCCTTGCATTCTCCTCGGTAATGCGAGCGCACTCCTCCTCGGTAACTCCCCATATACCGGCAAGAGTTGCGTTGGTATAAGCAAGGTAGCCGGAGTGATTGATCTTGCCGCGGTGCGGATGAGGAGCAAGATACGGGCAATCCGTCTCAATTAAGACTTTATCTCGCGGCAGAACTGTAGCAACCTCGCGAGGCTTTCTCGCATTTGTGAAGGTCAGAGTGCCGGAGAAGGAGATGTAATAGCCGAGCCTCACGAGCTCCTCTGCCATCTCAACAGAGCCCGAGAAGCTATGGAGTATGCCCTTAACATTCGGGTGCCGTCTGATGACGTCCATGACGTCACCGTGCGCTTCTCTGTCGTGTATAGACACAGGCAGGCCGAGCATTTCGGCAAGGAGCATCTGCTTCTCAAAATACTCCATCTGCTTTTCCTTATCCGTGCCGTCGTAGTGATAGTCAAGGCCAATCTCACCAAGGCAAACACACTTGCTCTCGGGATCTAAGATCAGTCTCTCGATATCCTCAAGCTCGGAGTCGGGATCGGAAAGAAAGCGCGTATCAGAGGGGTGGATACCGATGGCGGTATACATATTCTCATGACGTTTTGCCTGCTCTATGGCAAGGCGAGACGTCTTTGGAGAAGTGCCAATATTTATAATACAGGAGACAGAGTCTTCAAGAAGAGCGTCGACAAGTTCATCGACGCTCTCCTGTATTTCCGACTCAAATCTCTCATCGTAATAATGAGCGTGTGAATCGAAGTATTTCATCAGTGGATCCTATCTCCGTTCTTTGCCGAGGGATCAAGGAATACTACCTTGACGTCCTCCTCGCCGGACGCGAGGATCATGCCGAAGCTATCTACTCCGCAGAGCTTTGCGGGCTTGAGATTGGTAACGAGGCAAACCTTCTTGCCGATGAGGTCCTCGGGCTTATAGAATTTAGCAATGCCGGAAACGACCTGTCGCTTCTCGTATCCGAGGTCAACCTGAAGCTTAAGAAGCTTCTTTGCCTTGGGGACGGGCTCGCAAGCAAGTATCTCTGCTACGCGGAGCTCAACGGCGGCAAATGCGTCGATACCGATCTGTGCCTCGTGCTCGGGTTCCTCAACGGGCTTTGCAGCCTCTGCAGCAAGTCTGATCTTCTCCTCCATCTGTTCAAGGAACTTCTTCTCATCAATTCTCGCAAAGAGGGTGAAGGCCTCGCCGAGGGGCTTCTCTGACTCGAGAGCGCCAAAGGTCGCAACTGTCTCAAACTCGGTCTTATCCGTGCCGAGCTGACCGAAGATAGCCTTTGCGGTCGAGGGGATATAAGGAACGAGAAGAACCGCTGCAGTACGAATTACCTCAAGAAGGTTGTAGATTACGGTAGCGAGTCGTCCCTTGGTCTCCTCGCTCTTGGCAAGTATCCAGGGCATGGTCTCGTCGATATATTTATTAGCACGGCGGAGCATCGAGAAGATAGCCTCAAGGGAATCCGCAACGTGATATGAACCCATAAGCTCGACCGACTTGTCTATTCCCTCTCTCACAGCAGCGTAGAGCTCGTCGTCGATAGGCTCCTTAACGCCGGGGGTGGGTACGATACCGCCAAAGTACTTCTTGGTCATAGCGTGAGTACGGCTGACAAGGTTGCCAAGGTTGTTAGCGAGGTCGTTGTTGTACCTGGTGATAACAGCCTCATAGGTTATGGAACCGTCAGAGCCGTAAGGCATCTCGGAAAGAGCGTAGTAACGGACCGCATCAACGCCGAAGGTCTCGGCAAGCTCGTCAGCGTATACTACGTTACCCTTGGACTTAGACATCTTGTCGTTGCCAAAGTTAAACCAGGGATGACCGAATACCTTCTTGGGCAGAGGTAGCTCAAGAGCCATAAGGAATATGGGCCAATAGATGGTGTGGAATCTTAAGATATCCTTACCGATGATGTGAACGTCTGCTGGCCAATACTTCTTAAACTTCTCGGACTGCTCGTCATATGACTTATCGGGATCGTAGCCGAGTGCGGTAATATAGTTTGTAAGCGCGTCGAGCCATACGTAAACGACGTGCTTGGGATCAAAGTCAACGGGAATGCCCCACTTAAAGGAGGTACGGGAGACACAAAGGTCCTGAAGACCTGCTTTAAGGAAGTTATTGACCATCTCCTTCTTACGGCTCTCGGGCTCGATGAAGCCGGGGTTATCCTCAATATGCTTGATAAGTCTGTCGGCATACTTGGACATCTTGAAGAAGTAAGCCTCTTCCTTGGCCTGAGAGACCTCTCGGCCGCAGTCGGGACACTTACCGTCCACTACCTGAGTATCGGTGAAGAAGGACTCGCAGGGTGTACAGTACCATCCCTCGTAGTAGCTCTTATATATGTCGCCCTGCTCGTAGAATTTTTTGAATATCTTAGCGACTACCTTCTCGTGGTAATCGTCGGTAGTGCGGATAAAGTGATCGTACTCAACGCCCATGAGATCCCAAATGCCCTTGATCTCGGCGGCAATATTATCAACGTATGCCTTTGGTGTGATGCCCGCCTCGACAGCGAGATTCTCGATCTTCTGGCCGTGCTCGTCAGTACCTGTGCAAAGGAATACGTCCTTACCCATTCTCTTCTGGAAACGGGCAAATGCATCGGTCATAATGATCTCGTAGGTGTTGCCGAAATGCGGCTTTCTGGATGCGTAAGCAATCGCAGTCGTTAAATAGAATTTTTCCATAGTTTCCTCCTAAACGCGGACGAATGAGCCCGCGCATATTACTTCAGTTTACTATTTTAACACATATTTGCAGAAATTACAAGTTATTATTAAAACTTTATCGCGGGAAACTAATAAATTTATTGACTTTTGCGCGAAAATATGTTAGAGTATTTAATGGCGAAGAATTGCAATCGACTGACTGACAGTTTTTTCGACTACTTAAGTCCGGAGGACGCTATGAGAAGCTACTTCCCAAATCTATCGGGAAACGACTTTCACAAAAACCGAATAGCGGACGCGATACTTGAGGAAAGACTGCCGCATGCGATCCTTATCGACGGGCCATCGGGCTCAGGTAAAAAGACCTTCGCAAAAGAGATAGCCATGGCACTCAACTGTGAGCTCAAAAAGGACGATACACGCCCGCTTCCCTGCGGAAGATGTAACTCGTGCAGAAGGATAAAAGAGGGCTCATTTACCGACGTCAAGATGCTAAAGCGATCAGACGGAAAGGCAACAATAGGCGTTAAGGAAATAAAGGACTTCCGCGCCGATATGTATCTATCCGCAACCGAGTCAGCGTACAAAGTATATATTATTGACGAGGCCGAAAAGATGACGACCGAGGCACAGAACGCCTTGCTTATTATTCTCGAGGAGCCGCCAAAGAATGTGGTAATAATGCTTTTAGCTTCCGGAACGGACTCTATCCTCACGACCATCAAGAGCAGAACGCAGTACGTGACTACCTCGCGCTTTACGAGCGCTCGGTTGGCGGAATATCTCTCCGCAAACAGTCAAGAGGCAAGAAGCCTGTCCTTTAGAGACAATGAGGCCTACCGCGCCCTGCTCGTAAGTGCGGACGGCAGGATAGGACGAGCGCTCGAGCTACTCTCCCCGAAAGCAAGAGAAGAAAACGAGCAATCGAGAGAAGAGATCATGGCCATCGTCAACGCTCTGGGTAAAAAGACGCCCTACACCGAGCTCTACGCCGCGATAAGCTCTCTCCCTCAGAAGAGAGTAGAGTTTTCCGAGTCTCTTGAGACACTTATCTCTGCTCTTGCAGATCTTATATCGGCAAAAAAATCGGAGAGCTTTTCACCCGTGTTCTTCATAGATGTTGAGACAGCAAAGGAAACAGGACGAGACGTCCCTCTGCAAAGGCTGTTGAGAGTTTACGACATTGTCGTACATACCTTGAGAGAATGCGAAAAGAACGCCAACGTTACCCTCGCACAGTCGAATATGGCGACAAGGATAAAGATGGCATAAAAACAATAACAAGATCAGAACGGATAAACGAAAATGGCAGATAAGAATTTTAACAAGAAAAATGACACCGCTCCGGTGACCGAGTCCGCACCCATCCCGGAAAACGTGGAGGTAGTGGGCATAAACTTCCGTGAAGCCGGAAAGATATATTATTTCGCTCCGAACGAGCTTTCCTTCAAGCTCGGTGACAAGGTCATCGTTGAGACTGCGCGCGGAGTGGAGATGGGTACTGTAAAGGTGCCCAATAAAACCGTGCCGGGAAGCGAGATCGTACCCCCGCTCAAGAGCGTAACAAGGCTTGCAACCCCGGAGGACATTGAAAGGGATCAGAGAAACCACGAGCTTGAGCTCGACGCGGCGCTCATCTGCAAGAAGAAAATAGCTAACCACAAGCTCGAAATGAGTCTGGTCGCTACCGAGTACACATTTGATAACTCAAAGCTGATATTTTACTTCACCGCAGAGTCGAGAGTGGATTTCAGAGAGTTGGTTAAGGATCTGGCCTCCACCTTCCATACAAGGATCGAGCTTAGACAGATCGGAATACGCGATGAAGCAAAGATGATGGGCGGCCTTGCTGTATGCGGCAGAAAATACTGCTGTGCGGGATTCCTCACCGACTTTGTCCAAGTATCGATCAAAATGGCAAAGGAGCAGAACTTCTCTCTCAACTCCTCGAAGGTATCCGGCGCGTGCGGCAGACTTTTATGCTGCTTAAGATATGAGCACGAGACGTACGAGGAGGCTATCAAAAACACTCCCCCGATCGGTTCTATCGTTAAGACGTCAGACGGTGAAGGTGTTGTAATCGAAACAAAACCGCTGGCATCGGAGATCAAGGTTAAGTTTGAAAACGACGATAAAGAGTCGGTAAAGGTCTTTAAATGCCGCGAGGTAAAGGTTCTTAAGTACGGACGCAACAACCACACTGATGAACCCATCGACGACGACGTACCGACAGATTAAACTTTATTTTAACTTTTTTGGAAAAGACTCTTGATTTTTTAAGAAGTTATGATAAAATAGATGTATGGGAAGAGATTCCCTGCCAAAAGTTTTTTACGGAGGAATTTACAATGGCTTTCAAGATTAGCGACGAGTGCATCTCCTGCGGTGCATGCGCAGACGGTTGCCCCACTTCCTGCATTTCCGAGGGTGATGGCAAGTTCGTAATCAATGCTGACGAGTGTATCTCCTGCGGTAACTGCGCAGACGTATGCCCTGTTGGCGCTCCTGCTGAGGAATAATTTAGAGGAGTACATACACTCCTTAGGGGCTGTTGCTATGGCAACGCCCCTTTTTCCTTAAATCAAAAAACTTGGAGAAAAAATGGAGCTTAAGAAAAACGAAAGACTTGACTACGTCAACGATAATATCGAGCTTATACAGAATACGGACGGTCTGACATTTGGAACCGACGCTCTTTTGCTCGCAGGATATATATGCGGCAAGTACAGCTCGGGTGTTGAACTCGGCGGAGGAACAGGAATAATCTCTATGCTCCTCATAACGCGAGGAAAAGCAGAACATATAGATTGTCTCGAGATTCAAAAAGAGTACGCAGAGCTTATCGGCAGAAACGCCGAGCACAACAGCCTTGCCGACAGACTTAATCCCATATGTTTAGACGTAAGAGATTACACAAGAGAAAAGGAATGCGAGCTCGTTTTCACTAATCCGCCGTATATGAAAGCGACAAGCGGAAAAGCCAATCTTGATGATAAGAAGAACGTGGCACGTCACGAAGTTGCAGGCACTATATACGACTTCTGCCGTTCGGCAGACAGATTGCTTAAGTACGGCGGCACCTTTGCCGTAGTGTACCGTCCCGACAGGTTGATAGACCTAATTGATGCTTTGAGAAGCTCACACCTTGAGCCGAAGCGTATGACCTTCGTCTGCGCCAATGAGTCGAGCGAGCCATCAATGGTACTTATCGAGGCGAAAAAAGGCGGAAAATGCGGACTAAAGTTTACAAAACCGTTGATTATATACAAGAATAAAGATAACAAGGAATACTCCGACGACATGAATTACATCATGAGCGAGGGTTCTTTCCCGAGGGAGTACAAGGTGTAAGTTATATGCAACAGAGTGAAAAAAATAAGGTTGAAGCCGCCACGCTGTATCTTGTCGGCACCCCTATAGGTAACCTCGCGGATATGACCGAGAGAGCTAAAAAGGTACTCTCTGAGGTTAGCTTTGTAGCCGCTGAGGATACGAGAAACTCTATGAAACTGCTCTCCTATTTCGGTATACACGCAGAGCTTGTCAGCTACTACGAACACAACAAGCGTGAGAGCGGAGAGAAAATAGTGGCAAGACTGCTTGCCGGTGAATCCTGCGCGCTGATCACCGACGCAGGTATGCCTGCAATAAGTGATCCCGGTGAGGATCTGGTAAGACTTTGCTCAGAAGCCGGAGTTACAGTAAGAGTCGTTCCCGGGCCGTCGGCGTGTGTCAGCGCTCTTGCGCTCTCGGGCCTACCCACCGCAAGGTTTACGTTCGAAGGATTCCTGCCTGCTCAGAAGAATGACAGAAGGAGAAGGCTCGACGCTCTTAAGAGTGAGGAGCGCACTATGATTTTTTACGAGGCTCCGCACAAGCTCCGCGCGACGCTCGACGACATGCTCTCGGTGTTTGGGGCTGATAGGAAAATCTCGCTCTGCAGAGAGCTGACTAAGCTCAACGAGGAAGCATACAGAACCACGCTCGGCGAAGCTGCAGACTACTACAAGGAGAAGGAGCCCCGAGGTGAATACGTGCTGGTGATAGAGGGCGGTACAGGATACGAAGGCGAGGACAATCCCCTCAATGCCCTGTCACCTGAGGAGCACGTCAGTCACTACGAAAACCTCGGTATGAAGAGAATGGACGCTATCAAGGCGGCCGCAAAGGACAGAGGTGTATCAAAGTCCGAGCTGTACAAGGAACTTATATAAAGAAAAAGTACGGGCAAATGAGCTGTACTCTTAAGTACGGTTTTAGATAATTTCGAATTCGCATATTACAAGATTGAAGGCAACATTACCCTCGTTCCAAAATGGAGCGAGGGATTTTATCTATATCCTTGAACAGTTCATAAAATTGTGATATAATAAGCTTAAGATACTGAGAAACACGAAAACTCAACTAAAAGTCGAGTTTTTTTAAAAAAATCCCCTTGCGTGAGGTATTGCTCGTTACGCTGCGTAATGTTGTATAATGAGCTCTGGGAGGTGATAAGCTATGTCAAAATACACAACGGGAGAAATTGCAAAGCTCTGTGGCGTATCGGTAAGAACGGTTCAGTATTACGATGACCGAGGCATTCTCGTGCCGAGCGAGCTTTCCGAGGGCGGCCGCAGACTCTATACGGAGAACGACTTGAAGCGTATGCACATTATCTGTTTTCTGCGTGAAGCCGGACTCCCCATTAACAGCATCTCTGCCTTGTTTGCTGAGAAAAAGCCCGAAAACATCATTTCAATATTACTTGAACAACAGGAGCAGGTTCTGAGAGAAGAACTCTCCGAGTGCCAAGCAAAGCTTGACTTGACCCTGGGCATTAAGCGTGAACTGAAGGAGATCGATACTTTCTCCGTTGAATCTATCGGTGATATAGCGCACGTTATGAAACAAAAAAACAAGTTGAACAAAATGAGGTGGACTATGCTGCTTACGGGTATTCCCGTAACTGCACTGCAATGGACATCGATCGTCCTGTGGATCACAAACGGTCTTTGGTGGCTGTTCGTGGCATGGGCCCTCGTGGCAATTCCGTGGGGAATCTGCGTGTCTAAATATTACTTTAATCACGTTGCCTATATCTGCCCCGAATGTCACGAGATGTTCAAGCCAAAAATGAAGGAAGCATTATGGGCATATCACACACCGAAAATGCGCCGTCTGATCTGCCCCAAATGCGGTCGCAAGGGGCTTTGCGTTGAGGTGTATGCGGAAAAGGAGGATAAGAAATAATGGATATTATTGAGTTTCTTCCTTTTTTAATTCCGCTTGTGATTGTACAGTTTGCGCTGTTTGGATATACACTGTATCATATTTTAACTCACAAGACATATAAGCGCGGTAATCGTGCTTTGTGGCTGGTCATTACCATTGCGCTGATGAATTTTGTC
>JAFTIN010000051.1 GCA_017456895.1 Clostridia bacterium
CGTGCGCCCTTGAGTCCGTACTTCTTTCTTTCCTTCATTCTGGGGTCACGAGTGAGGAAGCCTGCCTTCTTGAGAGCGGGCTTGAAGGTCTCGTCAGCGGTAAGGAGAGCACGAGCAACGCCGTGACGGATAGCGCCGGCCTGACCGGAGATACCGCCGCCGTTTACGTTAGCAACGATGTCAAACTTACCCTCGGTCTCGGTAACGCCGAAGGGCTGGTTTACGATGAGCTTGAGGGTCTCAAGGCCAAAGTAATCGTCAATGTCTCTGCCGTTGATGGTGATAGCACCGGTACCGGGGTAGAGACGAACTCTTGCAACAGACTTCTTTCTTCTGCCTGTGCCGTAGAAATAAGGTTTAGCACTTGTATACATCTTTCTTTATCCTCCCTTATTAGTCAAGCACGATAGGCTTCTGAGCAGCCTGCTCGTGGTTTTCGCCTGCGTAAACGTGAAGGCGAGTGAATGCCTTTGCGCCGAGAGTGTTGTGGGGGAGCATACCCTTAACAGCAAGCTCCATAGCCATCTCGGGACGGTTAGCCATGAGGGTCTTGTACTGAACTTCCTTGAGGCCACCGATGTAGCCGGAATGATGTCTGTAGTACTTCTGCTCAAGCTTTCTTCCGGTGAGAACTGCCTTGGAAGCATTGATGATGATTACGAACTCTCCGCAATCAGCGTGGGGAGTGAACTCGGGTCTGTGCTTGCCGCGAAGAATGTTAGCGGCCTTAACTGCGGTCTTACCAAGAGGCTGACCTGCTGCATCGATAACAAACCATCTGCGCTCGATGTTGTTAGCGTTAGCCATAAATGTGGACATTTTATTTTCCTCCGTTTTGTGGTTTCGTATAGACAACTTCTATACAAGTCTTTTTTCAAGCTTGTTTATTATAGCACACGCCCACGTAAATGTCAATGCTTTTTTGAAACTTTTTTATGAGGAATTTAATTTAGAAAACCAAAGCTCTCGTTTTCTCTCGTTTTCTCTTGTTTTCTCTCAAATTCTCAAGTGCGAAAAATAAAATTTTTTCTGAAAATTTCAAAAACAGGTAAAAAAAGGCGACACTCTAACTAAAAACAGAGCATCGCCTTTATAAAATTTTACTAAATCAGATCTGCTTGTGTACGCTCTTGTACTCGTCGTAATAGCGGTAGTATTTACAGGACTGTGTCTCGCCTCCGATGTAGTCCTGCATCTCATCCTCGTCAAGACTCAACGAGCAGGAGTACTCGTCTGTATACTCGTCGTATACGTAGAACTCACAGCTCTCACAGCTTGACGGCCTTTTCGGAGTGTATTTGGAAAAATCAAGTGCCATTACATTAAAAAAGCAACGATGAAGAGTAGGACAATTCCAACGATAAAGATAATGTTGCTTATCATAGACAGTCTGCGGCTCTTCTTGTTATCCTCCTCTATTCTTGCCACCAGCTTTTCGTACTCCTCACCTGCGCGTCTTGTGAGCTCTGCGAGCCCCTCGGTCTTGTTTTCATAGCCGGCGAGCAGAGCAGCGGCATCGTCCACCATCTTGAGGTAGTTCTGTATATCCTCATCGAGGCGCTCACCGTCGATCTTGCCGCCGCGGATCTCTGCGCCGAGTGACATACAATATTCCTCTCCTTCGGCTGTGCTCTCATCGCTGACAACAAGAGATACGGTTATATACTTGGCCTTCTTTACGTCCTCGACCGACTTGAACATCCTGTTCATATAGTCCGTCTCAACAGATAGTGTAAAACCGTTGTCCTCGAGCCTTTCCCTTGAACTCGAGACCGCAGCCTGCATTTTTTCTATAGCTTCGATAACAGTCATTATTCTATCCTCACGCAAGCTTGTCTGCAACGAGAATAACTATTGCGATAACCGCTGCAGCCGCGGCCGCGATAGCAGCAATTGTGAGGTTTCTCTTTGCCGCCTTGTTGATTCTCTCGAGCTCCTCGCGATATTTTTCGTCCATCTCGCGGTCGAACTCCTCGATGATAGCCTTGATCTCTGCCTCGTAGTTATCGGAGGCGAGAATTCTGTCGCGTATATCCTCCGCCTTTGCTCTGAATCTGAGTACGTTCTTTTCGAAGAGCTCTTCGTTTACGTTATCATCGTCATCAAGATCTGCATCAAGGGGAAGGTAGAGTCTGTCGTCCTCCTCGGATCCCTCGGGACCTATGGAAAGCGAGCCGAATACACAGGTTACGTCCTCGGGAGCGCCCTCAATAACGTTTACCTCAACGTCAACCTCATACTTTACGAGAGAGGAAGCGTCGCCAAAGCTCTCCGCCATTGCTTTGAGCTCGTTTTCAATTCTCTGCTTGGTTTCATTAACTGTCATTTTTATTTCTCCGTTTTACAAAATTTTATTGTTAATAACGAGCTTTCCGCTCTTTTTCTTTATTCCGTAAAGGTATTTGCACGCCAGCTTGAAAATATCCTCGCCGTTGATACCTACGAGATTGTTCACGCTGCTGAGGAAGAGCTTTGCCGCAGGGTGAAAGTCCGAGGTAGTCGCAAAGATGCCCTTGTCACCTCCGGAAGCGTATACCGCGCCGAGAAATCCGCGTACCGTCGTCTCTGAGGTCATATCCGTGCGGTTCTTTGCCTGTATGAGGACGGTCTCCCTAAAGCCGAGGTAATCGACAGTCTTGATCATTCCGTCGACACCGCCGTCCATCGTTCCTCCGGTGGTCCTGCACTCGGTCAGAGTCTTGCCGTGCGCCTCCTCATTCTTTTTGAGGAGGGTGAGAATATAGTGCTCGAAGAACTCGCCGCCCTTTCGGTGCAGCCTTGTCAGATACTCTGCCTTAAGCTTCGCCATTTCCTCGATTACCCCGACGTCCGCATTTGTCTCCGCTTTCAGGGTGTAGAGCCCCTCCGCGAGAGAAATAACACCCGTGTCGGTAAGCCTTCTGAGTATCTGGCCCATGTAGTTGTATAGTATTCTGTCATCCGATTCGCTCGGCGTTGTATCCGTCTTGAAAATACGCCTTAGGTGTGAACGCAGCTCCGCCTTGTTCATGGGAGTCTTTGAGATCAGGGAAATTATCTCCTTTTCACACCTCTCAAGCCTTAAAGGAATAGGTCCGTCGGCTCCGACGGAATAAGAGCCCGAGTCGTAGAGTATTACACCGTCGCTCTTCATCTCGGCTATAACCGAGCCGATCAGACCGCGTATCTCGGTAAACTCGCCTACTTCTCCGGTCGTATCTATACCGCCGTACAGACGTTTAACCGACTCCTCTATCAATCTCTTGTGGCTGAGCTGCCCGTGAGATAGGACCTCGAGGACGGTCTTGTATATATTCTTATGTACCGTACTGTTCATACACATATCTCCGGTTTGTTTGCATAGCTTTACAATTATATTGTAGCACATAATTTTTACCAATTCAAGTACAAAACGTAAATAATACACGTATATTTTATGCTTCTTCTTGACTTGACGCGTGCGGTAGTGTATAATGGTATCGGTAAAAATGTAAAAAAGTAGGAGGAGTTATGAGAAAAAACGCCTTTAAAATTACAGCGCTTTCTGCAGTACTTGTTATTGTGCTTCTGTTTTGCGCATCATGTCATCTTCTGCCGACAATTCTCGGCGGAACGCCCTGCGCCCACAACAGGGTAAGCGGAGGCTCATGTATTGAGATCCCCACGTGTCTTGACTGCGGCGAGAGTGTCGGAACCTATCTTGCGCACGATTATGAAACGCGCGTCGTCGCTCCAAAGTGTGATGAGGACGGATACACGGAGTCTGTGTGTAAGGTCTGTAACAATACCAAGAGGACCGATATCGTTCCCACCACAGGCCACTCTTTTGGCGCTTGGGAGATAATCGTTGAGCCGACCGACAGCCAGGCGGGAGAAATGCGCAGATTATGCTCTCTGTGTACGCTCGCTGAGACTAAAACAATAGATCCTCATACACACTCATTTGAGGTCGTTCCGGCAAAGGCGGTCACCTGTACCGAGGACGGTTGGGAGGCCTACGAGCGCTGTACTGAGTGTGACTATGATACAAAGCTTGTTATCAAGGCCACCGGTCACGCCTGGGGAGAATATATTTCCGGCGGAGACGGTACTCATACGCGCACTTGTGCTAACGATCCGTCACACAAGGTGACCGCTCCTTGCTCCGGCGGTACGTCATCGGGTGGCTCCTTACCCATCTGCGAATACTGTAACGGAGAATATGAGTTTGCTGCAAGACCCGGCAACAGCACCTACGGTTATTACGCCCTTGGTGAGTATGCTTCAGGTGAAGGTATGCAGAAGCTCTATAAGGACATCACCGCCGCTTCTGAGGAGTTCTTCTTCAACCAAAATGATCTTAAGGCCGAGGACGGATACTACATAATCGGTGAGTTTGATATAAACGATTATTCCATTACCCTCGAGGAGGGAATGGCGGTTTGGAAGGTATTCTACGTCTCCAGTCCTGCATATTATTGGCTTGACTCCTCGGTGGTTACGCGTGGAGACTCTCTCTTGCTTACTGTCTCCGATCTCTATGCTACAGCGGCAGAAAGACGTAAGTGTGACGCCGCGATAGAGAAGATGGCTTCCGATTGCTCAGCTCTCATTAAGAGCGATATGTCGGACATTGAGAGGGCGATGGCTATCGTTACCTATATCGTTACCAATATGGAATACGCCTACGAGGCCGACGGTGTTACTCCCGTTGATACTATGTGGGCTCACAATATGACCGGTCTTGCCGTATATAACTACGGTGTTTGCGAGGCCTATGCCAAGAGCTTTACATATCTCTCGCTTCTTAACGGTGTAGAATGTGCTATAGGCTCGGGATTTGCCGGCGGTGAGGCACACGCCTGGAACTACGTTAAGCTTGGCGGTGAGTGGTACGGCGCTGATATAACATGGACGGATAATTCCGGTGACGAGGTAGTATTTGACAAATTCGGTCTTTCTTCTTCATCCATCTTCTCCGACCACCAGCCTCACTCCTCCACCAATTTCGGTGTTCACTTTATCTACGAGGCTCCTGAGCTTAGCGATAAGGACATCGAGCTCACCGCTCTTTACAAGAACGGTGAGAAGGCCGGAATATACAAGAGCATTGACGAGGCCTTCGCGGCTATGACCGACACCGAGGCGGAGTATGAGATACAGATCGGCTTCTATTCTTCCTTCGTCGGAGCTATAACTCATACTATAAAAGTTCCCGAGACTCCAAATGTCAAAAAGCTTACTATCACCGGCAAAAACGTTGTTGTAGGTGAGGGATATCTTGATAACAATTCGATAATCAATCTTGACCTGACGCTTACTATGAGATCCGATATCGTGCTTAAGAATGTTGATGTGGATATCACCGATAAATCTAAAGAATGTAAAATAAACCTTACATCTTACACGCTTACGCTTGCAGGCAAGAGCGTTTATC
The DNA here is from genome assembly GCA_017456895.1 of Clostridia bacterium. Lineage (GTDB taxonomy): Bacteria > Bacillota > Clostridia > Oscillospirales > CAG-272 > UBA1740. The sequence goes on from JAFTIN010000051.1 coordinate 5,396, forward strand.
TTGAGCCTCGTGTCTCTGGTGATGATCTTGATTGCAAGGTTGTGGTTGATACCGAGGGCGACGTATACTTCTTCGGTGGAGCGTCTATCACCAGACTTACAGTACCGGCTCTGAGTGTATCTAAGATCGTTTTCGGCGCGGATTCGCATATGAAATACGGCCCTCGTCCTAACAATAGAATATATACTCAGAATGGTGCAAACGTTGCCATTGATAATTACGTATAAGTTTAAATAGAAAAAACAAAACCGAGCCGCGGTCTTTCGCGGCTCGGTTCTTTTTTAGTGCGCAAACTGACTGTTGTAGAGCGTGTAGTAGAAGCCGCCCTTAGCGAGTAGCTCCTTGTGATCTCCGCTCTCTATTATATGTCCGTCCTTCATCACTAAGATAAGGTCGGCTCCCATTACCGTAGAGAGTCTATGCGCCACTATAAAGCTTGTTCGTCCCTCCATCATTTCGAGGAAGGCTTTTTGTATGCGTATTTCGGTACGAGTGTCGATCGAAGATGTCGCCTCGTCGAGTATCAGCATAGGGGGAAGGGAAAGCATAATTCTCGTTATGCATAAGAGCTGCTTTTGTCCCTGCGACAGACCTTCTCCGCCTTCGCCAAGCACTGTATCGTAGCCGTTCTTCAGCCTCTTAATGAAGCTGTGAGCGTGAGCTGCTTTAGCAGCAGCTATTATCTCCTCGTCGGTCGCCTCAGGCTTCGCCATTGCAATATTCTCCTTGACTGTTCCGGCTCTTAACCAAGTGTCCTGGAGCACCATTCCGTAGCTTGCTCTGAGTGATTCTCGGCTCACGTCGCGTATATCCTTACCCTCGACCGAGATCGATCCCTCGCGTACGTCGTAAAATCTCATAAGAAGGTTGATCAGCGTCGTCTTTCCGCATCCTGTAGGACCGACTATCGCCACTCTCATGCCGGGCTTGACAGAGAGACTAAGGTCCTCAATAAGAGGCTTATCCGGTGTATAGGAGAAGTGCACGTCACAGAGCTCTACGTTTCCGTCTACGTCGGTAAGCTCTGCCGCATCCTCCTTGTCGGGTATCTCCGGCTGCTCCTCGATAAGCTCAAACACACGTGAAGCGCAGGCTAAGGAGTTCTGGAATTCTGCAAGCACGCCCGAGATCTCGTTGAAGGGCTTGGTGTACTGATTTGCGTAGGAGAGCAGACATGCGAGCTCGCCTACTGAAACCAGAGCGACGGTCGTTCCCGGATTGATAGCGGGGATGGCCATCAGCGCGCCGGCAAGAGCTACCGCGGCGTAGACGACCGAGTTAACGAACCTCGTGGTAGGGTTTGTCAGGGAGGAGAAGAATATAGCCTTTAGTGACGCTTTCTCGAGCCCTGAGTTGATTTTAGCAAACTTTTCAAGGGTATCATTCTCTTTAGAGAATGCTTTGACTACCTTCTCGTTTGTGACTATCTCGTTTATGTACGCTGTTGCCGCTCCTTCGTATTCCGATCGCGCCTTGAACATGCTGTAGGTTCGGCTCGCAATAAATCTTGCGATAAAGAGCGAGAGGGGTGTCAGAACAAAGACTACGATAGCGATCACCCAGTTAAGGTAGATCATAAAGGCAAGTGTGCCGATTATGGTCAGTATACCGGTAAACAGCTGTGTGAAGCCGAGCAGCAGTCCTTCTGCAAACTGATCAGCGTCATTAATAACTCTGGATACCACGTCTCCGTGCGCCTTGGTGTCAACGTAGGAGAGGGGAAGAGTCTGTATTTTTCCAAAAGCATCGTTTCTTATATCCCTAACGACGCCAAAGGAGATCTTGTTGTTGACCGTGCTCATCAGCCATTGCGCCACCGCTGTTATCAGTATGAGCCCACCTGCCTCAAGGAGCACACCGACTATCCTGTCTATGCTACCTGTTTCGGGCTCATTTATATATGCGATAAGATCTATCGCCTCACCGATAAGAGTGGGCACATAGAGAGTAAGTGAAACGCTAATAAGCGCCAAAATAATAGATATCGGGAGTAAGAAGCGGTATCTTCCTATGTATCGGAGCACCTTCTTCATGGTTCCGGGACGTGCCTTTTCATTGATCTTAGCCATTTTGCACCTCCGAGAACTGCGTTGCGTATATCTCACGGTAGACGGGGCAACTGCTGAGCAGCTCCTCGTGAGTACCTATACCTACAGAGCTTCCGTCGTCAAGCACAATTATCTTATCCGCGTGCATAATAGAGGAGGCTCTTTGAGATACGATAAATACTGTGGTATTTCCGTCTATATCCTTGATCGCCGAGCGGAGCGCGGCGTCGGTAGCGTAGTCAAGCGCAGAGGCAGAGTCGTCGAGTATCAGTATCTCGGGCCTTCTGACGAGGGCGCGGGCTATCGTGAGCCTTTGCTTCTGTCCTCCGGAGAGGTTTTTTCCGCCTTGCTCGATCATGGCGTCGAGTCCGCCCTTGGACTCTACGACGTCGGTTGCTTGTGCCGTATGTACGGCTGCCGCTATCTCCTCGTCGGTTGCTCCGTCATTACCCCAGAGCATATTTTCACGTATAGTTCCGTTAAAGAGAACTGCCGCTTGGGGAACGACGCCTATTTTCGCGCGCAGGGCATCTCTTGAGTATTCCGACACCTCAATTCCATCCACCAGCACCTCACCCGAGGTTGCCTTATAGAATGCTCCTATCATATTGATAAGAGAGGTCTTTCCCGATCCCGTACCGCCGATAATGCCTATGGTTTCGCCCCTCTTAGCAGAGAAGGTGATATTTTCGAGCGAAGGCTCTGAGCTACCCGAGTAGATGAGGGAAGCATTCTTGAATTCGACCGCTACGTCGCTGTGCTTACCTACGGTAAGAGTACCCATGTTTTCGGTAGGATTGATGTCGAGCACGTCCGCAATTCTTGAGGCGGAGGCCATGGCCTTCGTAATGCTTATTATCAGATTCGCCAGCTTGATCAGTTCGACGAGGATCTGGGACATATAGTTGTACAGAGCAACTACCTCACCCTGGGTCAGATTGCCGTGCTTGACCTCTATCGCACCGGTATGTATCAGTAGAAGTATCGCTACGTTGATTAGCACGTAGGTCATCGGGTTCATAAGCGCGGATATTCTTCCTACGCGCCTCTGTACCGCAGTGAGTACGTCGTTTTCACCCTTGAATGCATCGCATTCCTCGTCCTCATGTCTGAAGGCTCTGATCACTCTCACACCCGAGAGGTTCTCACGCGTTCTTCCAAGGAGCTTATCCGTTCCTTTTTGCGCCTTCTTGTAAAGCGGCATAGTGATGAGCATTATGCCGAATACTACTATAGAGAGCAGGGGAATGACGGCCGCAAAGTTCAGCGCTGACCTTACGTCTACCGTAAAGGCCATGATCATAGCACCGAAAACGACGAAGGGGGAACGCAGAAGAAGTCTTAGTGTCAAGTTCAGACCGCTTTGCACCTTGCTCGCATCCTGAGTCATTCTTGTTATGAGCGTGGAGGTGCCGAGCTCATCGATATCCGAGTAGGAGAGTGTTCCTACTTTCTCAAACAGAGCATACCTCAGCTTGCCGACAAATCCGACGGCCGCCTTTGCAGAGAAGTATTGCGCCGTGAGCGAGAAGCCGAGTCCTACCGCTCCGAGCAAGAGCAGGAACAAACACGCCTTTACAATGAATCCCGGGCTCTCGTTTCCAATGCCCTTGTCAACGATCGCCGCAATGACGAGCGGTACAATTAGCTCGAGCGTTGCCTCAAACATCTTAAAGAGCGGACCGAGCACACATTCCTTCTTGTAGCTCTTCAAATACTTTAAGAGTCTTTTCATATTTCCTCCGTGGGAAGTTTTAACTTTAATATTATATCACACGCGAAAGAAAAAATAAAGACCTCGCGTGATTTTTTCTTGTAAACATATATTAAATGGCGAAAAGAGGACTCCGCTGTGTTGCGGAGTCCTTTAATATAGCGTTATTCAAAGGCTACGTTGTACTCGTAGTCAGCCTTCTCAAGAGGGCTCAGGCGAGACATTGCGCGCGAGAGGAAATTCTCGGGTGTCTCTCCGTCGGAGGGGATATCCGACCATGGCTCAAGGCAGATGAATCTTGCATCCGCAGAGGGGAACTTCCATATACAGAGGTAGGGGAGGTTGTCGCTGTATGAAAGTGTCACCGCACGCTTTTGATATCCACCCGCAAGTCTTACGCTCGTGGGTACGTCCTTGAATATCATAGTATCACTCGAGTATATCTCCTCCTCGTTGAGGTAGTATTTACCTGCCTTAAGAGGATATGAGGAATAGAATGGATTAACGAATGCTCCGTGCTGCAACGAGTGACGTGTGAGCGATCTCTTGCCGTCAAAGGCGACGTAGAATGAGCCGATCTCGCGACTGCCTCCAAGCGTGAAGGCGGGGTGCCAGCCGAACATATACGGCATTATCTGCTTTCCTGCATTCTCGACAGTGAATATGGCGCTGAGCCTGTTTTCTTCAATAGAAAAGATGGCATAAAGTGCGAATTCAAAGGGGTATACGGAGAGCGTTTTCTCGTTGCTTTCAAACTTAAGAGTAAGTGAGGTTTCACTTGACTCAACCACATCAAACTCGGCCTCTCTTGTGAATCCGTGCTTGCCAAGAGGATATTCGCGCCCCTTGAATATGTACTTCCCATCGAGAAGAGAGCCACAGATGGGGAAGAGTACGGGAGAGTGCTTTGGCCAGTGCGCGCCCTGCCAGATATATTCATATCCGGAGCTTGATACCACAGACGTCAGTTCTGCACCTGTTGTGTTGATCTGTACCGTAATCTGTTCGTTTTTGAGGGTGTAAATCATATCTACTCCAAAAATGTTATTTAAAGATAAAGACGGTTAATGTAAAGTATAATCAACAAAAACCGTCTTTAAGATCTCGATTAGTGCTTCTTAGTCTCAATTTCGTGGTTGAGCTTAGCGATGAACTCATCAACGGTAAACTTACCGCCCTCGCCCTCGACTCTTGCTCTTACGGTGACCGTGCCGGTCTCCTGCTCGTCAGCGCCGATGACTACCATGTAGGGCACCTTGGAGAGCTGCGCTTCTCTGATTCTGTAGCCGAGCTTCTCGTTTCTGTCGTCGAGCTCTGCTCTGATGCCGAGGCTCTTGAGCTTATTTGTCACCTCTGCAGCGTAGTCTGCAAAGTCCGCAACAACAGGGATGACCGTTACCTGTGTGGGAGAGAGCCAGAGGGGAAGAGCGCCTGCATACTTCTCAAGAAGCAGTGCGAGTGTTCTCTCATAGCATCCCATAGAGGTCCTGTGGATGATATAAGGTGTCTTCATCTGGTTATCTCTGTCAGTATATTCCATACCGAACTTCTTTGCCAAGAGCATGTCTATTTGGATAGTAACGATGGTGTCCTCTTTGCCGAAAACGTTCTTGCACTGGATGTCGAGCTTGGGACCGTAGAAGGCCGCTTCGTCGATACCGATAACATAGTTCTCGCGACCGAGGTATTTATCGAGAAGCTCGCCCATTATGGTCTGTGCCTCATCCCACTGCTCGGGAGTACCCTCGTACTTGTCCGTTCTCGCGGGATCCCACTGTGAGAAGCGGAAGGTACAGTCTTCCCAAAGGCCGAGTGTCTCAAGACAGTACTTTGCAAGGTCGAGACAGCCTGCAAACTCCTCTGCGAGCTGGTCGGGACGGAGCACGAGATGGCCCTCGGAAATGGTGAACTGACGTACTCTGATAAGACCGTGCATCTCACCGGAGTCCTCATTTCTAAAGAGGGTAGAGGTCTCGCCAAGACGCATGGGAAGCTCTCTGTAGGAGCGCTTTTTGTTAAGATATACCTGATACTGGAAGGGGCAGGTCATCGGACGGAGTGCGAAGCATTCTTTTGTCTCGTCGTGAGGATCGCCCATAATGAACATACCGTCCAGATAGTGATCCCAGTGGCCGGAGATCTTGTACAGCTCTCTCTTTGCCATAAGGGGTGTCTTTGTGAGGAGATAGCCTCTCTTCTGCTCGGTGTCTTCGATCCATCTCTGCAGAAGCTGGATAACTCTTGCGCCCTTGGGCAGAAGAATTGGCAGGCCCTGACCGATAGAGTCAACCGTGGTGAAGTATTCGAGCTCGCGGCCGACCTTGTTGTGGTCACGCTTGAGCGCTTCCTCCTGCTGCTGTACGTAGGCGTTCAGCTCGTCCTTTGAGGGGAATGCAATGCCGTACACTCTCTGGAGCATCTTGTTGTTCTGATCGCCCTTGTAGTAGGCGCCTGTGCACTGAGTGAGCTTGAAGGCCTTGATAGCGCCGGTGGAGTGGAGGTGAGGACCTGCGCACAGGTCTACGTACTCGCCCTGGCGATAGAAGGTAAGGGTAGCGTCGTCACCGAGCTCCATGATCCTTTCAACCTTGTAGGGCTCATCGAGCTTGGTCATAAGCTCGAGTGCCTCGCTCTTAGAGAGCACGAATTTCTCTATAAGAAGATTTTCCTTGACTATCTTCTTCATTTCCGCCTCGATATTCTTGAGTATATCGGGGGTGAAGGATATCTCGGAGTCAAAGTCCTGGAAGTATCCGGTCTCGGTTGCGGGACCGATAGTCTGCTTGGTGCTTGGGTAGAGCCTCTTTACCGCCTGTGCCATAACGTGTGCCGCGGTGTGACGGAATACCTTTGCTCCGTCGGGATCACGGTAGGTGAGGAGCTGAACGTCAGCTTCGCCGTCTACAACGTGCGAGAGCTCTGTGACGTTGCCGTCTACCTTCGCTGCCAAAACTTCTCTTGAAATTATCTCAAGAGATCTCGCTGCCTCATATACGGAAACGGCGCCCTCGGACTCATAAACGTGTCCGGATGCAAAATTGATTTTTGCCATTTTCTTATTCTCCTTTGCGTAATTGCAAATATTAGTATACAAAAAAATAAAAAAATCCCACCACAAAAGACATACAGTCTTTCGGGGTGAGGACGATAAGTCCCGCACGGTTCCACCCGAGCGTTTAACTCTCTTATAGATTGTGAAGAGCCGCATACCCACCTTATTGATCGGTGAGTGAATACTAATGCAGACCTCTTGGTGGGCGGTACCGATCGGGCGTCAGGTCTGCACTCTCAGCATGCGGCAGCTCTCTGTACGGGACGTGTTCCTATCGACATATTCCACTAAATAACATATTATCACAAATTATTTTCAAAGTCAACCTGTTTTAACTATTTTCCATAAAAAACATTTTTATCGACAGAAAATCCGTTGACAAAACTCTTCATATCTGTTATACTCTATGTAAAGAAAATCAAAGGAGAAAATAAAATGCAGGAAATTTACATTATACTCCGCGATATGCAGGCGATCAGAGAGTTCGTTAAGGAAGTCGTTGTGCTCGATTACGACGTAGATCTGGTGCAGGGCAGATACGTCGTTGATGCAAAATCTATTATGGGCATCTTCGCGCTTGACATTAACTCTCCTATCAAGGTAGTGGCAAATACAAGAGACGCTTCTCCCTTCTTTGCGGCTATTGAGAAGTTTGTGGTTAAATAATTTGCGCAGAATGATAAGGGCGGCCATTTGCTTCGTAGCCTGAAGGATACTTTTACAAGAATACGGTATATCTTGAAAGAGGTATGCCGTTTTTTGAATTTATAGACACAAATACGGTGCTTGTCAGGAAAAAACGACATACGAAAAGTCTGTAATAAAACAGATGGAAATTTAAGATTCAACGTACCGCTTTATAAAAAGCCCTCGTTCCAAATGGAGCGAGGGCTGAGTTTGTTTATAATTGCTTCTTGTTAAATATCGGTGCGCTGATCGCAAAGCAAATGATAGTCGCAATAGCTGTTACAATTATCGCTGCGATATATTCTTTTGATTGCGCTATACCATATATCAACGAATTACCGTCCATCAATCGTGTAGGCAGATATTTATTTACCTTAGGAAGCAAACCGGCGATATAGGAAACAAGAATGGTAGCCCCTGTTCCGAGAAGAACCCCCGTGCTTGAAGCGGATACCGTAGAAAAGACAGTCATCAAGGAAATGACGAATACGCCAAACAACCACCAACACACAACCGAAGTAGGAAGGCTTTGCGCTACCGAATTATCCCAAAAATAAGAATTGTAAAAATACGTTATTCCAAAGCAGATCCAATAACCGACAGTCCAAATTGCAAACAGAACACCTGCTTTTGAAATAACCACCTTATAGCGTTCAAGTCCTTTCGTTAAGGAAAGCACCAACGTACCCGAGCCATACTCCCCCGTAAAGATCGCACCTTGAAGCAAAACGAAGGCAATCAGCCCGATGGGCATATTCTTGAAAAATTGCACCCATGAATCCATCGCGCTGACTTTTACATCGGTCACTATCATACCGCTTTCCGCAAGCGAGTCTGCCATGATCTCAAGCAGCCACGGCGTGAGCTTTGCCACCGCAGGATTCATAATTCCAAGCAGAACAAACAGAGCAAGAGTTATCCACAATCTACCGCTGCGAAGCTGCTCCATACATTCTTTCTTTATGAAGGCGAACAAGGATTTCATTTTTCTGTTACCTCCATAAACAGGTCTTCAAGACTCGGCTCTAAACGCTCCATCTTCAAGAGTGATATACGATGATCTGCAACAAAGCGCAGAATTTCGGATGCAGAATACTTTTTCTCCGAAAATGTCACTTTATTTCCGTCGATTTCCTTAGTCTCGGGAAAGGCTTTTTGCAGAATGACAGTATCCGAGTCGTTTTCGGTTTCTATCATATATTCATTGCTTCGGTATCTCGTTTTGATATCGGACAGCTTGCCCCGAATATCCACTACGCCATCTTTCAGAAAAGCCACGTCGGTACAAATACGCTCCACATCGGATAGAATATGCGTAGAAAACAGTACCGTTGTCTGATCCTTGACAGCCAAGAGAATATCAAGTATTTCTTTTCTTCCGACGGGATCAAGCGCGGATGTTGGCTCGTCACAGATAAGAAGCTTAGGGCGAGAGAGGAGTGCCTGTGCAATACCCAAGCGTTGCTTCATACCTCGTGAAAAGCCTTTAATACGGTGCGTTTCATCAGCAAGGCCGACAAGAGTGAGCAGATCCTTGGTGCGTTCTTCTATTTCCGCGCGGTTCATTCCCGTAATCTCACCGCAAAAACTCAGGTATTCTTTTGCAGTCATAAACGAATAGAATTCGGGCACGTCGGGAAGATAGCCGATATAACGGTTGGTATCGGTTTGTCCGTAGACCACCTTCTCTCCGTTGACGATAATATCTCCCGAATCAGCTTTCAGAAGTCCGAGAACGGTTTTCATCGTGGTTGTCTTGCCCGAACCGTTTTTTCCTATAAA
>JAFTIN010000052.1 GCA_017456895.1 Clostridia bacterium
ACATTGGTGCAAAGCACCAAATTACGAATCGTATGATGAAGTCATACATGATTTCGTAAGAAAAGGTCCGTGGGGTACAAAGAAAAAGACCTCACGAACCTTAAAATACGATGGAGCTGGAAATGGGATTTGAACCCACGGCCTATTGATTACGAATCAATTGCGCTACCACTGCGCCATTCCAGCATCGCCTAAATATTGTACCACTTTTATGCTTGTTTGTCAATAGAGTTGAGCAATATTTTTAGTATTTGAGATCCAATCGGTATATATAGATTAAAAAACATAATAATGTGCTCGGTTTGGTCTATGTTGGTAAAACAATTGACAAAATCCTCAGAGTATTGTATAATTATAGCGTTAAAAAAGATAAAGAGGTTTATTATGGATTTATGTAACCTTTCGGTGATCAGGGAGCTTATGTCCGATGCGGGAATAACTTTTCGCAAGGAATTCGGACAGAACTTCCTAACAAATAGGATCATTCCCGAGGACATCGCAGATAATTGTACGGATAACGCGGAGAGCATGATACTCGAGATAGGCCCCGGTATTGGTTGCCTCACCCAGGAGCTTGCAATCAGATATAAAAAGGTTGTTGCGGTTGAGATAGATAGAGGACTGATTCCTATCCTTGATAGAACAATGGCAGAGTACGACAACGTCACCGTCATAAACGATGACATTATGAAGGTGGATCTTCAAGCACTCGTTGACGAGTATTCGGATGGGATGCCCGTTGCCGTATGCGCTAATCTTCCGTATTATATCACAACACCGATTCTTATGCGACTTCTTGAGTCTGGTGTTAAGTTCACCTCCATCACTATAATGATACAAAATGAAGTAGCCGCACGTCTTGTTGCCAAGCCCGGTAGCTCCGACTACGGCGCAATAACTGCGGTTCTCGGCTACTACGGAGAGGCTAAGAAGCTCTTTAAGGTCAGCGCAGGCTGCTTTGTCCCCGCACCCAAGGTTGACAGCGCCGTAGTTCGCATTGATCTCTACCGCGAGCCTAGATATGCGCCCAAGAACGAGAAGCTCTTCCGCGACCTTATCAAAGCCGCGTTTGAAATGCGTAGAAAGACACTCCAAAACGCCGTTTGTGCCAAGCTCCCGTACTCCAAGGAGCAGGTGCTTGAGGCTATCCGCTCGATAGGTCACACCGATACCGTTCGCGGTGAGCGACTTTCCACAGAGGATTACGTTAGGCTTGCAAACGAGCTTTCAAAGTAATTATACGTAAAAGCATAATAAAAAGACCGATCTTATCCATTAAACAGGGTAAAATCGGTCTTTTTATTAATTACTCAATCCATCCGAGCGATCTTTCAACAGCGCGTCTCCAGGTTTTAACGTGAGCTTCACGCCACTCGTCACTCTCCGTAGGAGTAACCGTTCTTTCAATTCCGTTATTTGCCTTGATCTCGTCCACGGATTTATATACTCCAAGTGAGAGACCACACAGATAAGCCGCTCCGAGGGCCGTAGTCTCGACACACTCCGGTCTTTCAAGAGTTACGCCAAGGATATTAGCCTGAAAGTCGAGCATAAGATTGTTTGCACTTGCTCCACCGTCAACTTTGAGCTTTTTGACCTTAATATCTGTCGATCTCTGCATAAGATCAACAACGTCAACGACCTGATATGCAAGTGACTCAAGCGTAGCTCTTATGAGATGGTACTTTGTTGTAGCTCTTGTAATGCCTATGATAACGCCTCTCGCGTAGGGATCCCACCACGGAGCTCCAAGGCCTTGGAAGGCTGGAACTATCATAACTCCTCCGGAATCCTTGACCTTTGAGGCATAGTATTCGCTATCTGCAGCGGATTCGATTATCTTAAGACCGTCTCTGAGCCACTGTATCGCCGCACCGCAGGTAAACACCGAGCCCTCAAGCGCATAGGTCACCTTGTCTCCTATACCCCAGGCGATAGTAGTTACAAGGCCGTTTGTGGTCATGTACGGCTTTTCGCCCGTGTTCATTAGTAAGAACGCGCCCGTGCCGTAGGTGTTCTTCATTTCTCCGGGATCAAAGCAGCATTGGCCGAAGAGCGCCGCTTGCTGGTCACCCGCCACACCTGCGATGGGGACCTCAGCTCCGAGTACGCTCACGTCTGTATAGCCAAAGAGTCCGGATGAGGGCTTGACCTCGGGTAGCATGGAGGAGGGAATTCCAAAGAGCTCGCATAGATCTTCATCCCACTTAAGAGTGTGTATATTAAAGAGCATGGTTCTTGCTGCGTTGGAGTAATCGGTTGCGTGCACCTTACCTCCGGTCAGATTCCACATCAGCCAGGAATCTATAGTTCCGAAGCAGAGCTCTCCTTTTTCTGCTTTTTCTCTTGCGCCTGCGACATTTTCTAAAATCCAGCGTAATTTTGTGGCAGAGAAGTACGGGTCGAGAAGAAGTCCTGTCTTCTCCTTGATCATTTCCTCCTTGCCGTCATCACTTAATTTCTGGCAAAAGTCGGCCGTTCTGCGGCACTGCCATACGATCGCGTTGTATATCGGAGCTCCGGTTTTTCTGTCCCACACAACCGTGGTCTCGCGCTGGTTGGTTATGCCTATTCCGTGTACCTCACTCCAGGAGCCGCCTATCTTAAGTAGCGCCTCCGTAGCTACTGCTATCTGTGTCGACCATATCGTCATTGGGTCGTGCTCGACCCAGCCCTCGTTAGGGAATATCTGCGCGAACTCGCGCTGGACCATGCTTGCTATTTTTCCGTTTTTCTCAAACAGGATACATCTTGAGCTTGTTGTACCCTGATCGAGAGCCATAATATATTTTTTCATAGTGAAATCAAACCGTATAAGGAAACAGACATTTTATGCCGATATGTCGTCCCTTATTCACAGTTTTAAATCTCCTTTTTTGTATACTTTAAATAAAAAATCTCCTCGGGGCATAAATACCCCGAGGAAGAGTTTTACTTGATTTCAACGGTTACATGCTTTCCGCATGTGTTTGCCGCGGCCTTCATGACCTGGCGGATCGCTTTAGCAATTCTGCCATGACGCCCGATAACCATACCTGTATCACCTTCAGCAACGGTGAGCACGAGCTCTACGTCGTCACCATCAACGGTTTCAACTACATTAACAGCGTCGGGATTGTCAACAATGGCGCGGGCAATATCGGTAAGTACCTGCTTAAGCTCCATTATTAATACCTTTCAATCCTTCCGTTATCGGTATGAATTACTTAATGATATCGGACTTCTTAAGAAGGGATCTAACGGTCTCAGTGGGCTGAGCGCCGTTGCCGAGCCACTTGGTAGCCTTCTCAGCGTCGATCTTGATGTCAACGGGATTGGTGAGGGGGTTGTAGTAGCCGATTTCCTCTATGAATCTGCCATCACGGGGAGATCTTTCGTCTGCAACAACTACACGGTAGAAGGGGTTCTTCTTGGAACCAAGTCTCTTAAGTCTGATTTTTACTGCCATTTTTCTTTTCCTCCAAAAAATGAATGTTTTTTATTTTTTTAAATTAGTTTTTTCGTTAAAAAGGAAGCTTCATACCGCCAAAGCCGCGGCGCTTACCCATATTTGAGAACTGCTTCATCATCTTCTTCATCTGTTCAAACTGCTTGAGCAATTTGTTCACGTCCTCTACCGAGGTGCCTGAGCCGTTAGCTATACGCTTTCTCCTCGATCCGTTGATGATGTCGGGGCGGAGTCTTTCCTGTCTTGTCATAGAAAGGATTATCGCCTCGGTCTTTGCCATCTGACTCTCGTCGAGCTGCGCGTTTTTGAGAGCTCCCATATTTGCTCCGGGAACCATAGCTATGAGCTGCTCGAGATTGCCCATCTTTTTCAGCTGGCGCATTTGCTCAAGGAAATCGTCAAGAGAAAAGGTCTGCTCACGCATCTTTTTCTCAAGCTCCTTGGCGTTCTTTTCGTCGTAGGCCGCCTCAGCCTTTTCGATAAGAGAGAGTATATCTCCCATTCCGAGTATTCTCGAGGCCATTCTGTCGGGGTGGAAGGGCTCGAGAGCGTCAAGCTTTTCTCCCGTTCCGATAAACTTAATAGGCTTGCCTGTGATGTACTTGACAGACAGTGCAGCGCCGCCTCGTGTATCACCGTCCATTTTAGTGAGCACAACGCCGGTAATGTCGAGAAGGTCGTTGAACGTCTTTGCAACGTTTACCGCATCCTGACCGAGCATAGCGTCCACAACGAGAAGGATCTCGGAGGGGCCGGTGGCTTCTTTTATTTTTACTAACTCTGCCATAAGCTCTTCATCAATGTGAAGACGGCCGGCAGTATCAATGAACACCATATCGTGTCCGTTTTTCTTGGCGTATTCAACGCCTGCCTTGGCGATCTCAACGGGTGAGATCTTCGTGCCCATAGAGAAAACGGGGATATTCGCAGCTTCACCGACGATCTTGAGCTGATCGACAGCCGCAGGTCTGTAAACGTCGCAGGCTACGAGCAGGGGAGACTTTCCCTTGTGCTTGTAGTAGGAGGCGATCTTTGCTGAGTGAGTAGTCTTACCCGCGCCTTGAAGACCGACCATCATGATCACTGTCGGGGGCTTGGGATTGATATTGATCTTGGGAGTTTCGCCACCCATAAGCTTTATGAGCTCTTCGTTTACTATCTTAACGATCTGCTGGGCCGGGAGCAGGCTTTCAAGCACCTGCGAGCCAACAGCTCTTTCGGTTACTGCTTTAACAAACTCTTTTACTACCTTGAAGTTAACGTCTGCCTCGAGAAGTGCCAGCTTGACCTCTCTCATGCCTTCCTTTACGTCGGCCTCCGTGAGCTTGCCCTTGTTCTTGAATTTCTTAAAGGCGTTTGCCAGTTTTTCGGTTAAACCTCCGAACATGGTACCTCCAATTCAGCACGTAGTGCGTATATTATTGAGCCATAGGCTCATCTTGTGACGATAATATCCTTTATCTCGTCAAGAGTCGCCATAGCGACCGCCTTATCGAGAGTATCCGATTCGAGCGACTTCCTTATGCTGTCAATAAGCGTCAGCGCTCTCTCGAGTTCTTCATTGTGAGCGGCAAGACCGAGTCTTTCTTCAAGGAAGGAGAGCTGCTCCTCGCCCTTTTTAATAACGTGTCTCACACCCTGACGGGATATCCCGACACCCTCCGCGATCTCGGAGAGCGAGAGGTCATCGTCGTAATATGCCTTCATAACGCTTCTCGTATGCTCGTCGAGAACCTCGCCGTAGAAATCGAGAAGATAGGCGAGTTTTAGATTTTTTTCAAACATAAATACCTCGCTCCTTGTACTGTAAAGCAAATTACTTTACAAGTATAACAGATTAGATCCTCTTTGTCAAGTACTTAAATAAAAAAATATATTAAAAATAACCAAAAAATTTGAACTTTTTTTGTAAAACCCCTTGATTTTTATCGCGAGAGGTGATATAATCTATGAAGTATGAAATAAAACAGTAACCAGGTTGTAAAGCTGCTTGATATTGGACCCTCTCAGCCAACTTCTGCGGCGTAGCATTTAGGATTACGTAAATTTTTAAAGGAGAAGAAAATGGCTAACATTAAGTCCGCAAAAAAGCGTATACTTGTAAACCAGGCAAAGGCGCTTAGAAACCAGATGATCAAGAGCCAGCTTAAGACTACTATCAAGAAGTTCAACGCTGCTGTTGAGTCCGGCGACAAGGCCGCTGCTTCTGAGCTTTACAGACTTGCTGTTAAGAAGGTAGACCAGGCAGTTGCTCACGGCATCCTTCACAAGAACAACGCCGCTCACAAGAAGTCCGGCTTTGCTCTTAAGTTCAACCAGATGGCATAATTTTTGCATAAGCAAAATTAATCTTAGTAAAATAGGACGGGGCGTATTGCTCCGTCCTTTTTACTTTCTCCTAAAATACTCCTTTTTTATCAAAAAATATACTAAAATTTAGAATGAGTCTAAAAAACTATTGACAGACCGTTTTTTTTGTGTTATACTTAATCCACAAATAATATATTAAGGAGGGAATATGTCAAAATACGAAGAGCTTTCTTTGGAGCTCACCGAGAAAATGAGACAGGATATTTTAAACGGTACAAGACCCGCCTTTGCCAGGAACAGCAACGAGGCTGTTAGACGTGATCCGTCCTCCGACAGGGAGAGTATATGGCGTCCGGCATTTGCCCGCGATACCGACAAGATCCTTCACAGTCCATACTATAACAGATATACAGATAAGACTCAGGTGTTCTCGTTCTACAAGAACGACGATATTACCCGACGTGCTCTCCACGTACAGCTCGTATCCAAGATCGCGCGTACCATCGGCTCTGCGCTTAACCTTAACCTCGACCTCATCGAGGCTATAGCACTCGGCCACGATATAGGACATACACCCTTCGGTCACGCGGGCGAGAAGTATATCAGCGAGCTGTATCAGGAGCACTGCGGAAGATTCTTTAATCATAATGTTCACTCGGTCAGAGTCCTTGATACGATATTCAATCATAACCTCACCCTCGATACACTCAACGGTATCATCACTCACAACGGTGAGTTTGAGATGAATGAGTACCGTCCCTCGCCTATGGATAGCTTCGATGAGTTTGATAAGATGGTTGAGAGCTGCTACGTTGATCAGTCAAATATTATCAAGATCATTCCGTCCACCCTTGAGGGCTGTGTAGTCAGAGTCAGTGATATTATCGCATATCTCGGTAAGGACAGACTCGATGCCATGAAGTCCAAGATATCATATGTCGATCCTACGTTTGATGAAAATGGCAGGATCAGGACGTTCAATGCAGAGATTATCAACAACCTTGAGGTAAATATCATAGAGCATAGCTACGGCAAGCCGTATATAAGGCTTGATGAAGAGCACTATTCCTTAATGAGAGAGGCAAAGCGCGATAACTATGCTATGATATATAATACCGATAATGTATCCAAGGTTCTTGACGAGAGGGTAAGACCTCTTATGCAGAGAATGTATAAGAAGCTTCTTTCCGATCTCAAGGCAGGCAATAAAACTTCGCCTATCTTCAAGCATCATATCGATTTTATCAACAATAATCACTATTCGCCAAGGATTCCATACCTCGAGACCGAGCCTAACCAGATCGTAATCGACTTTATGGCGTCTATGACCGACGATTATTGTACCGAACTTTACAACTTTATGTTCCCGGACAAGCCGATAGACTTCCACTACCACGGCTACTTTGAGGATCTCGAACAGTAAAAAAACAAAAAAGCACTCTGCGTTTTGCAGAGTGCTTTTTAACTATAAATTAGTTGGATACGTAGGGGAGAAGCGCTTTATCTCCGGTGACAGTATAGATCAAATACTATGTGCTTGTGTTTTTATTTTACTCGGGGCGATGCCGTATTTTGCTTTAAACGCTTTTGAAAATGAATATATCGATGAGTAACCGAAAATTTCGGCAATCTTATTAATACTCAGCTTCCCCTCAATTATGAGCTGCCTTGCCGCTCCAAGTCTTTTCTGTTGATAATATTCGGAGATAGTGTTTCCGGTTTGCGATTTGAAAATTGCGGACAGATAGCTATAGTTGTAGTTCGTCACGTTACTAAGATCACTGAGGTTGTTTATTAGTCCCATATGTGTATCAATGTAATTCATGATCTTGAAGCAGAGCATATCTCTGTCGGATACGTGCTGCGTGTTATGCGCTGAGATACCATTCATGCTGCGTATGAGATAGATTATTATTTGCGATATTGCATTTTCGATAATTTCAATTCGATCGGGTGCGTCCGAGCTTATCTCCTCTGTGACCGTGGCAACGAGATAGCCGATTTTGTCATTATTTACGACTCGTTTATCGGCAGGGTATATTGCGCTTGAAAGAGATTCAAGAGCCGCCCTTTTTTCATCGTCACATGGATAGAATGATAAAAAATCATATTTTAGCGGTCTTACCGCATCAGAATATATAGCGTGAGTGTCGTATGGCAGGGATATGAATATATCTCCCTCGCTTACGGACACTTCAACTCCGTTTGCCTCGACAGTGCCCGCACCGCCCGTGACAATGGTGAGCTCATACCAGCCAAGGTGTGCATGTCGTTCTATCTCAGTGTCGCTCTTACAGAATAATCGTCCAACCTGAACCAACTCGACAGAGCCTATATGTAACGGATTTGTGCCGTAATATTCATTAATATGGAATAATGGATTTAGATTGTTAGCTACTTTTTTCATATTATGATTTTACACCGAGCTGGATTAAAAGTCAATAAAAATAACAAATTATTTTTGTTCATTTTGCGAGGATTGCTCATAAATCCAAAAAAATGACAAATTTATGGCAAAAAATATATATTTACCCTCTGACAAATATGTATTATACTAAAAACGGAAACGTAATAGATACTCAGCATAATTGTTTATGCGGTGTCTGTCGTTAATAATTTTCGATTGGAGAATAACATGAAAAAGACGGTTGTTGCAGTTATAGGCTGCGGAAGAATTGCTATCTCTCAGCATTTTCCTGCACTGGATGGAATTGACAACGTACGAATAAAGTACGCATGCGATATCATTTATGAAAAAGCAGAGGCAATGAAGTATAAATATGATAAGGTCGAAAACGCAATAACTGATTATCGGATCACTCTCGAGGATCCGGAGGTTGAGGCTGTTTGGGTTCTTACGCCTAACTATATGCATTATGAAATAACCATGGCTGCTCTCCGTGCGGATAAGCATGTTTTCTGTGAGAAGCCGGTAACGGTGAATTACACGCTTTCCTGCGAGATGGCAGAAGAATCAAGAAAGCGCGGTAAGCTTCTTGAAATTGGTGTTTGTAACCGCTTTTCAGAACCTGTTGAAATGCTTGAAAGGTGGAACAGAGAGGGAAGATTCGGAAATATATATCATATTTACTGCTCTTTCCGAGGATACAGAAGTATTCCCGGACTTGGAGGTGCGTTCACAACCAAGGCGGAGTCCGGCGGCGGAGTGCTTATAGATTGGGGCGTTCACTTCTTTGACCTTGTTTTCTACATTCTCGGTGGGGCAAAGGTCGAGACTGTAAGCTGCGATGCATACTGTGAGCTTGCAAAGGATATGAAGTCATACAGATACGAGAGCATGTGGGCAGAGGATACAGCGAATATTGAAAACGGAATTAATGATGTCGATGACTTTATTTCCGGTTACGTGCGCACGGATAAGGCGAACATATCCTTTAACGGAGCTTGGGCACAGAATATTGATATTCCTGAAATGTTTGTTGATTTCCTTGGAGATAAGGGAGGCGCACGCCTTGAATACGGTAAAAGATTTACATTCTGGGACGGTGAGACACTTCAGTCCTTCAGTCCGGAATCAGATCTTCCAAACCATTGGGCGCGTGAAGACCTCGCATTTATTGAAGCAATCAAGACGGGTAAAAAGACTAAAAACAACATAGATGAAGTTTTGGAAACTATGAAGCTCTTGGAGGCTCTTTATGAGTCGAGTAAGCAGAAGAAGGAGATTAGCTACTGATGAAAAAAATAGGTCTTATAGATTACTACCTTGATGAATATCATGCACATGAGGCTTTTGTTAGCATCCGTGATCTTGGCGGAGATAAAACAGGATTTAGTATTGTGGCTGCATATGCTGAGAGGGATTCTCTCAGCGGTCTTACGAGCGATGCTTTCTGTGAAAAGCACGGCATAAAAAGAGCCTATAGCATAGCTGAGCTTTGTGACATGGTTGACTGTGTTATGATACTTTCACCGGATGATAACGATAAAAAGGAAGGTTATGCCATTGAGGCGATAAAATACTGCAAGCCGATATTTATGGATAAAACGTTTACTGACAGCTATGAGTCCGCAGTGCGTATCTTTGATGCAGCGGATAAGGCGGATGTGCCGCTGTTTTCATCTTCTTCGCTTCGTTATGCATCTGAACTGCAACCCTATAAAACGAATTCAACCTCTGTTCTTGCTATTGGAAGTGGTGTTAAGCTTGAAATATATGCGATTCATTACATGGAAATTGTTTGTACCTGTATGGGTGCCGGAATTGAATCGGTACGTCATGAGCAAAGAGGCACACAAGAGTGGGCGCATATAAAATATCGCGATGGGCGTCATGCGACCATAGTTATCAGTATTGGTGAACATATGGATTTCCAGGTTTTACTCGCAGATCATGAGGGCGAAACAAGAAATATTGTTGTACAATCACCTATTTTCAAGTTGCAGATGGAAATGATACTTGAGTTTTTCAAGACAGGTAAAACGTCATTTGACAGAGCTGAAACTCTTGAGATCATGCGTGTAATAGATGCAATAAAAAAATCAAAAAGAGAAAATGGGACTTGCGTGACCCTATGACAATAAATCATGGGAAACTTGAGGACAAGATAAAAAAAGTTTTTTTCAATAGTAAATACACATAAATTATGCATGTTGATTTATTGAAATCACGGTGATAGGGGGTGATCATTTGACAGAATTAAAATTTGAAGATATAATTTTATCTGCAGCTGAACTTGGTGAAGAAAGTTGTTTAGCAGATATTCACGTTAACAGTTATCTTCGTGCATCGGTAACGGTAAGCGATGCGATAAAGCCTGAGGATCGAAGGTATATAGGCAAAGGAATGATATCTACGCTCTTGCCTTATCGCATACAGGACGGCTATACAAGAAAACGCTCTCCCCGTGCATTTAAGGCGGCTATTCTCGAGAATGAACATCTCCGTGCGCTTTTTATTCCGGAGCTTGGAGGACGCTTATGGTCTTTGTACGATAAGCGTGAAAAACGTGAGCTTTTATATAAAAACGATGTATTTCAGCCTGCAAATCTCGCTCTCAGAAACGCTTGGTTTTCCGGTGGTGTAGAGTGGAATGTCGGAATAAAGGGGCATAATCCTTTGACTGCATCACCGTTGTTCACACAGCGCGTATATACGAAAACGGGAGAGCAAGTACTGAGGATGTATGAATATGAACGCATCCGCGGCGTTGTTTACGTTATAGAAGCGACACTTTCCGAGTCAGCCTTACTTGTGAATATCACGATCGAGAACACTGCCAATAAGGATACGCCAATGTATTGGTGGAGTAATATAGCCGTGCCCGAAACGTCCAAGACGCGAGTACTTGCTCCTGCTGATGAGACGTTCTTCTGTGCATATGCCGACGGCGCTTATTCTCTTGACAAGGCATCGATGCCTTATCTTGACGGAAATGATATTACTTATTCCAATCTTTCATCCCGTTCGCGTGATTTCTTCTTTAACATACCCGAGGAATCTGATAAATGGATTGCAGTCGTAGACGATAGCGGAAGAGGACTTTTGCATATGTCAGATCCTATACTTAAGGGGCGTAAGCTTTTTGTGTGGGGAAATCATCGGGGCGGACGTCATTGGAATAAATGGCTGACTGACAGCGCAGGACCTTATGTCGAAATACAGGCGGGACTTTTAAAAACTCAGCTTGAGCATTTTGTAATGCCTGCAAAAAGCCGTATAACCTGGCAGGAATGCTATACGGCTCTAACAGTAGATCCTTTGAAGGTTCATAGCGATTTCTATAAGGCAACTGCTGTTGTTTCAGATATTGTAAAACAGAAAAGCGGAATATTATCTTCTGAAGCTTTTAGGATAACGACTTCAGATCCGCTTGTATTGTACGGTTCGGGGTGGGGTGCTCTGGAGATGAAGCACAGAGGCGAATCCATCAGTGAGATTTGTGTTTTCCCGGAGGATAGTTTAGGCGAAGAACAGGCTGATTGGTTGGCGTTGCTTGACGGTCACTTTACAGAGCGTGATACCTATTCTCCGATATGTAGCTACGTCGTAGGAGAAAAATGGCTCAATAGAATGAAGAGCGTATCTCCCGTTGGATGGTATTACTATTACCAGCTCGGTGTTATGCAATATGTAGCAGGAGATATTGATGGTGCATATTCTTCATTTTTACATTCTGTAGATATTAAGAAAAATGCATGGTCATACCGTAATATCGCTATGATAGAGAAAAATATCAAAGGAAATTTGGAATCTGCGGCAGAGTATATTTTACTGGCTTTTAAAGAATGTTCGGAATATCGACCGCTTATAGTGGAATGTGCTGAAATTCTTATTCGAGCCAAAAAACCGGATTTGTGGATTGAAATATATAATACGTTATCCAATGAATTGCGCTCTAACGGCAGACTCAAAATGCTTCTTGGCGCAGCCTATGCACGTTGCGGTGACATTTCTTCGGCAAGAGCCATGATAACCCCCGATCTTGTAGTGGATGATATTAAAGAGGGAGAGTATGCGCTCTCTTCTATATGGGTTGAAATATATACCGAGGTTCTTGCCAAAGAGAGAGGTATTGATGCCTCATCCTTAACCGCGGCAGATGTTTTATCGATCTATCCGCTGCCCGAAGCACTTGATTTTCGTATGCATTGATCTTTGAGTTAATTTTATTGTGAGAGGTTATATATGTTCTTTAAATTTAACATACATCAAAAAAGTGGGAAAAAGCTATATTTTACAAAACAAACAGATATTTTTATGCAGAATTCCACTTATAGTGATTTTATCATCTCCACGTTGAGAGGCTCGGTGAAGGATTATTCTAAAGATAATTCGTCATTTATTCGTGAGATTAACTTTTCACTTGGCTATCCTAAAAAAGTTCGTTCTCTAATCTCTCGCCATAATTCATTTCTACCAAATGATGAATCGTATGCTATTGTTATAGGGGAAACGACTCAAATTTATTCCGATACCGAGCGTGGATTTATTTACGCGGCTGCAACGCTTTCACAGCTCTATGAATTTGGAGAGCTTGAATCAGGATTTGTATACGATGTACCGATTGGCACAGAGAGGGGATATCGTGTATTTCTTCCGTCACGGGCGGAGTTTGAAGATTTCTATCGCACGGTAGATCTCCTTGCGTATTATAAATTCAATTCGATAATCATTGAAATCGGTGGTGCGATGGAATATAAGCGTCATCCAAAGATCAATGAAGCGTGGAGAGAGTTTTGCCGTGAGACTCGCCGTTATTCCGGTCGTGCAAGAGAGATTCAGCACTTTACGTATGAATGGCATAAGAACTCCATTCATTGTGATAATGCCGGAGGCGATATTCTCACACAGGAGGAGTGCCGTTCTCTTGCCGAATACTGCCGTTCGCGAGGATTGCAGGTTATTCCGGAATGTCCGTCTCTTTCACACTGTGATTTTCTTGTCATGGCTTATCCCGATATCCGTGAACGGGAAGAAGATGCATATCCCGACACCTATTGCCCTAATCATCCGGAGACATATAAATATGTATTCGACATTCTGGAAGAAGTCATAGATGTTTTTGATCCGACTGCTATTAACATCGGTCACGATGAAGCTTATTCGATTGGTGTTTGTCCTCGCTGCGCAAACGTCCCGGCGTACGTTTTGTATTCCGAGGATGTAAAGAAAATACATTCATTTCTTACGAAGAAAAATATAAAAACTTACATGTGGGGCGAAAAGCTCCTAAAGGCCTTCGACAACCGAAAGACTCCGATAGGAGGATCGGGACACGGAAAAGGACTCGCCAAGGTACCGGCGCTTTATCCCTTCCGTGATCTTTTACCCAAGGACATAACATATCTTCATTGGTATTGGTGCTTTAATCCGAAGTATGATAAAATATATCATGATCGCGGAATGAGAGTTTTATACGGTAATTTGCATCCTCTGAACGTAGAAAAATGGAACAAACGTCGCGAAATGGGAATAAACGGAGGATACGTTTCAAATTGGGGCGCATTTGGTGAAGAGTATATGCAAAGAAATTGCCAGTATATTGCACTTGTGAGTGCCGCCTATGCTTTTTGGTGTGACGATTTCGAAGCACGAGGAGCAGAGGAGCTTGTTGGAGTATGTATGAGTGAGTGCTATCGTCTGAAATGTAAAAAAATATCCAATCCGATTAAGATAGTTCACAGTACAGATTATGATATTCCGTATGTTCCGTTTTATGACGGATTATTTATTGAGGATGAGAAATATCTCATAGGTAATTACCATCTGAAATATTCTGATGGTAGCATTGCTGCGTTACCTGTGCGATACGGTACTCATATTGGTTGCAACAACTACAAGAACGCATATTCTCATAACGGATTCCGTCAGCTGTCTTACGGCATGTTACCCATAAAAAGAGGAAGTAACTACGTATTCGAGGCGGTTTACGAGAATCCGTACCCGAACAAGAGCTTAATATCGGTTTCTTACGCTCCGATGGAAGGAAAGGAAGATATTAGGGTGGACTTTATCGGTTTTTCTGTGGAGAAGGGGATTTCTTCTGATAATTCAGCAAAAACAAATAACGAATCTTCAATCGAGGATATTGTTGGTATTCAAGTTTAGTATACAGATATACTAATATGAACTATAATTTAAAATATCGAAAGGTAATAATACAATGTATGAATTAAAAAACGAAAGTGTTTTCATACGTTTAAGTGAAGATTTGGAGATGCTCGAATACGGAAAGGGAAAAAGCGTTTATCACGACCATGCACCTTTTCAGTTTTCGTTATGCGGAATACCTATTACACCGAAAAGTATTTCGAGCAAGAAAGTCACAAAAACGAAAAATAAAATCTCCATTGAATTTTCCGGATTTATTTTCAGTGCTCGATTCCCCGGTAATCTTTATTGCCGTCCCGATCCTCTTTATACACCTAATTTTATCATTAGTATTTCATTATGGCTGGATAGGAAAGATCTTCTGATAGATATTTCTTCTGTTGAAAATATAGGTTCCTCAACCCTGCAGGTGATTGTTGCCCAAGGGCTAATGAAAGCCTCAACACAGGAAAAAGCAGAAATGTATCTGCCTATAGATTACGGTATGCGTTTTGATTTTCCGAGGAACGATATCTTTAGTCAGCACTATAGACCAAGTTCTTCTTGGTCTTTGCCGATTCATGGACTTTTTACGTCTGAAGGCGGTATTGGTTTTTGGTGTGAGGATCTTTCCCGTGATTATACGGTGGCGTATAATATGGATAGAGAAGGAACGGTAAGCGTAAAGTGCAGACAGATCTTTGACTCGTTTGAAAATGAAGCGCGTCAGATGCGTTTTATGCTATTTGATAAAGGATCGGATTTTAAGCATCTCTCACGTCGTTGCAGAGAATTACGTATTACATCGGGGCGTTTTAGGACACTGAATCAAAAAGCAGAAAGTCACCCCGTTGTTGGGAAATTGCCCGGAACGGTCTTCTGGAAGCATAACGTGTATTTTAAGGAACGCCCGGTTGGTGTCGATAAGACTTATAGTCTTTACGTTGCTCGCAGAGATTGGAATGAAACCGAAGGACTGCCAAATAACTGGACGGCTTATGAAATATTTGAAACAGCAAAGGAATGTGGATTCGATAGAGTTGCCGTTTGTAATACAGGTTGGAACAAGGATGGATTTGATGCGGGATACCCGCAGAGGTTTCCTGTAAATTCCGAGCGCGGTAGCGAAAAAGATTTTGCGGAAGCGGCAGAATATGCCCGTTCTCTTTCTTCCGGATATTTTTTGAACGTCCACGACAATTATATTGACGCTTATGAATCAAGTAAACTCTTTGACAAGGATGAAATGCTGCAGCTTTCTACAGGTTCACCGGCGCAGGGCGGTATATGGCGCGGAGGTCAGGCATACATACTTTGCTCGGTAAACGGCTTGAAGTATGCGGAAAGAGATATACCTCGTATTGCTGATATTTCGGGTGAGGGGTGCATATATATCGATGTTTTCGCCAGTGTTCCGCTTGAGACTTGCTGTTCACCATTGCATCCGTTAACAAAGAGAGAGAACTTAGAAAACAATCGTAAAATTTGTAATTTGGCAAAAACTTATATAGGTGCGCTCGCTGTTGAGGGATGCGGTACGGATCTTTATGCCGATCTTATTGATATTGGAGCATACGGCAGACTTCATTTTGCTGGATTTCCGGTTCGTGCAGATGGTCCTATCCCGGTCCCCGTACCGATGTGGCAAATGGTTTATCACGACTCTGTGTTAAACTATTTTGGAGAGGGATATACTTCTGTGCACGGCAGGGAATATCAGCTATATCAGGCTCTATATACACTATTACCTACATCATTCGATGAGCATTCTAAACGTATAAGCTTTGATTTGCGTTCCGCTTATACGGCTCAAATGATTGATTTTGAAGAACTGATGCCTCGTAATGTCCGTATGGAAGACGATGGATCATTATCTACAAGCGGTGTTGCGCGCAGTGTATATAGCGATGGCACAGAGGTAGTTGTTAATTTTAACGATCAACCGTATATTTATAAAGGAAAGGCGATTTTCGCGCGAGATTTTTTAATCCAAAGTATCAAATAAAAATTAAAAAGCACTCTGCGTTTTGCAGAGTGCTTTTATGCTGTCAATTAGTTGGATACGTAGGGGAGAAGTGCCATCTCTCTTGCTCTCTTGATAGCTACGTTGAGCTGTCTCTGGTGAAGAGCGCAAGTGCCGGATACACGTCTGGGGAGGATCTTAGCTCTCTCGGAGATGAACTTTCTGAGCTTAGCTACGTCCTTGTAATCAATGCCGTCAACCTTGTCCTGACAGAAGATGCAAACCTTCTTTCTTCTGTGCATGGTACGGAAGTTGGAGCGGGGAGAATCGTTTCTTTCCATTTGGATTCACAAACCTTTCTGACCCACGGTTTCTGTATTGCGTCCGTTATAGTGAGTCTCATAACGAACGGACGAGACTGTGTCTTCTATTAGAAGGGAAGACTCTCGTCGCCGGGAATTTCCTCAAAGCTTGCGCTGGATGCGCTGTTAAAGGAAGGGGTAGAATAAGCCTCGGGAGTATAAGTGGAGCCACCCGGAACAGGTGCGCCGTTCGAGCTTGCGGGACCAACGAAGGTAACCTCATCGGCTACGACCTCGGTCGCGTATCTCTTCTGTCCCTGGTTATCAGTCCAAGTTCTCGTCTGGAGCTGTCCACATACGAGAATAGGATTACCCTTTTTAAAATAGCGGCTAACAAATTCAGCGCTCTGTCTCCATGCAACAATGTTAATGAAGTCTACAGTCTGCTGACCCTGCTCGGATCTTGTGAAACGACGATTAACTGCAATAGAGAAGGTGCAAACCGAAGTGCCCGAAGTAGTCTGCTTGAGCTCAGGGTCTGCAGTCATGTTACCAACGAGGATAACCTTGTTAAAACTTGCCATGTTTCCGCCTCCTAATCAAAAATAATTATGCCTCGGTTGTTTCTTCAACCTCGACGGTTTCCTCAACTGCAACTTCCTCTGCAGCCTCGGATGCCTCAGCCTTTGCCTCTACAGCGAGAGTGATGTTACGGATAATACCTTCGGTAATTCCGAACACACGAGTAAGCTCGCGAGGGAAGCTGGGTTCGCTCTTGAAGTTGAGAAGTACGTAGTAGCCCTCAGTAATGTAGTTGATAGCGTACGCAAGTCTTCTCTTACCCCACTCGTTAACGGTTACGTCGGTAGCATTTTCGTTAACAAGATTTACAAACTTCTCCTTGAGGGTGTTGTACTCTTCCTCAGAGCAGTTACCGCTGATAACAAAGAGAGTCTCGTAAGAACAAATCTTTTCCATCTGATTTTTTACCTCCTTATGGTCGTTAGGCCATCCCAAATGATGGCAAGGAGTCGGGCCCTTTGCCCGAACTACCGAAGTATTGTAGCACATTTTGTCCTCCTTGTCAATAGATTTGCCAAAAAAACTTAAAATAAATATATATTGACTTTACCTTAATATTATGGTAGAATGTATGGGAAGTAACTGCGGGCAGAGAATGTCCGCAGATTATTATGGAGTGAGTATGATTTCTGTAAAGGAATACGCATACGCTAAGATTAACCTATACCTCGACGTCCTATCCAAAAGAGATGACGGTTTCCACGAGGTAAAGACGGTTATGCACACGGTATCCTTGTGCGATGATGTTACCGTGTCTGTAAAGCCTTCATCACGTCCAAGCGTTAAACTTACAGTGATTGGACACAGCAAGCTTCCGACCGACTCAAGGAATCTCGCAGTAAAGGCTGCAGAACTTTTTTTAGAGTCCACGCTTAAAAACGCTGAAGTTAATATCAGGCTCATAAAGAGAATACCTGTCTCTGCGGGACTTGCCGGAGGATCTACGGATGCTGCAGCGGTTTTACGCGCTCTAAACAAAGCATTTAAGCGTCCATTGTCTGATAAACGACTTTTGGAATTGGCGGCTGAGCTTGGTAGCGACGTACCTTACTGTCTTGTAGGCGGAACGGCTCTTTGCTACGGCAGAGGCGAGAGGGTAGAGCGACTCTTAGGATGTCTTCATCTTTACACTGTTGTTGCAGTATCTGGCGAGCATGTTTCGACACCGACCGCCTATGCCGAGCTTGATAGATTGTATTCGGATTTTACGTGCGAAAGAGACGGCGAGCACACCTCATCGCTTGATGCTATCTTGAGTGCTATATCCTCCGCGGATAAGGCTAAGATCAAATTGTATAACATATTTGAAAACGCAATTTTGCCAATTTATAATGGGGCAGAAACAATAAAAAAACGAATGATTGAACTCGGCGCAGACCACGCTCTGATGAGCGGAAGCGGCCCCTCGGTCTACGGTATATTCCGAGACAGAGCCTCTGCTGAGTCTGCCCGCGACCACTTTATTAAAAACGGCATAAGAGCCTATTATGCCGAATCAGTATGAGAAAAGGAATAGAAAATGAATAAGAAAGTTGACGTCAAAAATCTATTTACGTCGCCGCTCGTTATCGTCATAGGAGCTATGCTTTGCTGTGCTCTCTGGGGCAGCGCGACACCCTTTATCAAGATGGGATACAAGGTTATGTTTGAGGGTGGAAAGCCCGACGTACCCTCTACGATCCTCTTCGCGGGAATCAGATTTTTAGCAGCCGGATTTATCACTATTGCCATTTACAGTATAGCGCGCAAGAAGTGGCTTTACCCAAAACGCGAGAATCTCGGAAGAGTTTCAGTAATAGCCGCCTTCCAGACCGTTATCCAGTATTTCTTCTTCTACATAGGCCTTGCCAATACCTCGGGCGCAAAGGGAACTATCATCTCCGGCTCATCCTCCTTCTTCGCCATCTTTATCTCCAGTCTGATCTTCAAGCAGGAGAAGCTCACCGTGAAGAAGGTCGTTGCGTGTATAGTAGGCTTCGCGGGAATAATCGCGGTAAATCTTAACGGTATTGACTTCAATATGAACTTTACCGGTGATGCTTTCGTCCTCTTTTCGGCTATGTCGCTTGCATTCTCCTCGGTTCTTATTAAGATATTCTCAAAGAGCGAGGATCCCGTCGTCATCAGCGGATATCAGTTCATGCTCGGCGGAGCGGTAATGATCGTTGTCGGACTTATCGCAGGCGGCAAAATTGATCATTTCGACCTTGGCGGAGCCGCAATTCTCGTATATCTCTCCTTCCTTTCGGCTGTTGCATACGCTCTTTGGGGAATACTTCTTAAGTTCAATCCCGTTTCCAAGGTTACCATATTCAGCTTCATGACTCCCGTTTTCGGAGTCCTTCTTACCAAGCTTATGCTTCCCGAGGAGAGCACCGTACAGATCGTAAATCTTCTTATTTCGCTCGTTCTCGTATGCCTCGGCGTATTTATGCTTAACTACACGAGAGTGATAAAGACAACAGAAGTAAAAACAGAAAAATAAATGAAAGACTGCCTCACTCCAAAGCGAGCGGGGCAGCCTTTTTATGTTATTTTTCAATTGAGATTACAATATCACCCGTATCGGTTGTAATTTTGCACTTACCGCCGGTCATAGTTTCGGGAAGGTCTACGTCGCCCGTGTCGGTATCGTAGAAGAATATCTTCTCGGACAGAAGTGTACCTCTGACGTCGCCTGTATCTGTCAGAACGGTGATCTCTGATGCATCGCACCTGGTGAAGGTGACGTCACCTGTGCTTCTTTCTATATTAAAGCTACCGCTTGCAACAACGTCTACCATATCTATCCATCCGGTACTGCCGCGTGTTATGAGATTCTTGCAGGAAACACCGCCCAAGTTGGTTTTTCCGGTTGAAACGGTAATATTCAGGTCACCCGCGCAGGCTACTGTGCCGAGGCTGATGTCACCGGTATCGGTTTCTGCTATCAGATCGCCTCCAACCGTTGCGCCCTGGATATTTACCTTTCCCGTATCTCTTTTAACGGAAATATTGCCTATGGAAGTAATATTCTGAGCAGAGAAATTGCCCGTATCGCCTTCTGTCTTGAGACTGCCAAGGCTTACGTTGTCTATCTGAACACGGCCGGTGCTGACCCCTATCTCAACCTTACTGTTGCATTCAACGTTATTAAGGCTTACGTTACCGGTGCTGACGTCTATACTGAGGGATCCGCAGCTTACGTCCTTTACGTATACAGATCCCGTGCTTCCGTCAATATCAATATGACCGGTTACCGATGCGTAGAGATCGGTATTACCCGTGCTAAGCTCAATATTAACGTTTTCAAATGAGAAATACGCCGGTATGGATATATTACCCGTGCTTTCATCGATCGAAAGGGCGGAGTACGTGCTTTCGGGAAGATATACTTGAAGTGTTGATTCGTCGAAGAATGATATTCGCTCGAACCACTTTCTTTCATCTGTAGCCTTTATCTTGAGCGTTCCGCCTTCTACGTAAACGTCATATCTGATCTTCTCATTATCATACGAGACGACCTTGCAGACATCGTCCTCGGCTTTGAGGAACGTGATATCTGCCGTTTTAGTGTTTATATTTATATTCTCAAAATCCTCATTGAATGTTTTTACCGATTCAACTCCTTTACCCACGAATGTATTTTTTAAGCCGCCGTTCGACGTGCACGCCGCAAGGGCAAAAAGCAATCCGCCTACAAGAATGAGGCAAAGTGCGATAATAAGATTTTTCTTCATTGTATTTCTCCTATCTAACTATTAGGTTCTTTATTCCGATTATGCTTTTCCCGGTAAGTATAGCCGATCCCTTGGTCACATACATACTGGCGTAATAAGCAAGTATAGCAAGCCCTGCTATGACAAGTCCTGCACCGATGAGCAAAAGCCCCTGAGTGATATTTGCCGTAAATATGCTGACAATACCCGAGATAACACTTGCGGGAGCAGATATCGCGAGAGAAGCAAATACCGCCCACACGGATAAAACAAGACTCCAGAGCACGGCGTAGAGCGAAAGAGTAAGGGATAATCCGGAGATGAGAAGAGGGAACCATATTATCGAGGTCGATGCAATAAGCGCGATCATTCCGCCGCTAAGTTTTTTCTTTGGCGTGACTCTTTCTTTGATTATCTTGAGAAGGGGAAGCTCCTTAACAAACTGCTCGTAGATCTCGTCTACAGTGCCAAGCTCGGCTATAGCATCTTTCTCGGATAGGCCATCCTCGACTCTGTCGTCGATCATTTCCTCGTAGAATTTTATACGCTCTGCCGTATCTTTTCTTGGCAATTTTGATAATTTAACTTCAAGAGCAGACAAAAATTCTTGTTTGGTCATCTCTTTTTATCCTCCTTCATAACGAACTGATAGATATTCATCACCTCGCGCCACTCGTCCTTGAAATCCTCGATCCTGCCGAGGCCGGCCTTGGTGATATGATAGTATTTTCTGAGCCTTCCGTTATGCTCAACGTTCCTGACTGTAAGCATGTTACCGAGCTCCAGACGCTTTAGAATGGTGTACAGAGTTGACTCGGACATAACTATATACGGACTCATATCCTTAATTATTTTATATCCGTAAGAATCCTCATTTTTTATAGCAGATAGTACACACACGTCGAGCAGACCTCTTTTAAGTTGTATATCCATTGAATACCTCCTCTTACATAATACATCGTAACACGAAGTATTCGTTTTGTCAATACCTTTTTGGAAAAAACTTTGAGATTTCCGCAAAAAGATCGGCCACCGACATATGAGAAGCGCAGGTCTGTATTTTGAAGTAATTTTATACAAATATTTACGCTTGCGCGGTTGACAATTAACGATTTTTATGCTAAAATATATCGTTAAGAGAGTTGATCAATTTTGCATTTTAATTTTCAACTTTCAACTTTCAATTTTTGCTTGCAGAAGGGAGGGGAGCGTATGTCCTTTGCGGATAGAAAAGAAGAAAAAGACGATTTCTGGGATCTTGATAAGCTTGTGCCCAAGAAAAAGAGCGCAACCCTCTCTCCCTTTGTATCAAGGCCGGTAGTCAAGGATCACATTGTCAACGCTCCCGATAACGTTGGTGAACCTGTTGAGAAGAAGGATGATCGCGCCGAGGAGCGCAAGCTTGATCTCGATGCTATGCGCGGCTTTGACACAACTCCCGACAGAGTATATTATCCGGAAAACACTCTTATCAAGAGTATAATCGTAAAGAAATATAGGGAAAAGTATGACTTCTATGACAGCTTCCGCAAGGCGGCAGAGCTGTATTACGATTGCCCCGGTGAGAAGTGCGAGTTTGCGCAGTTCTACTCCTATATGCCTCAGTATTCTCAGCTGAACAAGGCGCAGAAGAGCTACTATTTTTACTGGCGCCGCGAAATGAGGCAAGGCAGATTCATCAAGACCGACTACTCCTACATCTATCTTTACGTTTACGAGATAATAAACCTCCCCGAGCTTATCGAGCCTGAGAAAGGTATTAAGCTTTTGTGCAGACTTTGGAAGGAATATCGCAAGGCCTTACCCAGGATAGATATGTATTTCTCGATTTGGATCAGGGATTACTGCCTCGTTCACGAGCTGCCGTGTCCTATATCCGAGATACGTGACTTTATTTTTGACGTTATCCGTATATCCGATTTTAAGGAATACTACTTTACAGATATAGGTACCACCAGCCGAGAGGCGGTTTGGTCTGTTATAGCCTATCTTTCGGACTACGATTGGCATAAGGGCTTTTCTTCGGTTGTAGGCGCCGAGAGCGAGGATCCCGAGTACACTCATAAAGCTGAAATGTATAAGACATTGCTCGAGGGCTCTATACGCGTTATTTTGCCTTCAATATGGGAATCTTGTATGAAGGAGAAGGAGTCGGGAGAACTTGTTAAAATAACAAGATCCGCGTTTCCGAATACGCTTTGCACACACAGTGTCAAGTGTAAGCTGGAGATAGAGTATTATCCGCTTGCAGCGGCCACTGAGTTGCGCGCCGGTATCACATCTGCTGTCAGATATACCGAAAACAAACTGCGCTCACTTTTCGGTGCAAAGAGCCGTCTTGCAATAAAATATATTCCAAAGGAATATAAGGAGCTAATTGACTGTTATTTTGACAGTCTTATCAAGAAGAGTGAAACACGCGTCAAAAGGCGCGAGGCCCCCGAGTATGAGAGACTCTACGATGCTCCTTCGGAGAAGCTTTCCCTTGAGGGAGCAGATGAGATCGAGCGTCTTTCCTGGGACACAACTATGCGTCTTTGCGACACTGAGGAATATGAGGACGAGCCTCAACTGTCCGAGGTAGTCGAAGAGAGTATATCTGATCCATCCATTCCTTCACAAGAGGGAAAAACCACAGACACCTACGGACTTCAGAGGTCCGATATCGATTTTGTTGCCGAGCTCCTTAAGTCCACGGAGCGCGGTGCATACGGCATAGATGACGAGGCTACCGTTGAGCGCATTAACGAGGCATTCAGCGATGGCTTCGGTGATGTTATTATCGAGGATAGCGGAGACGGTTTCGCAATCATCGAGGACTACAAAGAGGAGATTAAAGAATGGCTGAAGAATATATAGAACCTAAAGTGCCAAAGAGAATACTAAACACGCTTCTCACATCGCTTACCGCTGGCGTTGTGCCTCGCGTGGGCGCGCCCTATATAGCAATAGGCAGACGCGAGGAGATAAACTCGCTTCTTGACAACCTCGACGAGGTGAAGGAGGGCGGAGCAGCGTGCAGATTTCTTATTGGACGTTACGGAAGCGGAAAGAGCTTTCTTATCCAGCTTATACGCGGATACGCGCTTGAGCGCGGATTTATCTGCGCGGACGCCGACCTTTCGCCCGAGCGTAGACTCTCTGGAGGTAATGGAGCTGGTCTTGCCACCTACCGTGAGCTGATGACCAATATGGCGAGCAAGGCTTGTCCGGACGGAGGAGCTCTCGCGACCATACTTTCCAGACATTTCACAAAGCTCAGGATGGAGCTTGTTGCCGAAGGCCTTGAGCTCGAGACACCGGAATT
The DNA here is from genome assembly GCA_017456895.1 of Clostridia bacterium. Taxonomy (GTDB): domain Bacteria; phylum Bacillota; class Clostridia; order Oscillospirales; family CAG-272; genus UBA1740. The sequence goes on from JAFTIN010000052.1 coordinate 24,165, forward strand.
TGCTCACGGACTCAGAAAAAAGGTGTTTTCCACACTCTCCGAGCTTGAGGGCGATGTCGGTGGCTTCGATTTTGCCCGCGTGCTCACCGAGTATTACAATGCATCGCTCTCCGACGATAACGACAAAAAGAGCAATTGCTTGCGCTGGCTTAGGGGAGAGTATTCCACTAAGACGGAGGCGAAGAATTCTCTTGGCTTTACCGTCAGCACAATAATTGACGACGACAATTGGTACAATTTCATTAAGCTGTTCTCATCCTTATCGGTCTATCTCGGTTACTCGGGACTTATTCTTTTCATAGACGAGTGTGTCAACCTCTATAAGATACCAAACAGAATATCCAGAGAGGCGAATTATGAAAAGCTTCTTGCTATCTTCAACGACACTCTCCAGGGAAAGGCTAAGAATCTTGGTATAGTATTCGGTGGAACGCCGCAGTTCCTTGAGGACACGCGCCGCGGACTCTTCAGCTACGATGCTCTTCGTAGCCGCCTTCAGGATTCCAAGTATTCGGATATGGGATACAAAAATCTTTCCTCACCTGTGATTAGGCTTCCTCGTCTTTCGGATAACGAGCTTCTGGCTCTCGTCAAGAGACTTACCAAGCTTTATCAACAGCGCGAGGGAACCGCTAACTCTCCCGTGAGCGACGAGCAGATCGAGCGCTTCCTTGGTATAGCTCTTGCAAAGGCAGGGGCGGAGGAGCTTATCACTCCGCGTGAGATCATTCGCGACTATCTGACCCTTCTCAACATCCTTAGGGATAACAAGGGAGCGTCATTTGACGATCTTATGGGTAAGGTTTCATTCGCCGCGGAGGAAGAGATCACACAGCTCGAGAACAAGTCGAGCAATACAACCAAAAAGATTACTATTTTCGATATTGACATATAAAAATAGGGCAGAATGATGACAGAAGCAGATAGAATTTTTTCTCGTTTCCCCGATTTTATAAAAGAATTTATATACAGGAACAACTGGACGGAGCTGCGCGATATTCAGCTTGACGCGGCGAGGGTGATATTTGAGACAGACTCAAATCTTTTGCTTTCCTCGTCTACCGCATCGGGCAAGACCGAAGCTGCCTTCTTCCCGATAATCACCGATATACTCTCTCACCCCGAGACGAGTGAGTCGGTTTCGGTTCTTTACGTTGCGCCACTCAAGTCGCTTATCAACGACCAATTCTCGCGCCTTGATGAGTTACTTGATATGACAGGAATAACCGTCACTCATTGGCACGGAGACGTAGGCGCCTCGCATAAGACTAAGCTCTTAAAGAATCCCGAGGGCATACTTCAGATAACTCCGGAGTCGCTTGAGTCCATGCTTATGAACCGTCCCAACGATATTCCGAGGATATTTAAAAACCTTCGCTTTGTTGTTATTGACGAAATCCATTCGCTTATCGGAAGCGACAGAGGTAATCAGGTTATTTGCCACCTTTCCAGGATATCGAGGCTTATCGGGCACAGTCCGAGAAGAGTTGGCCTCAGCGCCACCATTGGTGATCTTCAGCTTGCCTCGGATTGGCTCGGAGCAGGCAGCGGCCGAGAGACTGTGGCGCCTATCCCGAAAAAAACACCTCTAAAGTGGAGACTCGGGCTTGAGCATTTCTATATACAAAATCCGAGTGAGGTGCAGAGCCATTCTCCCTCCCTCGCGACAGCGCCGGATGAGGACAAAGGGGGCAGAGCGCTCCTTGATCCCGGTTATGAATTTCTCTACGACGCTCTCGACGGTAAGAAAGCGCTCGTTTTCTCGAATTCTCGCGAGGAGACCGAGTATGTTACAGCCACCCTAAGACAGATATGCAAGGCAAGAGGGGATAAGGATGTTTTCCTTATCCACCATGGCAATCTTTCCGCTTCTCTTCGTGAGGATGCCGAGCGTACGATGAAGGACGACTCCGTAGCAAGAGCTGTTACCTGCGCTACGGTCACTCTCGAGCTTGGTATAGACATAGGCAGACTCGACAGAGTCGGACAGATGGGAGCTCCCACTACTGTCAGCGGTTTTTTACAGAGGCTCGGACGCTCGGGAAGGCGCGGTACCCCTCCCGAGATGATAATGGTGTACCGAGAGGAGACCCCGCTTCCAAACGCGCCTCTCCATGAGCTTATTCCGTGGGAGCTGCTTCGCGGTATCGGAATAATTGATCTTTACTCAAATGAGCGATTTATTGAGCCGCCGAGGGTTAAAAAAATGCCTCTGAGCCTTGCCTTTCACCAGACGCTCAGCACTGTTTTCTCTTCAGGTGAGCTTACCGCAAAGGCTCTTGCAGAGCGTGTCTTATCCCTCCCGCCTTTATCCACGCTGGGTAAAGAGACCTATAGAGCCTTGCTTGTATCTATGATAAATAACGATTTTCTCGAGATGACTGAGACCAAAGGTCTCATAGTAGGACTTAAGGGCGAGCGTATACTGAACTCATTCAAGTTCTACGCCGTCTTTAAGGACAGCGAGGATTACACGGTCAGATGTGACGGAGAGGAGATAGGCACCATAACCACTCCGCCTCCCGTAGGCGACAGATTTGCACTCGCAGGCAGAGTCTGGGAGGTTAAGGAGGTCGATCTTCCGTCCAAGCTTATCTTCGTCAAGTCCGTGGAGGGCAAAATGGAGGTATCCTGGCCGGGAGACAGCGGTGAGATACACACCAAGCTTCTGCTTGCAATGCGAGACGTTCTCTTTAACGGCAAGGACTACGCTTTTCTCGGCGAAAACGCGAGAGAAAGGCTTGATCACGCTCGTAGGGTAGCAAAAAACGCTAAAATGGACGAGAATATGCTTGTTTTTCTCGGAGGACAGAGCTACGTTCTATTCCCCTGGCTTGGTACCAGGTCCTTCCGTACACTGAAGAGATTTTTACAGAAATATGCTCCCGAGCTTGGCATATCGGATATTCAGAGCGAGGGTTGCTGCTATATAACCTTTAAGGCTAAGCAGGACGCGGGAAGAAATCTTCTTTTCGCCATCAGATCAATACTTGAGCGTGACGGCCTTGATACCTTTGCGCTTGTAAATGAAGGCGAGTGTCCTGTTTTTGATAAATTCGACGAGTACATTCCTCCGGAGCTTCTCCGAGACGCGTACGCTATCGACAGACTGTACGCAGACGAGGTGCTCGAGAGATTTGAGTGAAAGGAGTCTTTATGATATACGATCTTATAGCGTCAATATATGACAAGGTCAACAAAGACGTGGACTATTCCGCTTGGGCGGATTTCATTGAAGAGATCATAAAGAGAGAATATAAAAACGGAATTCCTGAGCTTGTTCTCGATCTTGGATCGGGTACAGGAAGCATGACACTCGAGCTTGCTAAGCGCGGATACGACATGACAGGCATTGATTATTCTGTTGAAATGCTTGATATTGCGAGAGAGAGAGCAGAGAAGGCGGGGCTATCCGACAAAATGCTCTGGCTCTGTCAGGATATGACCGATTTTGAGCTTTACGGCAACGTCGACGTGACCGTTTCCTGCCTTGATACGGTAAATCATATTACAGACCCCTCCGATCTTTCAAGCTGCTTCTCGCTCGTTCATAACTATCTTGTTCCGGACGGCCTCTTCATCTTTGACGTAAACGGGAGGTACAAGTTTGAGAACATCTACGGTAGCGAATCCTACGTTATTGAGGACAAGTCGAGCTTCTTAGTGTGGCAGAATTATTACAATGAGAAGAGCCGTATTTGCGATTTCTATATTTCACTCTTTGAGAAATGCGACGACGGAAGATACGAAAGATATGACGAGGATCAGAGAGAGCGTATGTATACGCTCCGTTCCCTTAAGAGGCTATTGAAGGATAACGGATTTGAGTTTATCGGAGCGTATTCCGACTTCGCATTTACAGAAGGAAGCGATGACGACGAGAGGCTCTATCTCGTTGCCAGATGTATTAAGAATTAAAATAACGGAGAATAAAAGTATGAAATCAACGATTTTAAGAGGAATGACACGGGACGGCTCTGCCAGACTGGTCATCATTAATTCCCGAGATATGGTCAACGGAATGAGAGGAGCGCACAAGACCTCTCCTACTGCTACTGCGGCGCTTGGCAGAACCATTACTGCGGCATCTATGATCGGAACCCTGCTCCCTGATCCCGGTGATACGGTTACTATCAGCTTTTCCGGAGACGGTGAGGCGGGCAAGATTATTGCGGTCGGTGACTATTTCGGCAATGTAAAGGGATATATTCAGAACCCCTTGGCCAACCCCCCGAAGAGGCCTGATGGAAAGCTTGACGTAGGTGCAGCTATAGGAAAGGGAACACTCTCCTTCGTAAAGGCTATCGGAGATCTCGAGCCTCAGACCGGTATGATAGAGCTTGTCAGCGGAGAGGTTGCGGAGGATATTGCGACCTACTTTGCTATGAGCGAGCAGGTGCCCACACTCCTCTCGCTCGGAGTACTCGTAGATAAGGATTATTCCTGTCTTGCTGCCGGCGGCGTACTTATTCAGCTTCTGCCTTTCCCGGATGACGCTACCGTCGATCTTATAGAGAGAAATGCCGCATCGCTCAACAACATATCCAAGTATTTTGAGATGGGACTTACCAACGAGCAAATACTTGATATAGCTATGAAGGACATTCCGTATGATGTATTTGATACACTTGAGGTAGAGTATAAGTGCGACTGCTCGTATGATCGCATGAGAAAGAAAATACTCAGCCTCGGAAAGGCAGAGGTAAAGAATCTATTTGACGAACAGGAGGCGGAGGGAAAAGCGCGTGAGCTTACCGCGATTTGCCGCTTCTGTAATAGCGAATATACTTATACCGAGAAGGATCTGCTCGGTTAATCTGCTTGATAATAAATCTGAATATTACACTTTTTCCTTGCATATACTCTCTTGTAAAGAATAATGCGAGGTGCGCGAATTGACTGAATTTTTATCCGAGGATAATCTTAAGCTTCATAAGGATTATTTGAGAAAGCAGAAGCTTAAATACTCAATTATTGAGACTTCATCACCGGGGCTTAAGGGTGCGGGAATAAGAGACGTTTTGCGAATGAAAATAAATTCGCAAGACAAGCGTGATGCGCTCGATCTGCTGCCGGATATTCTCCTGCACGAGATATATTTTTCTTCTTTTTCACAGCTCAGATTCCCTCGTTCCGATGTGGTTTCTCTGACGTTCGGCAGTGAGGCTGCTATGCTCAACGAGCTCTTCAGGCTGTGTGTTTCCATGCGCTACGGCTTCGCGGTAGCTTATTCAATAGGTAACAAGGTAAGGCTTCTTGGGATAGAGAATATGAAGGATATTATCAGGTATGGCGAGCCCTGTCTCGCCGTTGATGTCTCGGAGCATGCTTACTTTATGGATTACGGATTTGATAAGGAACGATATTTGACTAATATGCTTCCTTATCTCGATTTGACAAAATTAACTTTCACCGACTAAGATCGGAAAAACGGAGGTAAAAAATGCTTTTGCACGGAAATGCTGTGGTTGGTCAGTCCGGTGGGCCGACAGCCGCGATAAACGCAACTCTATCCGGTGTCATCAAGGGCGCCCTTGAAGCAAAGGAGCAGGGAATTATCGGTACGCTCTATGGAATGAGAAACGGTATCGAAGGATTCCTTAAAGAGGATCTGGTGGATCTTTTTGACGTTTTTTCAAATCCCGATGACCTTAAGACCTTGGAGGCTACTCCCGCTGCAGCGCTTGGCTCCTGCAGAAGGAAGCTCAAGTCCCATGAGGAGGATTTCGACACCTATCAGAGGATACTAAAGATACTCAAGAAGCACGATATCAGGTATTTCTTCTACATAGGCGGCAATGATTCTATGGACACCGTCCTTAAGCTTTCAAGATATGCGGCGTCTCATGATTACGAGCTTAGAGTAGTCGGTGTTCCCAAGACGATTGACAACGATCTTATGGCGACAGATCATACTCCCGGGTTCGGTAGCGCGGCAAAATTTGTCGCTACGACTGTCAAAGAGATCATCCGCGATATTAACGTGTATACTATGGATGCTGTCACCATAGTCGAAATTATGGGCAGAGATGCAGGCTGGCTTACCGCCTCCGCCGCTCTCGCTTCCCTTAGTGGCGAGGGGCCCGACCTCGTATATCTTCCCGAGCGTATCTTCGACGAGCAGAGCTTTGTTGATGACGTTAAAGCAAGGCTTAAGGATCACCCCGCCATTCTCGTTGCGGTCTCCGAGGGCGTCAGATTTGCTAACGGTGAGTACGTGGGCGCAGGCACACAGTCGGGTGCGGTTGACGTTTTCGGTCATAAGTATCTTGCAGGTACCGGTAAGGTGCTTGAGAGCATAATTAAAAATCGCATAGGCTGTAAGGTTCGCTCCGTAGAGCTCAGCCTTACACAACGTTGTGCCTCTCACATTTCCTCCCTCACGGACATAACCGAATCGGTAATGGTTGGTAAGGGCGCTGTCAAGGCTGCCACGGAGGGCAGGACAGGCGTTATGATGACCATTGAGAGACTCGAAGGCGCTGAATACTCCGTAAGGATCGGACTTGCGGATATTTCCTGTATCGCAAATGCGATAAAGACAGTTCCCGGCGAATATATCAATGAAGAGGGCAACGGCATAACCGAGGATGGCGTCAATTATCTCGGGCCTCTTATCGAAGGAGAGCTTGATCTCGAATACGAGAATGGATTGCCCAAGCATTTTGTTATTAAGTAATAATATTTTCAGCGCGGCGGTGTGAATGATCACCGCCGCGCTGATTTTTTTGTCGAAAGGGGTATTTTTTTCGTCAAAGCTATTGATTTTTTCGGATCTTTATGATATACTCTTATACGCAAATTGAATAGTGCTTATCAAGAGTGGTGGAGGGACTGGCCCTGTGAAGCCCGGCAACCTGTTTTATATAAGGTGCTAATTCCTGACAGATGAGTTATTTCTCACTTCGGGAGTTGCAGACTGCAATTTCCGGTTTTTTATTTGATAAGCAGAAAGGACGAATAAATGAAAAAGATTCTCTTCACGTCGGAGTCCGTAACCGAGGGACATCCCGACAAAATATGCGACAAGATCTCCGACGCCATCCTCGATGAGATACTCGCTCAGGATCCAATGAGCCGTGTTGCCTGCGAGACCTTCGCTACCACCGGCGTTATCACCGTAATGGGCGAGATCACCACCAATGCGAAGTACGACGTACAAAAGATCGTACGCGAGACCGTTGGCGAGATCGGATACGACAGAGCAAAGTATGGATTCGATTGCACTACCTGCGCGGTACTCACATCTATTCACGAGCAGAGCGCGGACATCGCCCTCGGTGTTGACAAGTGCCTTGAGGCTAAGGAGGGCTCTGCAAACGATGCTCTCGACACAGGAGCAGGCGACCAGGGACTTATGTTCGGTTATGCTTGTGACGAGACTCCTGAGCTTATGCCTCTCCCCATCTCTCTCGCTCATAAGCTTGCAAAGAGACTTACCGAGGTAAGAAAGAACGGTAAGCTCAACTACCTCCGCCCCGACGGAAAGACTCAGGTTACCGTAGAGTACGTTGACGGCGTTCCTACGAGAGTTGATACTATCGTTATTTCCTCTCAGCACAGTGCTGAGATCGATTCCGCTACTATCCGTAAGGATATCATCGAGCAGGTAATTCTTCCTATAGTTCCCACCTCTCTCATTGATGGCAAGGTAAATATTTATGTCAATCCCACCGGACGCTTCGTAATCGGCGGTCCACAGGGTGATACCGGTCTTACCGGCAGAAAGATCATTGTTGATACCTACGGAGGCTATTCCAGACACGGTGGCGGTGCCTTCTCCGGTAAGGATCCGACTAAGGTGGACAGAAGCGCTTCCTATGCCGCAAGATACGTTGCCAAGAACATAGTAAAGGCAGGCCTTGCAAAGAAGTGTGAGGTTCAGATCGCTTATGCTATCGGTATAGCATCTCCCGTATCCGTAATGATCGATACCTTTGGTACTGCCGTGTGCGACGAGGAGAAGATTTCCGAGGCTGTTAACAAGCTCGTTGACCTTCGTCCCGCGGCTATCATCAATAAGTTCGATCTCAGAAAGCCTATCTATAAACAGCTCGCAGCATACGGTCACATGGGCCGTGAGGAGCTTGGTGTAAAGTGGGAAGAGTGCGACATCGCAGATGAGCTCAGAGCTCTTTGTCTCAACTGAATTAATTGAGGATGACGTTTAAAAGAACGTCATCTTCTTTTTTATTTCAAAACCTCTTGAAAAAGCTGAAAACAGGTGCTATAATATATAGGGTACCGCGCGTACACAAGAAAAAAGATGGAGGTAGTCGTGCAGAACAGCTTAATGGAAAAAGTCACGGGCGTTGTTGAAAACGTCGTATATAGAAACGATAATAACGATTACACCGTTTTTGAGATCATAGACGATCAGAACCGACTTGTTACAGCAGTCGGTACGATACCCATGATAAGTGAGGGTGAAAACGTTATCCTCGAGGGACAATGGGCATATCATAAGGAATTTGGAAAGCAGTTCTCATTTGTCAGCTATGAGAAGTCCTTGCCAAAGGAGATAGACGGTATTATTCAGTATCTCTCTAGCAAGGCGATAAAGGGCGTTGGACCGATAACCGCAGTCAAGATAGTTAACCGCTTCGGTATGGATACGTTCGATGTGATAGAGAATCATCCTGAGTGGCTGACCGACGTATCCGGAATAACCGGAAAAAAAGCCGCCGCTATCTCCGAGTCCTTCAGGGCACAAAGTGAGCTTCGCGGCGTTATGATGTTCTTTAAGGACTATATGGGAACGGGTGAGATCACCAAGGTATATAAACAGCTTGGAGCCTCCGCAGTAGGAGTAGTGAAGGATAATCCGTATATCCTATGTAACGGAGAGTACGGTGTTTCTTTTGAAAAGGCCGACTCTATCGCAGCCTCGTTTGGATTTGCTCCCGACTGTCGAGTTAGGGTGCTAAGCGGCATCAATTACGTGCTTAGCTATAACGCAAGTACAAACGGCCATACATGTTTGCCAAAGGATAAACTTGTATCTGCTACAGCGAGTCTTTTAGCTATATCCGAGGAGGATGTTTTAAGCAAGCTTGACGGATTTATCAAGAACGAGGACATCTTCTTATATAAAGTGTTTGATGACGAGCTGATAATGACTCCCGATGTAAATTACAAAGAGGAGTATATTGCCAAAAAGCTTAAGACTCTCTCTAAAGAAGTGGTACAGCTGTCGTCAATGGATATATCTGCGCTTATAGAGAAGGTTGAGGTGAGAATAGGCGTCCGATACGCCGAGAAACAGCGAGAGGCTATATTCAGATGCCTTAACGGTGGCGTTACCATCATCACAGGCGGGCCCGGTACAGGAAAGACCACTGTGGTAAAGGGTATTATCTCTATATTCAACGATCTTGACCTTGATACTGCTCTCGCGGCTCCAACAGGCAGAGCGGCAAAGCGTATGAGTGAAGCGACCGGAGAGGAAGCTAAGACTATACATCGTCTGTTAGAGATGGAACGTACCGATACGGATGAACTGAAGTTCAACAGAAATTCTCGCAATCCGCTTGACGAAAAGGTTATTATTGTGGATGAGGCGTCTATGATAGACTTGTCTCTTATGAGCGCTCTTGTTCACGCTCTTAAAAGGGGCTCGAGGCTTATACTCATAGGTGATGCTGATCAGCTTCCCAGCGTTGGTGCAGGAAACGTTCTTGATGATCTTATCGTTTCGGGTTCGGTGGAGACTGTAAGACTTACAGAGATCTTCAGACAATCGAAGGAGAGCCTTATAGTGACCAATGCGCATAGAATCAACAAAGGTGACTCGCCCACGCTCAACGTTACGGACAACGATTTCTTCTTTGTCAAGAGGGAAAGTGAGAGGGATATAGCGAGTACAGTGGTTGATCTAATAACAAAGAGACTGCCAAAAACCTATGGAGCATCTATACGCGATCAGATACAGGTCATTTCTCCTTCAAAAAAAGGTGCCGGAGGTGTTGAGCTTCTTAACAGCGAACTCCAGTCCGGTGTAAACCCAAAGGCTACGTTTAAAAAGGAAAAAGCTGCTCATGGCGTGATCTTCCGAGAGGGAGATCGAGTTATGCAGGTGGTAAATAACTATGATATCGAGTGGGAGAAGAACGGATTTTCGGGATTCGGAGTCTTCAACGGTGATATAGGTGTTATAGAGAGTATAGACTTTAAATCAGAGGTTATCAACATATGGTTTGATGACAGACTGGTTAGATATGATTTTGACAATCTCGAACAGCTCGAGCTCTCCTATGCCATAACCGTACATAAGAGTCAGGGAAGTGAATATCCGGTTGTTGTCATACCTATGTACTCATGCGCGCCTATGCTTATGACTCGCAACCTTTTATATACGGCGGTTACGAGAGCAAAGAGAATGGTCATCCTTGTCGGACGTAGCGACATCCCTGAGCGTATGGTTAAAAATAACAGAGAGGTCCTTCGCTATACGACTCTTTGCTCAAGGCTTAATAGAATATAAATTTAATTTTATTTTTGTTTAAAATTCACTTGCATTTCATCGTAAAATGTGATACAATTATTTTGATATAGTGTTTTTTTGATTTTTAACGCCATAGAGATGTTTAATTTTGCAAATTCACTATCTAACTACACTGCGAAAGGAGTACGGCATGGTAACAAAAATCGGACTTGACCTCGGTTACGCCAACATAACGCTTAGTGACGTTATGGCCGAGATATACCGGGAACCCTCGGTTGCCTTGATATATAAGAATGCAAGACCTGATGCACGCCGTATTATTTCGGTGGGTAGTGAAGCCGTTAACTCGGATGGAGAAGCGATCGGCGGAGCGGACGGCATTCTTGTCAGACCGTTTAAGAATGGTATACTCTTCGACCAGCAGCTTACACAAGAGATCATAAACAACGCGATTAAAGCGGTCAAGCCCGCGGATAAGATCCGTTGTGTAGTTGGTGTCCCCTCGGACTTTCTTCCCAAACAGGAGAAGGAACTGTTCGGTATGCTTGCCGAGGCAGGGGTTGATACCTCGCTTTCTGTGGTTCGATCGGTTGCTGCTATCATCGGTGCGGGCTACTCCCCCTCGATTAGCGTTATTTCGGTTAACGTCGGAGCGCAGAGCACCGAGGTTGGTGTTATGCATAGGGGTGAGATTGTGCACCTTTCCAAGAGTGCAATCGGCGGTGAAGACTTTGACAAGGCGGTCAAGGATTACATACTTAAGCAGGGGGATGTTAATATTTCCTTGCAGGTTGCCAGAGCGATCAAGGAGCGACTTGGTGCGGTATGGAAGGGCAGACCTAACGACAGCATAGATATAGAGGGTACACTCTCCCTGACCGGAAACAGACTTAGGATGAGTGTTTCTACCGAGGATATCGTCGGTGTATTCGAGGCACCGCTCAAGGAATTGATAGATGCTATTGTCGATGCGGTCAAGAAGATTCCTGCGGATATGTGTGCCGATATAGTTGAGAATGGAATAGTTCTTACAGGCGGTGGAGCAGAGCTCTTCGGAATGGATGTTCTGCTTTCCAAGGTTCTTGGCCTTCCTGTGACTAAGCCTCAAGATGCTATTGACTGTGTGGCGAAGGGGCTTTCGAGAATCAACGGATTCCTTCCTGCAAAGCTTAAGACCAACAACAAAAATATAACTCATCAGATATCAAAATACTACGAGGGTAGTAAAAAATAAATTGCGAGGATACGGTAATGAAAAATAAAAATATGGCTGCAAGAATTTTGGCAATAGTAATGGTTGGCCTTATGGTCTTCGGTGTTGTTGCCGGCGCGCTTTCCGTTTTGGTTCAGCACGTTCACTGATGGGGCAGGGAGCCTGAAGTTTATTAGGTATCCTTAGCTAATCAATCAAATAAAAAAGACGAAGTATGTGTCGTGGGTCACCGAGTGACAACGAGCCTGCTTCGTCTTTTTTTTGCGTGTCTTAATCGAGTAGAAAGCACCGAAAATTCAAAAATACATTTTTCCGCAAGGGCAAAAAATAATGTTTAAAGATGTGGATAACCTATTGAATCTTCTCCAAAAATGTTGAAAACTTTCATATTAAAAACTACACAATTCCGTTCTACAAGGTAAAAAATGGCCGTTTTACCCCGTTTTTGCCCTATATTGGCCGCTAAAACGCACAGCGGAAAAGTGTATATCGGTTTTTGAGAGACAAGTTTTCCACATCGGAAAAATGTAGTCCTTGCCGATGACCGTAAAAAGTATCATTATCTCAGGTAGCCTTTGCTTGTGATGAAGACCTGTTGTATTTCACCCTCGCAGTAGGCAAAAAAAGAGCAGGACCGACGAGAATTATCTCGGTCCTGCTCTTGATTTATTCATTTTGATAAGTCAATGTTTCACCGCAAAAATCAGGTGAATGATCACTGTCCGAAAATCAGTTTTTGCTCTTCTTAAGGAAGATGTAGTCCTCGTTATACTGGTCCATGAAGGAAAGCATATCGTCAGCCTTCTTGAGGTCGTCCTTGAGAAGGTTTCTCTCAGGAGCTGCAACAACGGGCTCAGGCTTAACAACGGGCTTTTCCTCAGCCACGGAAGCAACCTGGGGCTTCTCTTCAACAACTACAGGCTGGGGCTTAACCTCAACCTTGGGAGTCTCGTTTACAACGGGAGCCTGCGCGGGCTTTCTGTGAGAAACGCCATCGTTGGACTTGCCGTTTGCATCGATAAATCCGGTTGCAATAATGGTTACCTTGATCTCGTCAACGAGAGTGGGATCGAATGCAGCACCCCAAATAATAGTTGCGTCGGGATGAGCCTCCTCGTGGATCATCTGAGAAGCGATCTCAACCTCATCGAGCTGGATATCTTCGGAAGCGGTGATGCTTACGAGAACGCCGGTAGCGCCTGCAATACTGGTTTCAAGGAGCGGGGAAGAGATTGCAGCCATAGCAGCGAGCTGTGCCTTGTCGGTACCCTTAGCTCTACCAACGCCCATGTGAGCATAGCCGGCATTCTTCATAATTGTGGTAACGTCAGCAAAGTCGAGGTTGACAAATCCGGGAACGTTGATAAGCTCGGAAACGGACTGCACACCGCGACGGAGAACGTCGTCTGCTATCTCGAAAGCGTTAGCGAGAGTGATGTTGGTGTCTTCAACCTGCTTGAGTCTCTCATTGGGGATAACGATGAGAGAGTCAACGTACTTGGAGAGCTCTGCAATACCGGCTTCTGCCTGGAGCATTCTCTTGCCACCTTCAAATCTGAAAGGCTTGGTAACGATACCAACGGTAAGAATGCCCATTTCCTTAGCTGCCTTAGCAACTACGGGAGCAGCGCCTGTACCGGTTCCGCCACCCATACCTGCGGTGATGAATACCATGTGTGCGCCTTCGAGAACGCCGCGGATATCCTCGATGGACTCCTCAGCACTCTTCTTGCCGATCTCGGGATTAGCGCCTGCGCCTTTACCTCTGGTAACCTTGTCGCCGATGATTATCTTCTTAGCAGCGCAAGAGCTGTCAAGCACCTGGCTATCGGTGTTGATTGCTACGAACTCAACGCCGCGAATGTTGGTAGAGATCATACGGTTAACCGCATTGTTTCCGCCTCCGCCTACGCCAATAACCTTTATAGATACGCCGCTATCATATACCTGCTCAAAATCAAATTCCATTTTGCTGTCAAACATTTTATCATTCCTCCGTTGATTTATATAGAAAGGCGGATCTTACCGCCAAGAATTCATATTCACACGTATTATTATACATATATTTACGCGCGTTTTCAAGCGCAAAATAAATAAATAATAAAAATTTACAAATTATAAATATTTTACGCGCATAAATCAAGGCAGAAATGTCAATTAATGTAGACATTTAGCATTGTTTGTAGCGCATGGTTTCTTTTAGAGATTTGTACACCATCTCTTCCGTGTTTTTGTGTGAGAGTATTCTTAAGGCGTTTATCATTTTATTCATTTTTTCCGAGGAAGAGATAATATCCAGCATGAGCTTGGTGAGTACTTCAGGGGATAGATTTTTTTCTTCTATAAGCTCAGCTGCGCCGAGCGTCTTCATATATTCCGCATTCTTCAGCTGATGATTCGATACAACGTTTGGCGATGGAATGAGTATCGCCGGTGTCTCCGATCTTGCAAGCTCGGAAATTGTCATCGCTCCGCTTCTTGTTATTGCAATATCTGCCGCTGAAAGTACCGTCGGCATATCCTCAATGTACGGTGTAATTATGACATTCCTGTTGTTTTTAAATAGGCTTGGATATTCTGCTTTCGTTTTCTCGTAATTTGAGCTACCTGTGGCGTGTATATGGACGATATTATTCATTTTTGAGGTATGGTCTCTGATCATAGTTCCTATACATGTGTTCATGGCAGGAGATCCAAGGCTGCCTCCGAATGATACGATCAGCAATTCCTGTGGTTTTATATTGAGCTTCTTCCTTGCCTCGATTTTTCCGATTGAAGCAAAATCGTGTCTTACCGGGTTACCGACAGTAACCGTATTCTTTATGCTTTTTAAATAGTCTTTCGTACCTTCGGAGCTCAGCATTACGGTATTGCAATTTTTTCCGAGCAGTCGTGTTACAAGACCGGGGTACACGTTTGATTCGTGCATTACAGTCTTTATGTTCATTTTCTGTCCTTGTCTGATAAACGGAAAACACACGTATCCTCCCGTACCGATTATAAGGTCGGGCTCAAAATCATTAATTATCTTTTTTGCGTTTCTGCTCGATTTTAAAACTTTAATTAACGATTTTATATTTTTTATGCTGATTGATCTGCTAAATCCTGATATATCTATGGTGTAAAGTGGATGTCCGGTTCTCAAATATGCCTTGTTTTCTTCACCGTCAATGCGTCCCGCAAAGGCTATAGACACATTTTTGAACCGCCTTTCGATTATTTCCGATATTGCAATTGCAGGGGTAACGTGTCCGGCAGTCCCTCCGCCGCATAACAGAACTCTCATATTTACCTCACTTGTGTATTTTACTTTTTCTTGATACAGACAGTATTATTCCCATTTCGGCAAATATCATTATCAGCGATGAGCCGCCGTAACTGAAGAATGGAAGGGATATTCCTGTATTGGGGATGGTGTTGGTCACAACTGCAATATTGAGTAACACTTGGACAGCAATCTTTATACATATTCCGATAGACAGGAGTCTTGAATAAGTATCTTTACAGCATAGAGCGATCTTGAATCCGCGCCAAATTAGTATACCGAAGAGTAAAATTGTGAAAAGAGCCCCAAGAAATCCGAGCTCCTCACACAGTATTGCAAATATCATATCGTTTGCCGGCTCAGAAACGTAACAGTATTTGAGCTCACCTTTACCAAGCCCTTTTCCGAATATTCCTCCGGACCCTATTGCCATCAGGCCCTGTAGAGTCTGCCATCCTCCCGTCAGCTTGTAGCTTTCAGGATCGAGCCAAACCGTTATTCGATCCTTTGTGTAGTCGGTAAAGAGTGCAATATAACTTACGCCTCCAAGCCCCATAAGGCAAAATGCACCGATATATCTAAGGTCTGCTCCCGATATCACGATCATCATGAGTCCTATCACTCCGAGGATTATGATGCAGGACAGATGGTGCTGAAGCATTACAAGGAATATTGGTAAGGCCAAAATGATACAAGGGATAAGTGTCCCTTTTATTAAAATCAGCTTTTTGTTTTTTGTCTCGGTAGCGTCTCGGTTTGTAGCAAAGTATTTTGCAAGCATCATCGTCATAGTTAGTTTGGCAATCTCGGAGGGCTGTATGGTTATAGGCCCAAGTGATATCCATCTTTGAGCGCCGTTTCCGACAAAGCCGATGACTAAAGTGAGTGCCAAAAGCCCGAGAGTAAGTATATATGCCTTGCCGGTGTGTTTCTTTAGTACATAAATATCAATTCTCGAAATCGCAAGCATGGATAATATGCCGAGCGTGAACCATATAGCCTGTCGTTTAACGAAATAAAGTCCGTCATTATATCTGAAGTCCGCGTAGGCGTATCCGGCGGAGAAGACCATGACACTTCCATACGCAGCGAGCAGTATTACCGTTAGTAAAAATATGCGGTCAACACCTCCGCCTGATGCCCGGAGGATCCATTTTGATATACTCCTACTTCTTTTGCTTGTCATCGTTTGCAAAGAAGTAATATCGAAAGGGATAATACAAGGGTGAGTCCTAATGCCGACAGACATATCTTATTTTCATCCCACCCGCTTTTTTCGAGGTGATGATGTAAAGGTGCCATCTTAAAGATCCTCCTCTTGAACAATTTGAAGAACGCGACCTGAAGAATAACGGATATACCTTCGATCACATATATGCCACCGCTAAATATCGAAATTAAAGGATTATCGAGCTCGAATGACATCGCCGCTACAAGGGCTCCGAGAAACAAGGAACCCGTATCACCCATAAACACTTTTGCCGGATTGACGTTGAATATAAGAAAGCCTATCATAGCCCCTGCAAGAGATATTGAAATAAAAGAAATTGCCGAAGAGCTATATATAGAAGCATAAAACAAAGATAATCCTATTCCAAAGGCTACAGAGGATGCAAGACCGTCGACTCCGTCGGTCAGGTTGGCGCAGTTAACTATGCCGAGCAGAACGATAATTGCGATTGGATAGTAGAAGAATCCAACATCAATCTCTCCAAAGGCAAAAGAAACAGCAGTATCGTCTCCCAAAAATCTATGTCGGAATAATAAAAAGCCGGTTGCCAGAATAAATTGGAGTATTAGCTTGGCCTTTGGTGTCAGTCCGGCGTTTTCTTTGCGCCTTAGTTTCGTTGCGTCATCAATAATTCCAATAAGTGCATTAAGAGCAGAGTAGCATAAGCAAACAGCGATTGATAATATTGCATCCTTCCTTCCGACAACATAGCAGTAGACCATAGTGCAGAGCAGTGTTACCGAAATTGATATGAGAAACGATAATCCTCCCATGGTAGGTGTGCCTGATTTTGAGGCATGCCAGCTCGGTCCATCCATATATATCGGTTGCTCAGCCCGTCTTTTAAGATACGGAATTATTAATTGTCCGGACAGGACAGTAAGAGTGAATGCAAAGAGAAATGCTATGATGTAAATCGGAAGTTCGTAATCAATCATAATACATCCTTTCTTCAGCGAACATATCCGCTATTTTATCCAGTCTCAATTTATGTGATGCCTTGAAGAGTATGATCTCACCCGATATGTGCCCGTATTTTATTTGCTCAAAAGTTTTTATGTAGGACATTTCGTCAGTATTAATGAAAATTCGATTTTGCGGCATACCACACTCTATCGCCCCACGTGCAGTATATTCCGCATATGTCCCGATCAAGTATAGACTATTTAGTCCGGATTTCGCAACGATTCTTCCAACTTCTTCGTGTATTGGCTCACTCTCTTTTCCAAGCTCGAGGATGTCGCCGAGGAGAGCACCGGTTGGCGCTCCAAACTTAGTCAAATAGTCGATGTCTGCTTTAATTGACTCAATTGACGCATTATAAGAGTCATCAAAAATGGTAAAGTCTTTGAGCTTAATAAATCTTTGACGAAGATCTTCTTTTGTAATCGCGTTTACACCTCTGATTATTTCATCCGGCATCATTCCTAAAAGTAACGATGCAGATATAGCAAAGCAGAGATCTTGTAGAAGATGCTCGCGCGTGTCGAAGAAAGCGATATTATGAATGTTTCCGAGTGGCGATTTGAATATGTATTCTCCATCTTGCGAGTTGTTCAGGGAGAATGCGGAGAGGGAAGTGTTTCTTCCTACGTAGATAGAATTCTCTACTCCTTTAAGCAAAGGCTCGCCATATGGCAGAATAAGACGGCCGTTCCGCATTCCTGCGGTGATCTCGAGCTTAGCCTTTGCAATGTTTTCTCTTGAGCCGAGATTCCCTATATGGGCAGTGCCTACAGAGGTTATTATTGCGATATCGGGCTCAACGCAACGAGATAGAGGAGCAATTTCATTTTCATGATTCATACCGAGCTCGGTTATCAGTATTTCGGTGCTTATTGGGGCTCTGAGAAGAGTGAGCGGAACTCCGATGTGATTGTTTAAATTCCCCTCGGGAAGATGTGTGACGAATTTTTCACTTAAGATGCGATTGATAAATTTGACAGTCGTGCTTTTTCCAACGCTGCCCGTTACCGCAATTGTATGCTTAATATTGATCTTGCTTTTATACAGTGATGCTATTTGCATGAGCGCTAAAGACGAATCATCGACGTGAAAAGCCCCTTTGGTATGCGACGTAGAAATGACGTAACAACCTTTTTTTAGTGCTTCGCCTACGTATAACTCTCCACTCGAGTTCTCCCCTTGAAGGGCGATAAACAGATCTCTTCGACAGCAATCTCGGGTATCGGTAGTGATAGCATGCACCTGCTCTTCATCTCCAACAACGACATTCACTCCCACTGCACGGAGCAGCTCATTAAGCTTGAGGGGTATATCCAATATCACTCGCATAATCTCGTGATAGCCTCCGCCTGAGCCTCGAGCACGATCTTTGCCTCGTCAAACGGTATATATTCATTGTTAACAAGCTTATATTTCTCGTGTCCTTTGCCGATTACTGCAACGACGTCTCCGTCATTTGCAATGTTGAATCCGTATTTTATAGCGCTCTCTCTGTCTTGTATTATTTCAAAGTCGCCCATGATTCCCGATGCAATATCCTTTGCTATGGATGAGAAGGGTTCACCTCGCGAGTTGTCCTCGCATATCACTATCTTATCTGCCAATTCTTCGGCTATTTTACCAAATAGAGGACGCTTTCTTTTGTCTCTGTCGCCTCCGCACCCAAACACAACAATTAGTTTCTGCCCTCTATTAATTCCGTCTTTTATGGTTTTTAAGCAATTGCTAAAGGCGGATGGGGTATGGGCATAATCGATCACCGCATTTATCCGACCGCGGAAGAATTGCATTCGACCGTCAACGGACTTTATTTCTTTAAGTGCGCTTTTGGCTACGCAGGGCTTAATTCCGAGGTCTATCACGCACTTTAATGCGGCAAGAGCGTTGTATACATTAAAAGCTCCGATGAGATTCGTTTGAGCTTTGAATATCAGACCGTTTTCTCTGTAGAAAAACGTAGAGCTATCCAATTTGTTTATACATATATCTGTTGCAAAGGTATCTGCTTCACGTATTATTCCGAAGGTGGATTTTGAACAGGGAGCTGACACCGCAGCCTTTCTTACGTAATAGTCATCAAGATTAAATAGACCTTTTTGAGTTGAGTGAAACAACTGAAGCTTTGTGTGGAAATATTCCTCCTTGTCCTTATGAAAATCCAAATGATCCTCGCCAAGGTTGGTAAAAATCGAATAGTAAAATCTTATCGGTGCAACTTTTTTCAAGGCTATAGAGTGGCTTGAGACCTCCATCACGACGTATGTACAACCGTCGTCTATCATTTTTGATATGGAGCGATATAGAAGCGTCGGATCCGGTGTTGTCATCGAATAGTTGGAGTCTGTTAACAGTACGTTGTCCGATATGATCCTTCCGGTTCCGATAAAACCGACACTATATCCCGCCTTCTGCAAAATGTGATATATCAGTGAAGCGGTCGTAGTTTTTCCGTTAGTTCCTGTTATACCGATGATTTTAATTTTGTCATAGTTGATCGCGTATGTATTTGATAGCGCATATGCAAGTGCTTCGCGGGCGTTTCCTACACGAACAACCCTGGCTTTACTATCCTTTATCAATCGGTCGCGTGATGTAACTATAGTACTTGCATCAACTGATGTGCATTCGGGTTGCGTTGAAATACCGTTTCCGACTTTATCAAGAATAAAGAGCAGAGAATTATTATTTGTATCGCTTTGGTCGACTGTAGGAATAAAGGCTTCATCATTACCGATTTTATCCGGGATTTCTACGTCATTATATCCGCTAAAAAGCTCCTTAAGTGTTAGAGCTCTCATATTTCCTCCTAATCTTCAAAATCTGTTCCGAGAACGTTTATTGTAATAACACTTCCTCTTTTTACTTTCGCCAACATAGGCAGATCCTGCGATATAACCGTCATAGACGTGCATTTATCCGATAAACCGCCGCTTATTCTTATGTTAAGACCGGAATTGGATAAAAGAATGTTAGCTTCTTTTATTGATAATCCGACAACAGACGGAACTATGACGTAGTCATCCTCTCTCTTTTCGGTGTACAGATAAACAGTAGAAGAGCTTTTTTGTACCGATACACCGGCTTTCGGGACCTGATCCAAAACAACCGTTCCTGCTCCTACGACAACGTACCTTATTTCGTTATCCTTCAGTGCTTTTGTTGCCGTATCGATTCCTGCGCCAATGTAATTTCCGACCGTGTATTCTGAGCGCTCGCTTGTGGATTTATAATCGAGATAGGGAAGAATCGAACTCAAGAGGTTTGATACGTAGGGGGCCGCAACGACAGATCCGTATTTAACTTGACTTTGTGGCTCATCTACAACGATTATTACGGCTATACCGTTTTCATTAGAAGGTGCATATGCTACTGTAGAGCCAATTCTTAGGTATGAATTTCCGTTTTCGTCCAACACGTCGAACTTTTGTGACGTTCCCGTTTTTGCTGCTACAAGATATCCGTCTACGTATGCATTCTTCGCCCCTCCGTCACCGCTTACACCTTCTTCGAGTATTTCTGACACAGTCTTTGCCACATTCTCGGATATAACCTGTCGCTTTACTACTGTCTCACGCTCTGAGATGATATTTCCTTCGTTGTCAATTATCTTATCAACAATATATGGCTCGATGAGCCTCCCTCCGTTTGCCACCGCTGCTATAGATGTTAGCTGTCTGATTATCGAGACCTTAAAGCGTTGGCCAAATGAAGCAGTGGCAAGCTCTGTTGATCCAATACTTTCGGGACGGTGGAAGATTGTACCTGCCTCGCTCGGGAGATCAATTCCTGTTTTCTCAAGATAACCAAAATCCTCAACATAGGAGTAGAAATTTTCTGCTCCGATTCGTTCCGCTATGGTCATCATTGTTGGGTTGCAGGACATCTGTAGCCCATAGGCAAGGGAAAAGCCATGCCCATGTCCTGTGGTTTTATGGCACTTAATTCTCCAGCCGCCTACGGTGTGATACCCGTTACAGGAGAATGTATCCGAAGTTTTTACAGCTCCAAGATCAAGCGCAGCGGATACTGTAATTATCTTAAAAGTTGAACCGGGCTCGTATGTTTCGCTTACTGCTTTGTTAGACCACATTATCTGCATAAGTTCATTCTTATATGCCTTATACTCATTACTGCCTTCTATTAAGTTGCTGTTCTCTAACTTTTCTATAGATTGAGCATCCAATTCAAATGGTGAGTTTGGATCAAAAGGAGATGATGTAGCCATGGCCAAAATCGCTCCCGTGCTTGTATCCATAACGATTCCCGTTACTCTGTTTTGTACCGAATGATTAATCCGAATTAGCTCAAGTTGGCTTTCGAGCTCTTCTTGAACAAAGCTGTCTATTGTAGTAACAATACTGTATCCATCTGTTGCAGGCGAGACTCCGCTATACTCGCCGGGCATGGAGTTTCCGGCAGCATCTTTGGCATATGTATAGTATCCGTCTTTACCGGACAATGTAGAGTTGTATGAGTATTCTAATCCGTATAGACCTTGATTGTCGCTTCCTGTAAAACCAAGAACATGCGCAGCGAGAGTTCCTTCGGGATAGTATCTTGAGGTTTGTGCCTCTGTAAGAACGAGAGATTCAATATGGTTATTTTTTAAAAACTCCACGACATCGTTGTATTCGTCTTCGTTCGCCGCTTTTTCAATAGTAACATCAAGTTGTTTTGTATTCGTTATTTTTTTATACAGTGTGCCCTCATCAATTGATAGGATAGTTGAAAGCCCCTGGCTGATCATTCTTGCATAATCCACCCCATCTTCCTTCGCTTTTGTTTGTATCTGTCTTGTGGAAACGAAGATACGCCAGGTCGTTTTTGTTGTCGCCAGTACATTCATATTAGCATCATATATTTTGCCGCGCTCCGCTTTAAGCGTTGATGTCGTAGTTATTTGATCAAACGCCTTGTTTTTATAGTATTCGTACATAAAAAAATCCAATTTGAATACATTAACGAGCAAAATGCATGCGATAATCAATAACGAGAGAGAAACTATTCTCGTTCTTTTTGCAGTTTTCCTTTGTGTTGGGGAAATGTCACTTTTAAGCATTGTTCTTCCTTTAAATAAAAAAATATAGCGATAACCAATTCGGCTATCGCTATATAATATGCACGTGTTATTTAATTAATGTAGAAAAAATTACTTTTCTTCTACTGTGTCGTAAGCAATTTCATCCTCAATCTGCTCAGGAGTCACAGACTCGGTATAGCCTGCGTCAGGCTTTTCCGCAGTTTTGGGAGTGTTTGCGCCTGCAGCGCCACTAAGCGAGAATATACCGCAGGAGAGAACGAGAGCGCACGCTGCGGTCGCAGAAAGGAGCGCAGAGATAGAAGTGCGGAAGGGGAAGCTTCTGATAGTCTTGTCCTTCACGGGAGCCTTCTTTACTGTGAGCTTATCGTTTACGTATTCAACAATAGTGGAAAGAGATGTAGTTCTTGCAGTAGTTGCAATGGGCAGAGAAGACTCAGATCTCTTGTTAGCCTTCATAAGCATAAAGTCGCCAACGGTACATTCGGTGCCATTGTATATAACTGTGAACTGGTTCTTCAAATTAGTGTATAAAGCGTCATAGGGGTTCATTACCGAAGTCATTATCTAAGTCTCCTTGTTTTATATTTTCTCCGCGACTCTGAGCTTTGCGCTTCTGGAACGCGGATTTACTGTAAGCTCTTCCTCGGAGGGAAGAATCGGTTTTTTCGTAATTTCTTTAATAGAAGGTTTGTTTCCGCATACGCAGACGGGGAAGTCTCTCGGACACGTGCATCCTCGTGAAAGCTCCTTGTAGGTTTGCTTTACAAGTCTGTCCTCGAGAGAGTGGAATGAGATGATGGCGATCCTGCCTCCGGATTTGAGATTTGATGAAGCGGCCTTGATAAGGGGAGTAATCGCATCAAGCTCGGCGTTAACTTCAATTCTGATTGCCTGGAAGGTTCTTTTTGCCGGGTGAGGTCCGTCTATTCTGGATGCTGCGGGAATTGCGCTCTTAATTATATCTGAGAGCTCTTTTGTCGTTTTGATAGGCTTGTCCTGCCTTGATCTGCATATTGCAGAGGCGATTCTCGGTGCAAATCTTTCCTCACCGTAATCGAATATTATTCTCTTAAGATCGTTTTCGGAATACTCGTTTACTACGTTGAAGGCGGAAAGGGGAGCGTCTGTATCCATTCTCATATCGAGCGGTGCATCGTGCATATAACTGAAGCCACGCTCCGGAACGTCAAACTGATGTGAACTACAGCCAAGATCCGCGAGGACACCGCCGAGATTGTCAATCTTCATTTCTCTGAGGACTGATCCCAGAGAAGAGAAGTTCTCGTTGACAAATGTTACTCTGTCAAGATAATTCTTAAGTCTTTCGGTTGCTGCCGCGATAGCGTTTTTGTCTCTGTCAAAGCAGATGAGTCTTGAATTTGGACCCATTCTTTTTGCGATCTCGAGTGAATGGCCTCCGCCGCCTGTAGTGCAGTCGACGTAGGTAAATCCATCTCTGATATTAAGTGACTCTATGCATTCATAAAGGAGAACGGAAACGTGAGAAAAATTAATATTCGACATAATCCATTTCCTTTCAAGCTGCATTAAAGTCCGTATTGATACATTGTTTCGCGTATTCTTTCGAGATTTCTGTTCTTTTCGCGCTCGTTCCAGATCTCCTCTGACCAAATTCTGATTTGACGCCCGCCACCGACGAAAACAATGTTTTTGTTGATCTGTGCATGTTCTGCGAGTCTATCGTCAAGAATGATTCTTCCGTTTGAGTCGGGAACACATTTTTGAGCGATACCGAGGAGGAATTCCTGCACCTCAAGCGCTACTGTCTCAGGGAGCTGCTGGATCTTGTCAACGTAGACCTCCCAATCCTCGGCGGTGTATATGGAGAGGTAAGTGTCGAACTTTCTTGTGATATAGAACTCATCACCGAGCTCTTCGCGGAACTTTGCGGGAATGAATACGCGCTTTTTTGCATCTAATGAATGCTTGAAGGAACCGACGAACGACATCTTTCTCTCTCCTTTCCCGGAATAATTCTTCTTTAAGTGGTCATTTATTGGGAAAACTAATCACTTTTCGCCACTTTGCCCCACTTTGCTACTATTATAATACTTTTATAGAAAAAAAGCAATAGGTTTTTGAAAAAAAGTTCAAAAAAAATTAATTTTTTTATTTTTATTCTGAAAAAATCAAAAAACACTTCCATTATCCGCCTGTTTGTGGTAAAATGTTTACAGAAAAGTACATTTTTCACTAACAAAAAACAGTTTTTAAATTTGAGGTGCCTATGTCATTCTTCAAGTGCATATTCGGTATAGGGAAGAACCCGGATAGCTTTGCATATAAGCTCGACAGAGCAAAGGAGTTACACGGCCAGGCGGTAAAGTATGTGACTGAGCGTATAGACGGCAACGAGGACGTTATCGGCCGTGGAGGAGCGCTCGCTATACATGAAGATAAGTTTATCGTCGATTCGTCCGGAGATAGAATATTCGTTTGTTATATTAAGGACATGGGAGCAAGTTGGCTTATGAGCGGAAACGGTGCTGTGATCACCGGGCCAAACCTTCTTGAGGACGGTAAGATCAGAACGATAACGGTTCATTTTGTCTACCACCGTAAATGATTTTGACGGAGAATAATATGAGTGAATATAAAACCTCTGCGATAATTCTTGCCGCAGGTCAAGGAAGCAGAATGAATAGTGATAAAACTAAGCAGTTTATCACTATTTGTGGAAAAACAGTTCTTGAAAGAACTGTTCTGGCGTTTGGAAAAAGCCGGGCAGTTAATGAAATTATCGTTGTTACACGTAAGGATGAGTTAGATTCTGTCAAAGATATGATATTGAATCTTAAGATAAAAAAAGATCTTCGCTTTACCGTCGGCGGGAACTGTCGTGCCGAGTCGGCGAGGAACGGATTTTTAGCGATATCTGATGGTGCAGACTTTGTCGCGATACATGATGGCGCGAGGTGCCTTATCACGCCTGAAATGATTGATAAGGTTGTCGAAGCCGCATATAAAAGCAGTGCTTCAACCGCCGTCTGTGCCGTGAGTGATACTGTCAAATCCGTTGATAGTAACTGTAAGATCCTGTCAACTCTTCCGCGAGAGGAGATCTACCTTGCTCAGACACCGCAGGTTTTCTCAAGAGACGTTTATTCAGCTGCTCTTAGCTCGTGTGAGGATCTCTCTGTTATTACTGATGATAATATGCTTGTCGAGGCTATAGGCAAGGATATTTACGCGGTGGATCTCGGACCTGAAAATATAAAAATTACAACTCCGTACGATATTACCGTAGCCAAGGCGATATTAACAAAAAGAGGAGAAGATGAAGCGATGAATATCAGAACAGGTCACGGATATGACGTTCACAGGCTCGTCGAGGGAAGAAAACTTATTATCGGAGGTGTAGAGATACCTCATGAAAAGGGCTTGCTTGGTCACTCGGATGCAGACGTGCTTGTTCACGCTATAATGGACTCCTTGCTTGGAGCCGCGTCTCTCGGAGATATTGGCAGACATTTTCCGGATACCGATGAGCAATACCGCGGCGTGTCAAGCATATATTTATTAACCAAGGTAGCGTCAATGCTGAATAGTCTTGGATATAAAATATCCAACGTTGATGCAACCCTGATTCTCCAAAGGCCGAAAATAGCCTCATATGTTCCTAAAATGGTGTCAAATATCGCATTTGCGCTCGGGATCCCCGAGGATAGAGTAAATGTTAAGGCAACTACCGAGGAAAAGCTCGGATTTACCGGTAGAGAAGAGGGGGCGGCAGCGCATTCTGTTGCTCTTATTTATCACGAATAAATCAAAAGGGCCGTCTTTGACGACAGCCCGTGTAAGCGTTAACAACGCCGTTTATATTCATACGTCTTGCTTTTTATTGTCTGCGGACGTTGTCTGACGCTGAATCTTCCATATATATTTTATGTAGAATATATAGTTAAGGTTACTATATAATTCAATAGAGGTGTTTATGACTAAAGTATCCCCTTCAGTACTTGCTTGTGATCTATCCCGGCTTCTTGACGAAGTAAAGAGTATAGAAAAGGCAGGAGCAGACATGGTCCATCTTGACGTTATGGACGGAATGTTTGTGACTAATATTACATTTGGCTTACCCGTAATAGCTTCGCTTAGAAAGAACACGGAAATGTTCTTTGACGTTCATCTTATGATAGATAAGCCTGAGCGATACATATCAAGGTTCATTGATGCCGGAGCCGATCTCGTCACCTTCCACTATGAGGCCTGCGATGATCCGTCAGCCGCACTTGATATTATCAGAACGCGTGGCAAAAAGGCTGGAATATCCGTAAAGCCGGGAACACCCGTAGACGTTGTATATCCCCTACTCGACAAATGCGATCTCGTGCTGATTATGACAGTTGAGCCCGGATACGGCGGACAGGCATTCATCCCTGAAATGCTTGATAAGATAAAGGAGTTGAAGGCTGAAATCAATAGACTCGATCTGAATGTTGATATCCAGGTTGACGGAGGAATTAACGAGTATACAGGCAAGCTTTCAAGAGAGGCCGGAGCGAATAACCTTGTTGCAGGAAGTTATGTTTTTAAGGCGCCCGACAGAAAAGGTGCGATCGATTCACTGAGATAATAATCTATTTTACGGTGTTATTACACGGCAGAGCTGACATTGATAAGCAAATTGCTAACGTTTATAAAAAAGAAAAAACGCGGAGATTATTAATTCTCCGCGTTTTTTTATTGCATTTGAATTGTTATACGTTAAGATCGAGGCCGCCTTGACCGGCAAGCTGTTTGCCCTGAGGAGCGGTTGAGAACGGGATACCGAGATGATCGTATGCGAGCTTTGTTGCGCATCTTCCACGAGGGGTTCTTGCCAGGAAGCCGATCTGCATAAGATAGGGCTCGTATACGTCCTCAATGGTTATTGGTTCTTCACCTATTGTAGCTGCGAGGGTTTCAAGACCGACAGGCCCGCCTGCATAATATCTGATGATCGCCTCGAGCATGCGTCTGTCGGTATTATCGAGACCAAGATCATCGATTTCAAGTGCGGTAAGTGCTGTGGAGGCTATCTCGGATGTGATTGTTCCGTTTCCCATAACAAGGGCAAAGTCACGTACACGCTTGAGCAGTCTGTTGGCAATACGCGGAGTACCTCTTGAGCGAGAGGCGATACCCGTAGCACCCTCATCCGTGATTGCGATCTCAAGGATTCCTGCAGAACGCTTTACAATGGCTGCGAGCTCCTCCGTTGTGTATAACTCAAGCTTTAAGAGCACTCCGAATCTGTCACGCAGGGGAGATGTCAACTGTCCTGCTCGGGTTGTAGCTCCTATGAGCGTAAATCTCGGTATAGGAAGTCTTATTGACCTTGCACTGGGGCCTTTACCGATGATAATGTCGAGCGCATAGTCCTCCATAGCGGGGTAAAGTATCTCTTCTACTGCGCGCGAGAGTCTGTGTATCTCATCGATGAAAAGCACGTCTCCCTCGGAGAGATTCGTAAGAATAGCCGCCAGATCGCCTTGCTTTTCAATTGCGGGTCCGGATGTGGTCCTGATATTAACGCCCATTTCGTTTGCGATTATTCCTGAGAGAGTTGTTTTACCGAGTCCGGGAGGGCCGTATAAAAGAACGTGATCGAGCGCCTCCGCACGGAGCTTTGCACTCTGAATGTATACCTTAAGATTGGACTTTGCCTTCTCCTGACCAACGTAATCGTTAAGCGTTTTCGGTCGAAGATTATTCTCAACCTCTGCGTCTTGATTTGAGTCGTATTCGTTGGAAACTATTCGGTTTTCAAAGTCAAATTCGTTGATTTCTTCAAGCATTTTTTTGTCCTTTCGCTTTTTACCTTGCGAGCTTCTTAAGTGCAGCCTTTATTATCATCCCGACATCAAGTGTGGGATCAATTCCGCCGAGTGCCTTGATAACCGAGCTCCTATCGTAGCCAAGCACAATAAGCGCTTCGGTAGCCTCTGCAAGATTGCCGCCTACTGCATGAGGCACGTTTCCAACGCTACCTGCACTCTTTTCACCGCTTGAGGAGGGAAGGAAGTCCTTAGCAATTTTATCTTTAAGCTCGAGCACGATTCTTGCGGCAGTTTTGGCACCGATGCTCGGTGCCTTGGAGATGCTCTTGATATCCTCGGTGCATACAGCCATAGCGAGTCTGTCGGGAGACATCACGGATAGAATATTCATTGCAGCCTTCGGGCCTACGCCGCTTACTCCTGTCAGAAGGTTAAACGCGTTTCTTTCTTCGTTTGTTCCGAAGCCGAAAAGCTCGACTCCATCCTCGCGAACTGCAAGATAAGTGAATAACTTTACCTTTTGTCCAAGCTTTGATGCAAGAGATTCCGAGGTTATCATACTAATGGTGAGCTTATAACCGACTCCACAGCAGTCTATAACACACATATTTATATCTCGGAGTGTAAGTTCTCCATTTAAATAGTAAAACATAATTTACCTCTGTAATATTAATTATTCACTGATTTGGCACGACTTTTTTAATCATTTTTTCGAGTGATTCTCGATTTAGTGTAAGGTCGCGCCCACAACCGTCACAGATGATTCTGACGTCAGAGCCTCCGCGAGCTACGGTAAACAGGTCCGATCCGCAGGGGTGTTTTTTCTTCATAAGAAGCTTGTCTCCGATGTCAAATCTGACAATATTAGACATAGTTATCCTCGCCTTAATATACCATGAAATCAGGCTCAATTGCAAAGCCGCTTTCACAGGTTATTTTTATCTGATATGAGGTCTCAATAGGTGTATCCAACTTTACGGTTACTTGATAATCCTGTGAGTACCCGGATGCTATAGAGTAGAATTTCGCTCCATCGAAAGCAAACACCTCATAGTTCCCCCAAAAAGATGTAAGGAAGGATACCGTATCAAATGGATAAATGCCGCCAAAGTTTATAACTGCTTCCTTTCTGTCGTCGGACATAGAAAGGGAAGAGCTCTTAGACATTGCAAGGTTTTTCTTCGCTAAGGATATTATTGGATCGGTTTTGTCCTCCTCGTAATGGTGAAGTGCAAGGTGTCGTAAGGTTACAGGGGCCACAATTCCTTCAAGCGTCAATCTCAAATGACTGTATGAACACTCATTGAAGCGTGATGCTTTAAGATAACCGACTGATGTTCCTTCACACAAAGTAACGATTTCATTACCGTCGATAGCTTCAAGCTTGAATGAGGTGATTCTCTCTCCAAGTTCAATCTTTTCACCTATCATAAGGACGTTGTAGATGCAGTCACTCTTAAGTAGAATATCAATTACTGCCTTGTTTTTTGTGGCGTTACTTGCATAAAATAAATTACTATCAGAAAAGACAGCATTCTCGATTCCCGTCTTTTCACAGTGCATGGAATCTGCGGTCAAAAGGGCGCTGTCAGCAAAATTGACAGACAACATTTTGTTGATTCTACGGTTTGATTCCACAGCACTTTTTACATCGGTATCAACAAGTCTACCGCGCTTATCAGGTGGGAAATTCAAGAGCATCATAGCATTTCTGCCAATCGATTTAAACCATATATCGTCGAGTGCACGTGAGCTTTTGACCTTGTCATCTTGATCCTCGTGATAGAACCAACCCGGCCTTATTGATACGTCGACCTCGGCAGGGATATACATCTCTCCGCCAATTATTCCGCGGTTCATATCCTTGACATCTTCCGTACGGATCATATCATAGTTAATGGATGAGTAGTGGGTTGTTCCCGCGAATCCGGCTTCGTTACCAACCCATCTTTGTTCTGCATAAGCTGCAGCTCCCATGGATGCGAATATTACCGCATCAGGCTGATATTTTTTTACAGTATAGGCCCAGAGACCGTAATCGTACTCCGCGTTAACACTACCTGCGCCGTCCCACCATATCTCATCTATTTTGCCGTATTCCGTAAGGATCTCGGTAAGTTGATTGACGTAGTAATACGTATATTCCTTTGTACCCCAATAAGGAGCATTTCTGTCCCAGGGTGAGACATATATACCGACTAATAGACCGTATTCGTGACACGCGTCAGTGAACTCTCTGACAATATCACCGTTGCCGTTTTTGTAAGGACTGTTTTTTACAGAGTGTTCCGTGTACTTTGATGGCCATAGGCAGAAGCCGTCGTGATGCTTGGCGGTGAGGATCGCCATTTTAAATCCGGCAGCCTTTACCGATCTTATCCAACTTCTAACGTCGATATCCGTTGGGTTGAAAATCTCTGCGCTCTCCTGTCCGTTTCCCCATTCTACGTCAGAGAACGTATTGACTCCAAAGTGGAAGAAGGCTTTTTTTCCGATCTCGAACATTTGTATCTGCCTGCGACTTGGAGTTGCACCGTAGGGTTTTATGTCATAATAGTCGTTTTCAATTCTCATTGATCGTCTCCATATAGCGGTTTATATTTTTCTTTTGACTTTTGCGACTTTTCTTTAGTTTTTATCTTTGATTCGAGCTTGTCATCCGCTTTATTGATTCCTTTTCTGACAAAATGGACGATTATCCATATCGCAAAGTACAGAATTGTAAAGATGATAACAGCAACAAAAGGTGCTGCCGGTCTTTGCACAGAAATATTTCCCGAAATAACAAAAACAATATAGAACACTGTTAAAAGAACAGCGTAGTGTATAAGCATTTTGTATATTTTCTTCACCTTTAGTATCTCATACATAAACTCAGCGAATGAGATCACAAAGCTGAACAAAACTATAAGCGCGAATTGTCCCGGCGCTATGGTTTGCGTCACAAACTTACTAACGGCAGCAAATATGTAGAACAATGTGAGAATAAGCACCGCATATCCGCAACCTGTGAGAAATAATTTGTTTATCCTTCTCATTGAATATTCTCCTGATGGGTATAGCATACGTAATCATTTTATCATACTTCATATAATTTTTCAAGATTAAAACGGCAATTTCATCAAAAATAGATATTTGTTTTTTAATTTATACCTCGTGTGTCGAAACTCGGTGAATATTATGAATAAAAATTCAAAAAACGTAGTCTTTAGATGGAAAAACGGTTGACAAAAATATATATAAAATGTATAATATAAGATATGATAAATTTATTCGCGAGGTTTTTAGAATGAAGAGAAAGACTGCGAGAGAAAACGCATTTATACTTTTGTTTGAAAAGGCGATAAAGGTTGATGAGACCTTTGAGGAAATCTTCACCAAGGCAACGGAGGAGAGATCGCTTGAAGTTGATGAGTATGTGAAGAAGATTTTCTTCGGTAACGCTGAGAATGAGAAGATCATAGATATGAAGATTGACGAGTGTTTGCTCGGTTGGAAGAAAGAACGTGTATCTTTTGTTGCTAAAGCAATACTTAAACTTGCAACCTATGAGCTTATGTTTATGGATGACATTCCCGTCAAGGTTTCGATAAATGAGGCCATTGAGCTTTCCAAAAAATTTGACGATGATAATGCCTATGTTTTTGTAAATGGTGTACTTAATAAGGTTGCGGAGAGCATAGGAAGAAAATGAGTGACAGAGGGATAATTCTCGGCATTGATACGAGTAATTATACGACGTCGATTGCTCTGATGTATGACGATGGAGAACTTATCGCAAATATAAAGAGACCTCTTTCGGTATCCGAGGGCGCATGCGGACTGAGACAATCCGACGCTGTGTTTGCTCACATAAAGAATATTCCTTCGGCTATGAAGGAGGTAAAGGCACATCTTAAGTGCAAAACACCTTCTGCCGTCGGTGTTAGCGTTAAACCTCGCAATGTAGATGGCTCGTATATGCCTTGTTTTCTGTCCGGCGTAGCCGTTGCAGAGAGCATATCTGCATCTATTGGCATTCCTCTTTTTAAGTTTTCTCATCAATGCGGGCACGTGATGGCAGCATTGTATTCATCAAATTCAGAGGAACTGATGAAAGGGAGATTTGCAGCGTTTCATGTTTCGGGTGGCACGACGGAGCTTCTTCTTGTTACTGAAGCTTCGGATGGCTTTTCTGCACAGCTTGTCGGAGGCACGAAGGATATCAATGCAGGTCAAATAATAGATAGGATCGGCGTATTTCTTGGACTTCCATTTCCTGCCGGCCCTCATCTTGAGCGCTTGGCGCTTGACTATACAGGTAAAATACCTTCAAAGAAGGTGTCTGTAGACGGAACATATGCAAATCTTTCCGGACTTGAGAATATGGCCAAGAGACTGTATGAGCAGAGCGGTGATAAAAGTAAGACTGCTGCATTCGTTTTTGATTATATAGGTAACGCGATACTCAAGATGTGCGAAAATCTTGCGCATGAATATGGTGATATGCCTTTTGTCTTCGCCGGCGGCGTAATGTGCAATTCTATAATCAAGAACAAACTCAAAGAGAAACTCAACGCGAGATTTGCTGAGCCGCTTATGTCAGCAGATAACGCAGTTGGAATAGCAGAGCTTACAAGGTTAAGTTTTTTAAAATAAACCTCAGGAGGTCGATATGGATATCTCTTCATTAAGAGACAGATCCGACGTCGCAATGACTGTGTCGGAGCTCAACAACTATATAAAGATGATGTTTGATTCCAATCGCCTTCTTAATTCGATATTCGTCCGAGGCGAAATATCAAACTTCGTTAATCATAGGAGTGGTCACTTCTATTTTTCGTTGAAAGACGAAGGAGCACAGATCAAGGCGGTAATGTTCCGATCTTCAACTGCGAGGCTAAAGTTCCTACCGGAAAACGGTATGAAGGTTACCGTGTGCGGTTCGATATCCGTTTTCCCACGCGACGGTGTATATCAGATGTATGTAACTTCGATTCAGCCCGACGGAATAGGAGCACTTTATCTTGCCTACGAGCAACTTAAGGCAAAATTGGATAGTGAAGGTCTATTCAGTGATGAGCATAAGAAGCCCATTCCTCCAATACCGAGAAATATCGGAGTCATCACTTCACCTACCGGCGCAGCTGTACGTGATATTATTAACGTGCTCGGCCGTAGATATCCGCTTGCGGGGGTGTATTTATATCCTGCATTGGTCCAGGGAGAAGGTGCGGCTAAAACTCTTATCGACGGTATAGAATATTTTGACAGATCGAAGCTTGTTGACACGATTATTATCGGCAGGGGCGGAGGTTCAATTGAAGATCTGTGGGAATTTAATAATGAGGAGCTGGCGAGGCACATTTTTAATTGTTCTGTGCCTGTAATTTCAGCGGTCGGACATGAAACTGATTTTACAATTTGCGATTTTGTCGCAGATATGCGAGCACCAACGCCTTCAGCAGCTGCTGAGTTGGCAGTTCCTGATATTCGTGAGCTCTGTATGATGATCGATGCTTATTCCGATCGAGCTGATAGATCTTTGATCAGGATTGTTGAAAGATATCGAGAAAGGTTAAATAGGCTTAAAGATAGTGGAATTCTCAGCGATTTCTCGTCCTACACGCAGAAATTGAGGGGGAAGGTTGACGAGCTTTATAAGAGCACAACCATTGCATATCAACGCAATTTAGCTGATAAGAGATTAACATTTATGACTAAGGTTGGAAAACTCGAGGCTCTCAATCCATTGTCGGTGATGTCAAGAGGATATTCCGTTGTAGAGAAAGAAGGAAGGGTTATTTCCTCTTCATCCGACGTGGAGATTGGAGACGAATTCATCGTACGTTTCAAGGATGGAACGATTACAGCTAACGTTCAGTCGATAACGCCTGATAATAGGAGTGTAAAATGAGTAAGAATATTAAATTTGAGGAAGCATTATTAAAGCTTGAGGAGGCTGTGCGCCTGCTTGAAAGCGGTACGCTTACCCTCGACGACAGTATAGAAAAATATGAAGAGGCTTTGAAATTCGTTAAAATTTGTAGCGAAACCTTAGAAAAAGCCGAGCAGAAAATCAGAATTTTGACCGAGGGGAAGGATGGTACTATAAGCGACTACCCGTTTGTTCAGGATGAGGATTGATGTTTATCTTGCCGACAGCGGTCTTTTGTTAAGTCGCACGGAAGCAAAGAGGTTTATAGATGCCGGAGCAGTATGTGTCAACGGCAAGACGATCAATAAGGCATCGTACGATGTTGACGGAACAGAAGAAATCACCGTAAACAGAGCCCTAAAGGAGTTTGTCAGCCGCGGTGGGCTCAAGCTTAAAGGGGCACTTTCAGAGTTTAAAATTGATGTTAGTGATCGACTTTGTCTTGATATAGGTGCATCCAGCGGAGGATTTACGGACTGCCTTTTACAGTCCGGTGCAAGGCATGTTATTGCTGTAGATTCAGGATCAGGACAGATTGTTGAATCACTTAGACATGATGGTAGAGTCACCGTAGTAGAAAACTACAATGCCAGATATATGAATCCGAATGATTTTGAATACGTTCCGGATCTTGCCGTCATGGATGTTTCTTTCATTTCTGCAACATATATTATTCCTGCAGTCTATAAGACGCTTGCTTGGGAAGGCGAGTTTATCTGTCTTATCAAACCCCAGTTTGAAGTCGGACGCGCCGGGCTTGGCAAAGGCGGCATAGTGAAAGACTCCAAGGCGAGAGAAAATGCTGTAAGAAAAGTGCTTGCATGTGCAGAGGATTGCGGTTTTGCAGTAAAAGGAAGGATACAGTCTCCGATTCAAGGCGGAGACGGAAATGTTGAATATTTAGCTTATTTTGTTAAGATAAAGGGTGTTTGATAATATGAAAAAAATTGTTGTCATACCAAACGTCAACAAGGATAAGGATCTTGTTTTGACAGGCGAGGTAGTTGATAGACTGCTTTCACTTGGTTTTGACGTCTTCATGGCTGAAGAAACGTTATCCGATAAGGATGTATCTGTATCAAGCGATAAGATCCCCGAAGGGGTTGATCTTGCTGTTATTGTTGGCGGAGACGGTTCTGTTATAGATGCCTCAAGAATATCTGTGGAAAGGGATATCCCTATTCTCGGAATAAATCTTGGAAGACTTGGATATATGACCGAGGTTGAGAGAGACGGTCTCTCTGCTCTCGATAATCTTAAGAGCGGAAACTACAGTATAATCGAAAAAATGTTGCTTTCGGTAGAATTCTGCAATGGAAGGACTGTTTGTGAAAGATATGCAGTTAATGATGTTACTATTTCTCGAGACAGCTCTTTACATATAGCGGATATTAGGGTGGAGGATTCGCTCGAGAACGCTGTTAAGTTAAGGGCAGACGGTGTTGTGCTATCTACTCCTCAGGGATCTACGGCATATTCCTTCTCAGCAGGTGGGCCAATTGTTGCACACGATGTCGAGAGTATTCTCATGACACCGATAAGTCCTCATTCCTTTTTTAACAGATCGGTTTTATTCAATTCCTCCGATACGATCAAATTAACGAATCAAGGAGAAATGACGCTGAAAGTCAACGTAGATGGCAGATGCGTAGGCAATTTAGATATAGGTGACTCCTGTATGGTCAGAAAAGCACCTAAAACTGTAAAAATGCTTACCTTCACCAAAAACAGCATGTTTACGAGTTTATTTAAGAAAATGAGAATTTTAGGAGATATAGGCTAATGAAAAATGCAAGACAGAATAAAATACTCGAGCTCATCGAGGAATACGAGATCAGCACTCAGGAAGCTCTGATTCAGAAGCTTTCCGAGCATGGATTTGAATCTACCCAGACTACTATATCCAGAGATATCCGTCAACTCAGATTGATTAAGGGGCCTACCGGAAGAGGTGCATATAAGTATGTTGCTCCCGAGGTGAGAAAGGGTAGTGATGCTCCCGGTCACAATTCTGCGCTTACTGACGCTGTGATCAAGATTGAAGCTGCTCAGAACATCATTGTTGTTAAGACTATGTCCGGTATGGCAAACGCAATCGCTGT
The DNA here is from genome assembly GCA_017456895.1 of Clostridia bacterium. Classification (GTDB taxonomy): domain Bacteria; phylum Bacillota; class Clostridia; order Oscillospirales; family CAG-272; genus UBA1740. The sequence continues at coordinate 60,127 of JAFTIN010000052.1, forward strand.
ATGTATTGACTCCCTTCAAATCAGAGATATTATCGGATCAGTAGCAGGTGATGATACTATTCTGCTTGTCCTCAAGACTACTGAAAAGGCTCAGGCGATTGAATCCGAGCTTAAGAGCGTTTTCGAGCGTTAAACAGAAAGGATAACGATAATGCTTCAAATGTTGCATATCGAAAATATAGCCGTTATTAAGAGCATTGACCTTGAGTTCTCGAATGGGTTTATGGTTATCAGCGGAGAGACCGGAGCAGGTAAGTCAATAATCATTGACAGTATCAATCTGATCCTCGGTGCAAAGGCTGATAAGGAGCTTATCAGACATGGAGAGTCTTCCGCCACAGTAAGCGCTTTGTTTACAGATCTTTCCCGGATCACTATATCCCAGTGTGAGCAATTGGGTATTCTTATTGATGAAGAACAGAATATTCTTATACAGCGTAGCTTTGGCTTGGACGGACGTTCGATCGTTAAGATAAACGGAAGGACGGTCAATCTTTCGATACTTAAGCAGATTGCTCCGAGACTTGTGAGCATTCATGGACAGAGTGATACGGGAGCACTTACCGATCCTGAAAAGCATATAGATCTCATTGATGTGTATTCTTCATCCGAAGATTTACTGGTGAAATATCGAGAGGTATACTATAAGCTTGAAAAGACGCGCAGAGATATCCAGGATATTGTACACACGGAATCAGAAAGAGAAAGGCTAAAGGAGATACTGGCTTATCAAATCAAGGATATAGATTCTGCTAAGCTTCACGACGGAGAGGAAGAAGAGCTTGTCGATAAAAAAGTAAAAATCAAAAATAGCGAGAAAATAACCAAGAACTCGGAGTATGTTTATAAAGCGCTGAGGGGTAGCGAAAAGGGAAGTGTCGCTTATCTTGTTGATAGAAGTATTACCGCCCTCACGCAGATATCCGGTGTTATTCCTAAATACGAGGAGTACGCAGAAAAGCTCAGGGACGCCCTCGCGAGCGTCGAGGACGTGGCAGAGGAGATCTACGCAGTCCTCGAGGACTTTGACGATGATCCTACCACGACTCTTAACGAGATTGAGTCGAGGCTCGATAAGATTAGCAGACTTAAGCGTAAATACGGATTGACCGTAAAGGACATTCTCGAATTCAGAGATAAGTCAAAGAAAGAGCTTGATACTCTCGAGAATTATGAGGGAACACTCGATACACTCAAAAAAGAAGAAAAAAAGCTATATAATGATGCACTCCTCATAGCGGATGAACTCCACAACATACGAGTAAAATCGGCAGGCGAGTTGAAGACGAAGATATGTGAGATACTCGAATTCCTCGATATGCCCGGAGTTGTTTTCTATGCAAAGATCGATGCTTCGGAATTTGATGGTAAAAAGGTCCTTAACAAGGACGGTTATGACAGGATAGAATTCTATATCAGTGCAAATAAGGGGGCGGAAGCCCAGTCGCTTTCCAAGATAGCATCAGGCGGAGAAATAGCTCGTGTAATGCTTGCTATTAAGAGTGTGATAGCGGACAAAGACGGCGTCTCCAGCGTAGTGTTCGACGAGATAGATGCAGGTGTTTCGGGCAAGACCGCGAGAAAAATCGGACTTAAGATGAGATCAATGTCAAATGGACTGCAGATTTTCTGTGTCACACACAGCGCCCAGATAGCTTCGCTTGCTAACATTCATTATCTTATTAGCAAGAGAGAGGTAAACGGAGCGACCGAAACCTCTGTCAAAGCACTTGATTATGATGGACGCGTAAAGGAGCTTTCGCGTATACTTGGTGGAATCAATGTTACCGAATCTCAACGCGCCGCAGCCATAGATATGCTAAACGAAAAGGAGATATACTGATCTGTGACCGATTGTTTTCGGACGTTCTGAAAAAAATAGGATGTAGTTTTGATGAATACAAGGATCTGCGCTCCGAATCTGCGCTTAAGGTTCCTTTGGTTGCCAGGGCGGTCGTTTATCCAAATAACGAGACAGAACTTGTACGGGTCCTACAAACTCTTACAGAAAATATGGCGCCGTTTATTGTTGTCGGTAGAATGTCTAACATTCTGTTTAATAATGGTATATATAATGGCATCGTAGTAAAAACAACAAAAATTCGCACTTATTTGTTAGCAGAAAACACAATTACTCTTTCGTGCGGAGCATCAATAAGCAACGCTGCGCGCATTTTAGCGAGAAATGATCTCGGTGGGTTTGAAGGACTTGTTGGCATTCCGGGGTCTATAGGTGGTATGCTTAGGCAAAATGCCGGCGCATTCACTTACGAGATTTCCGACAGATTTATAAAAGCGCTATGCTATTTTCCTCGAAAAGAGCTTTTGACTGAATTGTCTAAAGAGGATATGAGCTTCTCTTATCGAAACAGCGGAGTTAAGAGGCAGGAAGCCGTGATTATCAATGCAACCTTTGAGGCTATTCCGAGAAGCTCCGAGGAAGTGATGAACGAGATAAATGAATGCAATAAAAAGCGAAGAGCGTCCCAACCGTACGATTATCCGTCACTTGGCAGTGCATTTAAGAAAGTTAACGGCATAAGCGCTGGTTATTACATTGAAAAAGCAGGACTAAAGGGCTTCCGGATCGGAGGTGCCAGAGTATCCGAAAAGCATGCGGGCTTTATAATAAATACCGGTGGCGCTACGTGTGCAGATTATATTGAGCTTCTCAATTATGTTAAGCTAAAGGTCAATCAGATATTCGATATATGGATCGAGGAAGAAATTGAAGTAATTTAGAGGGAGGATACCGTGTCATTTTCACAGGATCAGAAGACGGAGATCATATCTCAGTCCGTTAAAACAGGTTGCTGCAAACGTATGCTTATACAGGGCGTACTTGCATCTCGCGGCCGTATTGACAACGGTAATATTTCCGTATCCGTTGATAGTGTGGAGACTGCGGAGTTCATAAAAGGTATTATTCTTGATGTTTATTCTAAAGAAGCTAAAAACGTTACATCAAGTGTAGGCGGTAGGAGAAGGATTATTTCTTTTCACGCCAAATCTGCGCTTAAATATGTTGATGATATCGACACATTAGGTATTTCAGTCGTTGAAAAGTGCCCTATGTGCATATCCTTCTTTCTGAGAGGTATTTTCCTTGCATCCGGAAGGGTGTCAGATCCGATGAAGCAATATTCACTTGAGTTTTCTGTGGGGGATCGGTCGAAAGCTCTTTCTGAGTATTTTCTTTCGATTGGACTTACACCAAGGATTTCGATAAAGAAGAATGAAACTTTGATTTATTTCCGAAACTCAACTCAACTTGAGGACTTCTTTGCTTTATCAAATATGAATCAGACCGCATTTGACATCATGAATGCGAAAATAAACGGAGAGCTGAGAAATACGGCTAACAGGATCGCAAATTGCGAAACTAACAATATAGACAGAGCGGTATCTGCATCTATTTCGCAGATAACGCTAATAGAGGAGCTTGTTAACAGAGGATTGATCTCTCTGCTACCTGATGAGCTCGAAAGAACAGCAAGATTTAGAATGGAAAACAGAGATATGTCTCTGTCACAGCTTGCCAGCGCGATAACTCCGCCTATATCAAAGTCAGGTTTGTCGCATAGGCTAAAGAAAATCACAGAGATGGCCGAGAATTTACTTAAGGGTAAACTTGACGGTATCTGAGAAAGGAAGTGTTTTATGGGTGGATTCGTTCATCTTCACCTTCATACAGAATACAGTCTCCTTGACGGAGCAACGAGAATATCTACAATAGCTGATAAAGCACTTTCCGACGGGCAAAAAGCGGTGGCTATTACCGACCACGGAGTAATGTACGGCGCTGTAGAATTCTACAATGCCATGAAGGCAAAGGGAATAAAGCCCATTATTGGTTGTGAGGTGTACGTTGCGCCTCGAGGAAGGCTATTTAAAGAAGGAAAAGTAGATAACTCCGGTCATCACCTCGTTTTGCTGTGCAAAAATGAAATCGGATATAAAAACCTATGCTATATGGTTTCGGAGAGTTTTATTAACGGCTTCTACTCCAGACCTCGCATAGATATGGAGCTTTTGAGAGAGCATCATGAAGGACTTGTGGCGCTTTCGGGCTGTATTGGAGGATATATTCCCCAGCTTATTTTGGCAGGAACTATCTCCGATGCTGAAAAGGCAGCTCTTGAAATGAAAGGGCTTTTTGGAGAGGACTTCTATCTTGAGGTTCAAAATCACGGCATGGACGAGGAAATGCGCGTAGCGTATGCCTTGAAGCTTATTGCAGAAAAATGCGATATTCCTCTCGTCGCCACCAATGACGTTCATTATCTTGAAAAAAGTGACGCAGATATACAAGCTACGCTTATGTGTGTACAGACTAATAATGTCATAACTGACGGCCGTCCTTTTGGATTTGAGACTGATGAATATTACTTTAAGACTTCGAGCGAAATGGAAAAGCTTTTTGCTGCATTTCCCGGAGCGGTAGAAAACACGGTAAAGATCGCAGAAAAGTGTAATTTTGATTTTACGTTCAATCAGCTTCATCTTCCGGATTTTGAGCCGGAGGGCGGATTGACGCACAAGGAAAAACTACGTCTGGATGCTTATCACGGCTTTGTTGAGAGAGCAGAAAAGGGAAGATTTGATTTTGCAAAAAATTCCAAGGACGTGTATATAGAGAGAATGGAGTACGAGCTTTCAGTCATTGATAAGATGGGATTTAATGCGTACTTCCTCATAGTTAGCGATTTTGTTGCTTTTGCAAAGAACAACGATATTCCGGTTGGCCCGGGCAGAGGGTCGGGTGCGGGAAGTCTTGTTGCCTTTTGCATAGGTATAACAGATGTTGATCCAATAGCATTTGATCTTCTTTTTGAGAGATTTTTGAATCCTGAAAGAGTATCAATGCCTGATTTTGATATTGATTTTTGTTATAACCGCCGTGAGGAGGTTATAGATTATGTTAAGCGTAAGTACGGGGAGAATAAGGTGGCTCAGATAGTTACGTTTGGTACCCTTGCTCCACGTATGGCGGTAAGAGACGTTGGACGTGCTCTCGGGCTACCGTACGGTAAGGTTGACACAATAGCCAAGATGATACCGATTGATGCTGCGAGCATCGATGAGGCGCTTAACAATAAAGATTTGCGCAAGGAGTATATCGAGGATAGCGAGGTAAGAAACCTTATCGAGGTTAGCCGCGGGGTTGAGGGCATGCCCAGACACGCTTCAACTCATGCGGCAGGCGTTGTAATAACAAAGGAGCCTACGTGGGAATACGTTCCTCTATCGTATAGCGGTACGGGAGTCGTAACGCAGTTTGATATGAATACTGACGCTTCCTTGGGGCTCGTTAAGTTTGATTTCCTTGGATTAAGATATATAACTGTTATTCACGATGCTGAAAAGCTTATCAGAAAAAGAATTCCGGATTTTGATATAGCGAGAGTTCCGTTTGATGATACTAAGACCTTTAAGCTTCTTTGTGATGCAAAATCGGACGGAGTATTCCAGCTTGAGTCGGGTGGAATGAAGGCTGTGCTTTCAAGACTAAATCCGACCTGCTTTGAGGATATAATAGCATGCATAGCGCTCTTTAGACCCGGTCCGATGGATTCAATCGATAAGTTTATTGCCAGAAAACATGGCAAGGAGAAAACCGAATATAGAATACCCGAACTTAAGGATATTCTTGATGTCACCTACGGATGTATAGTTTATCAGGAACAGGTAATGCAGATTTGCCGAAAGCTTGCAGGCTATTCGTACGCTCGCGCGGACATCGTTCGTCGAGCTATGTCTAAGAAAAAGACCGATGCAATGCAGGCGGAGCGCGACGCCTTTCTTGACGGATGTGTTTCAAACGGTATTGATAAGGATGCCGCTGCGGCTATATTCGATGAGATGGTTGGCTTCGCAAAATATGCCTTCAATAAGAGCCACGCTACGGTTTATGGCGTTACGTCTTATAGAACAGCGTATCTCAAGGCGCATTATCCTGCAGAGTATTTTGCTGCACTTCTTTCAAGCGTTCTTGATAACTCAAAAAAACTTAAAGAATATATCGCAGATGCTCATAAGTTTGGAGTAAAGGTGCTACCGCCTGATGTAAATAAGAGTGATGTAGACTTTACCGTTAGTGACGGAAATATTCGTTTCGGTTTGCTTGCAATAAAGAATGTAGGACGAGTTTTTGCAAATGCGGTAATTAAAAAGCGGCAGAAAGGCCAGTTTGAGTCGTTTGATAAATTTGTTACGAGAATGTCAGACGGAGAGCTCAACAAGAGAACACTCGAATCACTGATAAAATGTGGTGCATTTGATTCTCTTGGTGTAACGAGAAACTCGCTGCTTAACTGCTATGAGAGCATTGTAGATGCCGAGCTGGACAGCAAACACTCAAACATCGCAGGGCAGTTTGATCTATTTTCGGTAGGCTACGGTGACAGCGGGGTCGAGGCTCCTCCTTATGAATATCCTGATCTTCCGGAATTTCCTCTCAGAGAACTTCTCGTTCTCGAAAAGGAGAGTTCGGGAATGTACTTCTCCGGACATATGGTGGACAATTACTCTCACCATATAGCAGCTCTTGGAGTGGACAAGATAGCGGATATACTCAATGACTTCTCGGACGACTCTATTTTAAGCACCCCTAAATACAAGGATAAAGCTACTGTTAAGATCGCCGGCATTATTACAGGTAAAAAAACAAAAGTTACCAAGAATGGCTCCACCATGGCTTATCTTACGCTTGAGGATAAACTCGGTGAGATAGAGGTTGTCGTATTTGCTAAACAGTATTCCTCGCTTTACGGCGATCTGTATGTGGATAACGCAGTATGTATTCAGGGAAATATCTCTGCAGAGGAGGGGGAAGATCCTCAAATTCTTCTTTCTTCCGTTGAGTCCCTTACTCCTAACTCGAATTATGTAGAAGAAAGGGCGCCCGAGGTCGAGAAAAAGAATATTCTTTATATCAGAGTCAAGGATCAGCGTGACGAGAGGATACCGCTTATATACCGTATCTCAGCGCTTAACCGCGGACAGGCTCAGATCGTAATTTTTGATGACAGCACGAGAAAGTCGCTTGCAATGAAAAACATTCTTATCGATCCATCCGATAAAGTACTATCAAAGCTTCGCGATATCTTCGGCGAAAATGACGTAGTTTTAAGATGACAGACATTAATATGAGGTGAAAAAATGGTTGCTAATGTAATTTTTGACATAATGCTCGTTGGTATTTTGCTTGCGGGAGCTATTATGGGAATAAAAAACGGTTTTGTTGATATTATTGCAAGGCCTGTTAAGTTTGTTGCTGCCCTTGCACTCGCAATCTCGCTTGCGAGCGTCGTAGGTTCGGCAATTATCGAGCCTATAATAGGTCCTGCAATATCGCACAAACTAAGTGAAGTGCTCGTCGAGGAATATTCCGAAATAACGGCATCTACTGCGAATGAGTCGCTTCCCACACTTATCAAGTTCGCTGCGAGTTTGTGCGGAGTTGATATTGAGGGCGTTGCTTCTTCGGCTGACGGAATTACCGTAATTGAGGCAATCGTAGATGCTGTAACCGCCCCGGTCGTACAGATAGTCGGCGTTATAGCAGGTTTTATTATCGTTTTCTTCGTATCCAAGATACTCTTGAACCTTCTCATGCTGGTCGTTAATTCGGTTGTTAATAACGGTATTGCCGGAGCGGTCAACAGGACTCTCGGATGTGTATTTACATTATTCCTTGCATTTATCGTCGCGTGGGCGTTTACTTCACTCTCTGAGTTCATTCTTAATATTCCCGCCATAGCGTCTGCCGAATGGGTACAGGAATTCACTGGAGGACCGATCTATAACTTCTTTAGATCATTCACTCCCCTCGATCTTTTATTAAGTTTTTAAGCAGGTATACTAAATGAAATTACAAGTTTGCGCCAAGTGTAAGAAGAGACCCGCTATGGTCTTTATTACTCGCTTGGAAAAGGATAAATCAATTAACGAAGGTTTATGTCTCGTTTGCGCGCAGGAGCTTGGAATCAAGCCCGTAAACGATATGCTCTCAAAAATGGGTATAGATGAGAACGAGATAGCTAATATGCTCGATGGACTTGATGCAAATCTGCCGGAATTTGTAGGCGAAGATACAGATACTCCGGAGGGCAAGGTTCCTACGCTTAATCTCAACGAGCTCTTCAACTTCGGCGGACAGAGTGGAAAGCAGCAGGGACCCAAGAAACAACAGGGAAAATCTCCCGACGGAGCCCCTGAGAGAAAAAATCTCAATACGTTTTGCCATAATCTCAATCAAAAAGCATTAGACGGCAAGGTAGACAATCTTATCGGCAGAGACAGAGAAATAGATAGGATAATTCAAATTCTTTCCCGCCGACAGAAAAACAATCCTTGCCTTATCGGAGAACCGGGTGTAGGTAAGACTGCGATCGCAGAGGAGCTCGCAAAGAGAATAGTTGAGGGGCGAGTACCCGCGCCTTTGCTCGGCATGGAGATATGGTTGCTTGATCTTACCTCTCTCGTTGCCGGAACACAGTTCCGCGGACAGTTTGAGTCACGTATACTCGGACTTCTTAAGGAAATCAAGGCAGCAGGCAACATCATTTTAATGATCGATGAGGTGCATAATATTGCCGGAGCCGGTGAGACGTCGGATGGTAGCATGAGTGCCGCCAATCTCTTAAAGCCCGCTCTTTCTCGCGGTGAGATAAGGGTTATAGGTGCAACAACTCTTAAGGAATACAGAAAGCATATTGAAAAGGACTCCGCACTTGAGCGTAGATTCCAACCTGTAAAAGTGGACGAGCCTTCTGTTGATGAGACGGTGGAGATCATAAAGGGAATAAAGAAATACTACGAGGGATTCCATGGACTTAATATTTCTGATGATGTAGCTCGGGCTGCGGCTATTCTCTCCGAGAAGTATATAACGGACAGATTTCTCCCCGACAAGGCTATCGATCTAATTGATGAAGCGTCTGCTAAAGTTGCTCTTTCATCCTCGGAACTTAACGAGTATAAGCAGGCGGGAAAGCGTCTTACGGAGCTTGAAAAGTCCATATCCGAGCTCGAAGGAAAGCTGGAGAATCCTGACGGTCAGACTGAGAACAATTACAAAGCAATTGCGGACATTAAAGTTGAAAAACTTAGGCTTGAAACGAGAGTGGAGGAGCTCAAAGAGATACTTAAGCATCTTGAGGTCGAGATCCCCGATCTTTTGAAGGTTGTAGAGATCTGGACCGGAATTCCTGCGACCGATCTTAGCGTTGGTGATCTTGAGAATCTCTCCGGACTTCATGAAAGAATATCCTCGCGTATAATAGGCCAAGAGGAGGCTGTAAGCGCAGTAGTAAGAGCCGTAAGAAGAAAAAGAGCGGGTGTTTCTTATAGAAATAATCCCGTGTCTATGATATTTGCCGGACCTACCGGTGTCGGTAAGACCGAGCTTGTAAAGGTGCTTGCTAATGATCTTTTCAAGCAGCCGGAGTCTCTTATCAGGCTCGATATGTCCGAGTTTATGGAGAAACATTCGGTTTCGAGAATTATTGGATCTCCTCCCGGATACGTAGGCTATGATGAGGCAGGCCAGCTCACCGAGAAGATACGTCGCAGACCTTATTCCGTGGTTCTCTTCGATGAGATCGAAAAGGCGCACCCCGATGTTCTTAACGTGCTTCTTCAGATACTTGATGACGGCAAGATAACCGATGCGCAGGGCAGGGAAATCAATTTCTCCAACACTATTATTGTCCTCACTACTAATGCGGGTAGCGAAAAGACGAACGCTGTTTCCGGCTTCTCTACCGACCGAAAGGTGCAGACAGAGGACAGAGTGGAGAAGGCGTTGGCTAAATTCCTCCGCCCTGAGTTCTTGAACCATATAGATGAGATAATCACCTTCCGTCATCTTGACAAGAGTGATTTTGCTAAGATAGCAGAAATTATGTTAGGTCAGCTTCGTGATCACTTGATAGAAAAGGGAATAAAGCTCACCTATACCGAGGACGCTTTAAGAATTATTGCAGAGGAGTCTTTCTCTGACAAATACGGCGCGAGAAATATGCGTAGATACATTGAACGCAACGTCGAGGATAATATAGCAAATCTTATTATCGACAGTATGCCGAGTAAGATCTACGCTATTGCGATAACTGCCCCCGACGGCAAGTTAAAAATCGATTCAATTTAAGCATAACTTTTAAAAAGGAGAAATAAACAATGGCAGGATGCTCACATGATTGTGCCAATTGTGCCGAGAAGTGTTCCAAGGAATCGCTTCTCGCTCCACAGAATCAGGCAAGTAACGTAAAGCACGTAATAGGTGTTGTCAGCGGTAAGGGCGGCGTTGGTAAGTCGCTCGTTACCTCTATGCTCGCTGTAACAATGCAGAGGAGAGGATACAAGACCGCTATCCTTGATGCAGATATAACCGGCCCCTCTATTCCCAAGGCGTTCGGTCTCAAGTCGGGCTCCGTACAAGGAAGCGACATCGGTATGTTCCCGGTGATGACAAAGACGGGTATTGAGGTAATGAGCCTCAATCTTCTTGTCGACGATGAAACCAAGCCCGTAGTATGGCGCGGACCTGTTATAGCAGGGACAGTTAAGCAGTTCTGGACCGACGTTGTCTGGAACGAAGTGGATTATATGTTCGTCGATATGCCTCCGGGAACCGGAGATGTTCCTCTTACCGTTTTCCAGAGCCTTCCCCTTGACGGTATCGTAATAGTTACCAGCCCTCAAGAGCTTGTATCTATGATAGTTGAAAAGGCGGTTAACATGGCCTCCCTTATGGACATCGACGTGCTTGGCCTCGTAGAGAACTACAGTTATATCGTATGTCCCGACTGCGGTAAGGTGATAAGACCTTACGGTGAGAGTCATATTGATAAGCTTGCAGAAGGCTATGGAACCTCCGTACTCGCGCAGCTTCCCATTGATCCCGAGCTTGCCTCCCTTTGCGATAAGGGTGTTATCGAGCTCTTCGAGGGTGAGTATATGGAGCGTGCAGCAGACTATATTGAGAATGCTTTAAACTAATAACCAAAAAAAGTGTGCGAACAAAAATCGCACACTTTTTTATTCACTTTTTACCTACAAACTCCATAATTTACACCTTTTTCAAGTTTTTCTGCTTTTTTTCGGATACCTCAAATAGTAATAATCGTTTCCTTCCATAACAGAGGTTTTTCGGAAACCGTGGTTGATATAAAAACGTTCCGCACCGATATTGTCCTTATGCACTCCAAGAGCAATAGGGCGTACACCGTACTCGTCATAAATCTTTTCAATCACCTTTTCCAACACATAACCTCCGATGCCGCCGCTTCTGTATCGCTTGTCAATGACAAATCCCATTAGACGATAGAAAGGAACTCCTTTCATTTCTTCCGGGTCGGTATCCCACTCAAACGCTTCTCCAAGCAAAATCAGTCCGATATATTCATCAGCTCGTTTTATTGCGTATGTGTGTCCTTTGCAATTGTGGTCAATGCCGTATTGCGTGAGTTCCATAATTGTATCTGCAGTATCGACGAAGGCTTCGCTTATATCATCACGCTGTATCCTACGTACAAATTCAATATTCAATTCGGTTAATAATTCAAATGTAATACTGTCTTTCATTTTTCACGAATTGTTTTTCTCAAAACAGGCTCATCGTCCAAATCCACATTTTCAAAACTGTGATAAAACTTGTTTGCATTCTCGTTTGTTGCTCGAATCAAGAAGTATTGATCAATATTTTTCGCCTTACATTCTTTTTCAAATTCTTTGAAAAGCTGTTGGGCGATTCCATTGTGTCTATACTCGGGCAAAACATACACCCAATCCACATAAGCCATACGGTATCCGTCCTGCAAACAACCGTAGAAATGGTATTCAATTCTACCAACTACATCCGTTCCATCAAATGCCAAAATTGATGGCGTATTTTTGTAAAACGGATCATTGATCCTTTCCATAATTTCGTTTTCATCAACGTACTCCGCCCACATCATATCCGGTTCCTCGGAAAGTGCCTTTTTCAAATACGTTATATACTGTCCGACATTAGTGAGTGATAATAATTCAAATTTCATATCTGCTCCTTATAAACAAAGTACACGATCTCATCAGGGACATTTACGATGTATTCCTTTGCCTGCGGTGGATAGATATTCTTGCTCGGTACATCTTCAAGCGGTATCCAACACATATTCAGTTCGATACGCTCGTTACCCAAATCGTCAAGCGCCTTGAAATTTCTATCAAGGGGAATTTGCGTTTCGTCCTTCAAGGAAATCAGATAGTACAAATTGATCTGCTGACAAGGACGATTGCCCCAAGGGAAGAAGTTTTCAT
>JAFTIN010000053.1 GCA_017456895.1 Clostridia bacterium
ACAAAGTGGCCTTGGTTTGATAATGTGCGCGAGGATGAACGTTACGCAAAGCTCCTTGCAAAAGCAAAAGAAATGGCTGAAGCAAAATAAATTGTAATCTTCTTATAGCCCCGCCTCGCGGGGCTTTTCTTTGCTTTCTGCGTATAAAAAAGCCTTCTCCTGTGGGAGAAGGTGCCAGCCGAATGCTGACGGATGAGGAGTCTTTTCGTTTGTTTCAAACACCTCATCCACCGCTAACGCGGTCCCCCTTCCCCCACTGGGGAAGGCTATTCGATTTTACCGCTAATTTTGCAGACACTCGGGAAGCCTATTTTATTATTTCTTTCCTATACTTCGCTTATAGCACTTATGACACATAGCGATGTAGGAGTCGTTACCGCCTAACATGACCTGACTGCCCTCGGTGACGGTATTTCCGTTTTCATCGATTCTGGCGTTAACACTCGCTTTCTTGCCGCAGGAGCAGATAGTTTTGATCTCGGAGATCGAGTCCGCAAGCTCGAAAAGACGCATAGAACCCGGGAAAAGCTTAGTCAGGAAATCCGTTCGCAGACCAAAACAGAGCACGGGTACGTTCAGTTCATCCACGATCCTTCTCATCTGATCTATATTCTCCGGGGTAAAGAACTGGCATTCGTCGGTGATGATAACGTCAGCGCGATACTCATCTCTTGTGAACATCTCGTATATATCGTCATCGGGCTTTATGGTCGTACATTCTGCGCCAAGACCTATCCTCGACTTAATGATGACGGCTCCGTCACGGTCGTCAAGTGAGGGCTTGATAAGCCAGACCTTCATACCTCTTTCCTCGTAGTTGAACTTGGTGATGAGCGCCTGGGCAGTCTTGCTTGATCCCATCGCGCCGTACTTAAAGTATAGCTTTGCCATTTTCGTCCTCCGTCTTATTTATCGGTATTATTCTATCACAATTATACGTAAAATGAAAGGGAGTGAACAAAAAATCGGCAATTTGCCGAGAAAAATCGGTTAGTGTGACAAAATTTATTAAAAGGGTGGAAATAACTGAAAAAATGTGCTACAATAAAAAAAGAAAAAGGTCGCGGGCATAGCACCGCGGCAAATTATTTGAAATAAAGAGAAGGGAGGAAGTATGAATGAAGCTTATTATTGCAGAGAAACCCAGTCTTGCGAGAAATATCGTTGCCGGAATCGGTAAGATGGATAAGAAGGATGGATATTTTATTAACTCGGATTACATTGTAACATGGGCTTTCGGTCATCTGTTTTCCCTTGTTGATATAGAGAGCTACACAGGCTCCGAGGATACCAGATGGACTCTTGACCACCTCCCTTGCTTCCCGGATAAATTCCGCTTTGAGCTTAGGAAGGCAGAGGGTAAAAAGACCGTCGACTCCGGTGTAAAAAAACAGTTCAAGATAATCGAGACTCTCGCCAACCGTCAAGACGTCGATACCATAGTGAATGCGGGGGACGCCGACCGAGAGGGAGAAATAATCGTCCGCCTTTGCGTTGATAATGCGTTGAGGAGCGAAAAGGCTAAGAAAAGGCTTTGGCTGCCCGATCAGACTCCCGAGACAGTCAGGCGTGCTCTGTCCGAGATGAAGGACGAGAGTGAGTATGACAGTCTCGCTGCGGAGGGACTCGCCAGAACCTATATAGACTGGCTCTACGGAGTTAACCTTACAAGGTACGCGACGATCAAGACGGGCAAGCTCCTAAGAGTAGGCAGAGTCATTGTTCCTATAGTCAAGGCCATCTACGACCGCGATATGGAGATACGTAACTTTAAGCCGGAAGTATATTACGTTATCAACAGCTCTGCCGAGACACGCGGGCAGCAAATCGACCTTACAAGTAAACAAAAATTTGCAAAAGATGAGCTTAACAAAGCGGAGGATCTGGCAAAGCTGTATAATGACACCGGCGCAGTTGTAACGAGTGTACAAAGCAAAAACGATAAAATATTGCCCGGTAAGCTCTACTCACTTTCCACTCTGCAGAACGTTCTCGGTAAGAAGTATAAGATGTCCATGGCGGAGAGCTTGAAGATCATTCAGAAGCTCTATGAGGATGGATATCTGACCTATCCAAGAACCAACTCGGAGTACCTCGCCACCGCTGAGAAAGATAAGATGAAGTCTATTATTTCCAATATAGGCAAGCTTGGATATCCCGTAAAATTCAAGGATTCAAAGTTCATTTTTGACGATTCTAAGATAGAGTCGCACTCAGCCCTAACTCCTACCTATAAGATACCCAACAAGGATAAGCTCTCTGAAAAAGAGAGTCAGGTGTATTCCACCGTCTTCCGTCGATTCGTTGCTGTATTCTGTGCAGAGGACTGCGTCGCAGAGAAGAGCGAGATCAAGATCAAGGTTGGAGAGCTTGAGGACTTCTCGCTCAAGGGAACCGTTATTCTTGAGCCCGGTTGGACAAAGTATGACGATTACTCAACCAAGGATAAAATACTTCCGAAGCTTGAGGTTGGTGAGGAGGTAGTCATAGACTTTAAGCCGGCAGAGAAGGAGACAACCCCACCGAAGCACTATACGATCGAGACTCTGAATAAGTATTTGAAAAATCCTTTCAAGGACGATAAGGCTAAAGCCAAGGAGCTTGAGGAATCGGGCGAGGTTGACGACGCCGATGATTACAAGGCTATCTTTGAGGGGCTTGAGCTCGGTACAGAGGCAACCAGGACCGGAATCATTGATAATGCCAAGAAGAGCGGATACATTGATCTGAAAAAAGACGTCTACACAATTCTTCCCGGTGGAGAGTTCCTTATAGAGTCAATCGCCAGACTTAATATTGTTATGGATAAATATAAGACCTCCGAACTTGGTAAGGCTCTTAAGAAGGTGTTCCGCGCGGAGATGACCGTTGATGAGTCGGTCGATCTTGCAAAGCGCGAGATAGCAGAGGTCTTTTCTGACAAATATAACAATCCCCCTATGCCTAAGGTTGATACGGGTAAGCTCGGACAGATAGTCGGACAGTGTCCTCTCTGTAAGAGAAATGTTGTCAGGGGAAAGTATAACTATGGTTGTATGGGTTATTCGGATGGCTGCGGCTTCAAGATGGGTGTCAACATCTGTCGCCGCGATATCCCTATATCCGAGGCGGCGCGTCTGCTCGCTACCGGTGAGACCGCGTTGCTTACTGACTTTGTCTCTAAGAACGGTAAGCGCTTTAAGGCAAAGCTCGTTCTAAAGGACGGGGAAGTGACTTTTAAATTTTAAGAAAAAAGAACGGGACGTTCTCTCTGCAACTTTAGCGGAGAATTAGCAGAACGAAAACATCGGCAGAGAACTTGTTTTCTCTGCCG
Source organism: Clostridia bacterium (assembly GCA_017456895.1). GTDB lineage: Bacteria > Bacillota > Clostridia > Oscillospirales > CAG-272 > UBA1740. The sequence goes on from JAFTIN010000053.1 coordinate 3,314, forward strand.
ATTTGTGTTATAATGGGAGCAGCAAAAAAGCCTTCCTCCGGGAGGAAGGTGGCACGCGGGGCGTGACGGAAGGAGCCTGCGTGACTTTAGTTTTGCGCTAACTTCATTGTAACGCGCTCTCCCTCAGTCGCCTACGGCGCCAGCTCCCTCCCGGAGGGAGCCTTGGGTTACGTGCAACATTAGGGGTATGGGCTTCGCCCGAAGCCCTTGTAATACAAAGGCGAAACTGGCGATAAAGCAGAACAATAAATAACAAATTCGTTGAACGGAGGTAGTAAAGTGAAATCGGCAAAAATCGTCGGCATTGTTTTTGCTGTAAGCGGTATTTTATTTACAATCATCGGAACAGTTTCAGGTATTGTTCGCTTGATGGAAAAAGATGATTGTAAATATGCAACAGCTTACATTGTAAAAATCGATGAGAAAAAAACAGGAGATCCCGAATTTCCTATCGAATATACAACATATGTTGAGTTTGATATAAACGGAAATCAAATTACAACTAAATTGAATACGTACAATTCAAGTTTCTATATTGGAAAAGAAATTGAAGTGTACTACTTTGAAAACAATTTGCAGACGGTATATGAAAATGGGAGTGAAGCTCTTTTCATAGTTTATGCATTAGATGGAGTGGTATTTGCGGCAATAGGGTTGCTGTTAATAATCAAAAATAAACATTCAATGCAAGAGTAATATATGTTTCATACGTAATAAGCAATCCCCGACAGACGTTAAATCTGTCGGGGTTACTTATTTGTTTACAGCGGAGCAATTGTTAAATAACTGATCATAATTTTCCGCTGATTTTGCACACCCTTAGACCTGTTCTTTTTTTGTTTTTATTTACTAAAAACTTAAATAAGACAATGATAGTTTACAAATAATAAGGTTAGGATATAAAAAACCCGCAGGATAAGATCCTGCGGGAGATGCGTTTGATCAGTATACGTCTTTAATAACCTTTACAGCAACCCCCTGAACGTCGAGGTGGAAGGGGTGGATATCGCTGTACTTGGAGTTCTCGGCTTTCAGCACCGGTTTGCCGTCGCGCTCAACGAAATATCTTTTGAGTGTTGTGTCAGTACCGTCGACCAGAGCGACGACTACTCGTCCGGTCTCTGAGAGAGTTGTTTTCCTAATAAGCACCAAGTCTCCGTCATCAATTCCTGCGCCGGTCATCGAGTCCCCCTCTGCACGAAGCAGGTAGCAGTCACCGAATAGCCACTCCTCAGGCAGGGCAACGTAGCCCTCAACCAGCTCTGCATGCTCCTCGGGAGAGCCGCAGGGTATACCGCCGAGAATGGGTACACGACGGAATGCGGGGCGCATTTTCTCTTGACCTTCAATGGAGAGCGTGTCTTTGCCGCTATATACGATAACGCCTCTGTCGCGCAGTGTCATCAGGTAACGGTAGCCGACCGAGTTGGACATACCCATATGCTCGAGTATTTGACCAAACTTTGGTGAGTCGCCGTATTTCTCAATGTATTCTTTAATATATCTCGCCATTTCGGCAAGCTTTTCTTCATTCATCTTCTTCATTTTTATCTCTCCTTACCTCGTTTGTGCACAGAGTGTTTTTTATAAAAGAAGTTTAGGTTCTTTAATTATATACTCTTTAGTTAAGTTTGTCAAGAGGGGAAAATAAAAAAAGTGCAATATTTTTCAGCGCCATAATTGACATTGTCAGCCTGCTCAAAAAACGATAAAATATTTGTGTAAAAGTAATGAAAGTTTTGATTTGACTTTAAATCTGTTGACACTTTTCTTTTCATCATTTATAATATAAATGGCATAATACTTATGCAAGAAAAACGGGCAAAGTCCCAAAAAAGGAGAGGAAAAATGAAAAAAGTTTTAAGCTTGGTTCTGTGCGTAGCAATGTTGCTTGGCACTATGGCACTCGTTTCCTGTAAGAAGGAAGCGGACACCTACGAGATCGCGGTTGTAACCGACGTTGGTCAGCTTATGGACAAGGGCTTCAACCAGGGTACCTGGGAGGGCGCTGAGGCATACGCTAAGGCTAACGGCAAGACCTACAAGTATTATCAGCCCGCAAACGGCTCTGATGCTACCGACAACGACCGTATCGCAGCTATGAGACAGGCTATCACAAACGGCGCAAAGATCATCATCGCTCCCGGCTTCCTTCAGGCTACTGCGATGACTACCGTTGCAAAAGAGCATCCCGAAGTTAAATTCGTATTCATCGACGGTTGGACTCTTACTGATGAGAACAACAACCCCCTTTCCAACGTAACCGCAGTTGTTTACAAGGAGCAGGAATCCGGCTACCTTGCAGGCTACGCAGCAGTTATGGACGGCTACAGAAAGCTTGGCTACACCGGTGGAGGCGGCGGAACTAACCCCGCATGTAACCGTTTCGGCTACGGCTTCGTACAGGGCGCAGAGGCAGCTGCTAAGGCACTCGACCTTGAGGCAGGCTCCGTAACCGTTAAGTACAGCTATCAGCACGGTGCAAGCTTCAGCGCATCTCCCGAGCTCCAGACTCAGATCAACGGCTGGTACAGCGCCGGCACAGAAGTAGTATTTGCTTGTGGCGGCTCTATGTTCGAGAGCGTTAAGTCTGCAGCAGAGGCTAACCCCGGCTCCAAGATCATCGGCGTTGACGTAGACCAGTCCTACGCTTCCGAGCTCGTTATCACCAGCGCGGTTAAGGGACTTAAGGAGTCCGTTGCTAAGGTGCTTGATCAGTACTACGCAGGCAAGTGGGATTCCGAGCTTGCAGGCAAGACTCAGAACCTCGGTGCTTCTGACGACGCTACCGGTCTTCCTATCGCTACATCCAGATTCGAGAACTTCACCGCTGCTCAGTACAATGAGCTTCTCGGTAAGATCAAGAACGGCACTATCGTTCCCGATGCAACCGTTCCCGCTGATGCTAACGATGCAGATTGGCTCAAGAACTTCGATATCGTAGTTGTTGACTTCGAATAATTCGTAACATCCTTAGAAAAATAGGTTTTAAATAACATGGCTCGCGGAGTTTCCTCACAGGGAGGCTCCGCGAGTGAAGGTTATTGAGGTATCACCGTTTTTTTTGAGAGACACAGTGTCAATATTCCTTCCTTTTCCTATCCGAGTCGGCTCGGGTGAGAGGACGAATGAATATTGAAAAATTATAGAAAAGGAGACTTTCTATGAGCGATATTATTAGAGAGGAAGCGGTAAAGACAGAGTGTGAAAGTCCGTACGTTATCGAAATGATCGGAATTACCAAGGAGTTCCCCGGTATAATCGCTAACGATAACATCACTCTGCAGCTTCGCCGCGGTGAGATACATGCCCTTCTCGGTGAGAACGGAGCGGGTAAATCCACCTTGATGAGCGTTCTTTTCGGTCTTTATCAGCCCGAGAAGGGTGAGATCCGTAAGAACGGTGAGGTCGTCACTATCAAGGATCCAAACGACGCTAATGCGCTCGGAATTGGCATGGTGCATCAGCACTTCAAACTCGTCGACGTATTTACCGTACTCGACAACATCATCCTCGGCGTTGAGCCTAATACGGCAGGATTCCTTAGAAAAAAGCAGGCAAGAGAAAGGGTTATCGAGCTATCGAAGACCTACGGTCTCAATGTTGATCCCGACGCCCTCGTTGAGAACATCACAGTCGGCATGCAGCAGAGGACCGAGATACTCAAGATGCTCTACCGCGACAACGAGATACTTATCTTTGACGAGCCCACGGCTGTCCTGACTCCTCAGGAGATAGATGAGCTTATGGCAGTTATGCGCGGGCTTGCAAAAGAGGGAAAGTCTATTCTTTTCATCACGCATAAGCTTAACGAGATCATGGCGGTTGCCGACAGATGCTCGGTTCTCCGTAAGGGAAAATACATCGGCACCGTAAATATCGCCGACACTACCAAGGAGGAGCTCTCCAATATGATGGTCGGCCGTGACGTAAAGTTCGTCGTCGACAAGGGCGAGCCTACCCCCGGTGAGGTAGTCCTCGAGATCGACAAGATGAGTGTGAGGGGCTCTCACGGCAAAAAGAACGCGGTAAACGACGTATCCTTAAAGGTAAGAGAGGGAGAGATAGTCTGTATCGCAGGTATCGACGGTAACGGACAGACCGAGTTCGTACACGCCCTGACCGGCCTCGTGAGAGTTGACTCCGGATCCATAAAGCTTCTTGGCGAGGATGTCACAGCAAAGAGTATAAGGTACAGAAACACACACGGTATGAGCCATATTCCCGAGGACAGACACAAGCACGGCCTCGTGCTCGACTATACGCTTGAGGAGAATATGGTGCTCCAGCGCTACTTTGAGCCTAAGTTCCAGAAGGGCGGCTTTATCCGCTTTGACGCCGTACGCGAGTACGCCGAGGGTCTCATTGAGAACTTCGACGTCCGCTCCGGCCAGGGACCGGTTACCTTATCGCGCTCCATGTCCGGAGGCAATCAGCAGAAGGCTATAGTTGCCAGAGAGATGGACCGTGAACACAAGCTTCTTATCGCCGTACAGCCTACAAGAGGTCTTGATGTCGGCGCTATAGAATATATCCACGATCAGATAGTCAGCTCAAGAGACAAGGGCACTGCGGTCCTCCTCGTTTCGCTTGAGCTTGACGAGGTAATGAGCCTATCCGACAGGATCCTCGTTATGTATGAGGGCGAGATAGTCGGTGAGCTCGATCCCAAGACTACTACCGTTCAGGAGCTTGGACTTTATATGTCCGGCGCCAAGAGATGGGGAAGGGAGGTACAGAAGAATGAAGGATAAGTTAAGATCTATCCTTACCGTGTGTAAAAATAAGATCAAAACCGGATCACGCTCTCTCATAGCCTCCGCGGGCTTTAAGTCGGTGATCTCGTCATTACTTTGTATAGCCGCAGGTATTCTCGTCGGCTTCGTTATTCTTCTCATTCTCGCTATTACCTCTGACAAGATCCCCGTATCCGACGCGTTCGAGGGTATATGGATCATACTTGAGGGTCCCTTCGCCTCGGGAAGCGCGCAGAACATCGCATTTGTTCTCGGAGATATGTTCTTCGAGGCGGCGCCTCTGCTTCTGACGGGCCTTTCGGTTGCTATAGCCTTCAAGACCGGTCTTTTCAACATCGGCGCTCCCGGTCAGTACCTTATGGGTGCTATGGGCTCGGTGATAGTGGCTCTCGCCATTCCCACCACACCCGCCACCGCATTCTGGGTATGGCTCCTCGCTCTCATCGTCGGTATGCTCTGCGGTATGCTTTGGGGACTTATCCCCGGTCTGTTTAAGGCCTTCCTCAACGTAAACGAGGTTATCGTTTGCATTATGAGTAACTGGATCGCGGCAAATGTCGTCAGCTGGGTATTTTCCGAGAATAAGCAGTTCATCAACACCCAGGGCGGAAAGACGGCGTACACTCTCCCCACGACTGCAAACGGAGTTTCCACTCCCAAGCTCGGACTTGACAAGCTCTTCCCGGGCTCCAATATAGATATAGGTATCTTCCTCGCCATATTTATCGCGATAGGTATATATATTCTTATGAATAAAACCACCCTAGGCTACGAGCTCAAGGCTTGCGGTCATAATAAAAACGCCGCAAAGTACGCGGGTATGAACGAGAAGCGAAATATTATGCTCTCTATGGCTATCGCGGGCGGACTTGCCGCACTCGGCGCGTCCTTCTACTATTTGAACGGCGGCGCGGAGCTCGCCTGGAACACCTACGGCAAGCTTCCCGACAACGGCTTTAACGGTATTCCTGTAGCCCTCCTCGCCAGCAACAATCCCATAGGCGTTATCTTCAGCTCTATGTTCCTCCGCTTCATCGACAAGGGCGGATACAACCTCGCGGGCTTCACCGCATACAACGAGTACGTTTCCGACCTTATCATCGCGGTAATTATCTACTTTGCCGGCTTCTCTATGCTTATAAAAGGAATGCTTGCGAAGATAAAGATCAAGGCTAAGGAAGTGCCCGTAACTGAGACCTCCACAGAGACGGTTGGATCAGATCCCGTTACCGGGGCGGAAGAGGTAGCCGATACTCCCATAGTTGAAGAAATAACGAAGGAGGAAGAAGACGTATGACCTTTCTCATTCAACAGACCTTAGTTTATACTATCCCTCTTATGATAGTTGCTCTCGCAGGCGTTTTCGCTGAGCGAAGCGGTATAATTAACATTGCTCTTGACGGTATAATGATCTTCGGATCGTTCGTCGGAGCCTTTGCGGTTTATCTTATGCAGAAGGAGAATATGCTCGCTGACAATACTCAGCTCATGTTCGTTATAGCTATGATATGCGCCGCAGCGGCAGGCGCGGTCTTCTCGCTTCTTCTCTCTTTCTCGGCTATAAATCTTAAGGCTGATCAGACGATAGGCGGTACTGCGCTCAATATGCTTGCTCCCGCGATCACTCTTCTTATCGTAAAGATCGTGTCTATGCAGGATAGACTCTCTATGCCCAAGGCGCTCGGATTTATCATCTCCAATCCCGATATCGGAGAGGGACTGAAGCCATTCTTCGATAAGATGTTCATCTCAACCTATATCGTTATCGCACTGTTTATCATCTTGTCTATCTTCCTTTATAAGACAAAATACGGTCTTCGTCTCCGCGCCTGCGGTGAGCACCCCCAGGCCGCAGACAGCGTTGGCATCAACGTGTATAGGATGAGATACCTCGGCACCACTATCTCGGGCGCCCTTGCAGGCATGGGCGGATATATCTACATCGCTACCATCGCCTCCGGTACCGCAGAGGGTACGGTCGCTGGTATGGGCTTCCTCGCCCTCGCGATTATGATCTTCGGTAACTGGAAGCCGGTGGGCATAGCGCTCGGCTCGCTTCTGTTCGGCCTCCTCAAGTGTATTGGAGCCACCTACGCTAACCTTGATATCAACGGTGACGGCGTATGCGCTCTCAAGGAGCTTGGTCTCCCGATCTACTTCTACAACATCGTGCCTTACGTAGTCGTTCTCCTCGTTCTCGCCTTCGCCGCCGGTAAGTCCAGAGCTCCTAAGGCAGAGGGTATCCCCTACGATAAGGGACAGAGATAAAGGCCGATTTTGTGAACTGAAAATAGCAAAAACACACAAAATAAAAATAAAACGGACAGAGAACACTCTGTCCGTTTTTAAATTTTCATTACTTTACACAGCCGATACGAGGAGCGAAAGTAATATGTAAGCGACGATAAATGCGGTAAAGATAGCTCCCGCAAGAACACCGAGTCCTATGAGGATCTTCTTCACAGGTGACTGTGCCTTCTTCATAAGCACGAGCGACACTACCGCCGCTACGGCACCGATAAGTCCTCCGATAGCTCCACCGATTATTGGGAAGATGGAGCACAGCGCAGGGCTGCTACCCCAGACCATAATGAATACGAAGGGGAGGATGATAAGCACGGTCTCATACCATGATGGTGCCTTGACTATCTTGATGGTCTCATCGCCTATCTTCAGCTTGACTCCGGTGAGTATATTACCGGTCAGAATGATCTGCTCTCCGTTAAAAACAAAGATTTTCTTCGACGTTTTAAATGCGGGTGCACCGCCTATAGTCAGCGTTTTTGCTCCCGTCCAGATGTTCTCGTCATAGACGATCTCTCCGTACGTAGGATGGTTGAAAACTTCTCTCATAATATACTCCTTTCAGATTGAGGTTACTTGATTATATCATATAAATAAGGATATTGTCAAGGCTCCCCTCGGGATAGCGTAGTGAGAGCGACGGTGAGGTTCTTAGCCTCTCACCTCGGGAGAGGTGGCACCGTAGGTGACGGAGAGGGCAGGCTCTCGTCCTCACTCTCGCCCATATCTGCAAAAATCATCTATTTTTCTCCTTGTTCCTGAAATGAAAAAGCCGAGGATATTTCTATCACTCGGCTTATGTATCTGATATTGAATTTTCATTATAACAAGGTTTATTGATTTTTGTCTTTTAACTCAATATATACCCGCATTTTCTAATACAGCATTGAATTTTTGATTATATATTGGTGATTTTTGATCTAAGCAATAATTACCATCCTTGTATCCCTTAAAAAAAGTTTTAAGTTGAAGCAAATAATAGGTAGTATTGTTAGATACAGTACTGTAATCATTAACTGCCTTATCTATATTACCCAGTGAAGCTCCTTTATCGAATACAATATTATTCTTAACAATGCTGCTTGAAGGATTTGCCATAAAGGAGGGATCGTCAATGTTTTCAAGGTCATCGGTAATTATTTTGTACTGCGGAAAAGCATCTTGCCATATCTCGCTTTTCCAAGGCGAATCCCATAACGTGTTCCACAAATCGTTAACATCCCCCGAAAACCACGTTTCTTTCAGTAAGGCATCCCTCGCTCTTGAATCATATCTTATAGCTGCATCGCCGGTATTTATAATCAAGTTATCGTATATATTCATATCACGACCACCGCCGATAAATATTGCGTGCTTTGGTATATTTATCAGAATATTTCCATAGATGTTTTGTCCTGATAAGGCGTCATCCATATATATTCCGTTGGGGGAATGTTCATCGTTTCCTATGTTGTATATTAAATTATATCTTATATCATTACCGTATGACGACCAAGATTTACCGGAGTAGATAGCTCCGGCATCATCCGACTCGAGGCAAACATCGTGAATTAAATTGTATTCAAATATATGATTGTTTCCGCTATAGGTTATTGCCAGGTGAGGACTGTTGAACAATTCATTGTTTGCACAAATATTTCCCACACCGCCAAGATTAATACCTGCTTGATAGGCTTTGTATATTTGAGACCAATCATGGATCAAATTGTTTGATATGATGTTGTTTCCGGGCGAAAGAGTACTTCTGTCGCCACCTACTGCAGAGATGCCGCCTTTACCTGTATTTTTGACTTCGTTTTTCGTTATTAAATTATTGTTACCGAAAACTTGAATAGCATGTCCGCCGATATTACCGATTTTACAATTTTGTATTATGTTATCGTCACCGTTAATAATAATGCCATTTCCTCTTGTACCTGTTACGGTAAGGTTATTAATAGTTATAAAACTTGCATTTATAGAAACTACGGTGTCTGTTGAAAGCGACATGTTAATTTCTGCATTTTTAAGTCCTGTAGAACTATAAATGCACAATAATCCTTTTTCTCTGTCAAGATACCATTCATTGTCGGTATCCAACTCCTCGAGACAATTATAAAAATAATACGGTGCATTTTCTCGAGTGCCGAAAAAGCTCTGGTATTTAGTGGTCAAACTATTGTTTTCTTTATTAAAAGATTCTATTGGTGTTGATCCGTCAGCCCAATCGTATTGCCAAAATCCGTACATCCATACGTTTTCTATATTGCTCCAGGATTGTATTCTTGATGCAAGAACGTCGTTTACAGCAAAAACATCTCCGGCAGGATCTCCATTAGGTTTATCTTCAAGCGCTTTACCGGAAGATATTACCGAGTCTGTATATAAATAATCTTCGTTAGGATAGCGAGCGAGCGTTTGCCTTGTTCCATTAACGAACAACTCACTATACATGGGACCGGTAGTATCTCCTTGATATCTGTCAGCGGTATTGTAAGTACCTATCGGATAAAGTTTCCCCCAATCTTCTTGTCCTATTTGATAGGGAGCTTTTGTCAAATCAACTACATAGATGTTGTCTTTTGCTTTTTCAGACAACCTTTGATAAATCTCGGGATACTCTTTCGAATTCACAAAATCGTCCGAATTGATGTTCATACCGGCATTCAAAACGACCTCTCCATCACCGTAGGAACTGTAAATTATTCTGCAATTTTCAGATCCGCCGTGGCTTTCGGAAAAGTTTAGTGAATCGATATTATATGTTCCGGATTCGATACAAACAATAATTTCCGATTTGTTACTCCTATTCATAGCTTCAACCGCTTCTAATGCACGCTCTATGGTTAGGAAAGGGGTCTCCTTCGTTCCGTCGTTTGTATCAGCACCTTTTTTACTAACATAAAAATCACCTCGGGTGATTGATTCGTGAGATGTTTCCCATGCACTGTGAATGTTAGGTGTTGGGGCTTGAAAATCACGATATATAAGACTAAGGAATGGTGTTCTCAAAAAATATATTGAAAGTAAAACGACCAAAAGCAAAGAACAAATGAGAATGAGGATTAGCTTCTTGCGATTTATTTTTCTGCTGTTACTCATTTTATCTCCTTTCAAACAACTACACTTATTAAGTAAATGAAAAATACGTTTTCCTTTATAGCAACATAATCAACGGGAAAGCACAAAAATTTCATATTATAATATTGTAACATGTTGAAAATAAAATTGCAAGATTATATTACGGCAATAATAATTCTGGTGCAATGTGAAGTTAGGTGTTCCGCATCCTATCGTGCGAAGCGCACTTCACGAGGCGTAGCCTCACTTCACGTCCGAAGGACACTTAACGTTCCGCGCAAGCGGAACACTTAGTTCAAAAAACGCACCTTTGTCGGTAGACAAAAGTGCGTTTTTTGTTGGCGGAGCAGGAGAAAACAAAAAAGGATACCCGAAATTGGGTATCCTTTTTGTTTGCTAATAACTATAATTTTGATACAATACTTTATTGTGTTTTCTCGATTTCAGCAATATACAGAATTATATTTCTGCTTTCGCCGCTATCATATTCACTAACAATATATTTGATTTTCAAATACTGACCGTTTTGTGTAACAACACCGCCGTGAGATGAGGTAGTATTGTAACCGTTCATGATTTCATAATCGGAGTATTCAAAGTAGATACCGTCTATTTCAAAATGCTCCGTATCGTGCCCTTCGTATGGCATGGGATGGAAATTTTCAACATATCCCTCCACATAACAAATATTATTCGTTTCCAATAGTTCTTTATATTCAATGTGCTCAACTGCCATTCCAAGGGTGGAAATAAGAAACAAGAGCACACACAAAGGTCCTACAATAAAGCCCACTACTTTAAAAAATGCAGGATGAAAGCCGCGCACATCCTCGCCGCGCTTCTTCGTTTTTATAATAGATATTGATATCGCAAAAAAGCCTATGCCAACGATCAAGGGAATTAAATTAGATAAATATTCTGATAAATCGAACCCATATTCATATAGAACCTTTTCCATAGCTCTCCCCCTTGTGTTTCTTCGCTTCATTATACCACAAAAAAACAAAAACCGCAATCCCTTTGTATCAGAATTGAAAAAAACGTGTGAGTTTGAACTCTACTCCCTTGCGGTGCAAGTGCGTATTACGATTATTTTGTATTTAATCTGGATTGGATAATGTTTCAACAGTAATTTGCATACCGAGCTTGAACGCATACTTAAATATTTCTTCTTCCGCTAAGCTTATATACTCGCTCCAATAATCTTGAAACTTCTCAAATACCTCTTTCTGCTCATTAGTGAAGCTTATTTCTAATTCTTCGTGTTGCTTTGAAATATAACCGAGCAGTTCTTTCATCTGCTTGGAATTGAGTCTGCCATCCTCTTGCGGTATTATGTTACCATGCCATAACTCTTGTATAATTGATCTCATATAAGTACAACCTCCTGCAAAAAAAATATAGCGACGATGGTGGAATAATCTTCGCATAAGAAAATTATAACACCAAATGGTGTTAAAAGTCAATACCAAATGGTGTTTTTAATATAATAATAGTACATATATTTGGAGGTATGTGCTATGTTTATATATCGTCGGATAAGAGATCTGCGTGAGGACAATGATAAAACTCAATCACAAATTGCTAAGATGTTGAATATGCAATTGACAGTTTATCAGAGATATGAGCGCGGAGAAAGAGAAATACCTTTTTGGGTTGCCATTAAATTAGCGGATTATTACAAGGTTTCCCTAGACTATATAGCAGAGAGGGATTTTAAATAAGCCTCCACTGTGTAAGGGGAGGTGCCGAGAGAAGCGAGGCGGAGGGGTTGTCAAGCCTTCTCCGTTACTCCTAAAGTGAGAGGGCATTGAGACACCTCATCCGTCATTCTCAAACAAGTTTTCGAATGCCACCTTCTCCCACTGGAGAAGGCTAGGAGGCGCTCTAGCTCGACTGCGTAAAACAAAAAGGATACCCGAAATTGGGTATCCTTTTTGTTTGGCAAATAACTGTAATTTTGATACAACTGCACCCATTTGAGATTATAGGGGCACATCGAATTTAGGGGGGTGCAACCACGCTTATTCACCCGTCGTCTTAAAAACCGGCGCTCCATTTTCAACAACTACTGAACCAATGACCCCCGTTGCAGTATAAGACAAATCTGCAAGGTTATTGTCGTTGACTTTTATGTTTGCAGTATAGACTTGATAGTAGATTGGAAGGTCTTGGGGATCTTTTGAAGACAAAGAGGGCGAAACAGTTGCCACAAACAAGTCTACAGAAGGATTGTCAGTGTTTGATGTGTCATAAACAACAATAGATTCCTTTGTCATTGTATTAAAAACAGAAATTATAGAACGATGTAATCCAGAACCCCATGAAGAAGCAACCAATAAATCGAGATTTCCATCTTCGTCATAATCCCAAGGCACAGCATTTACAAAGCCAAATCCACCAAAAGAATCGCAAATAGAATACACCTTGCCATCAATTAGTGCAAGTGAGACACAGGAATCACTGAACTTAAAAATTTTGATATCCGTCTGCGAGGCAACTGAAAGCGGGGTGACATTAAAACAATGCTCTTTATCAAGTGTCATCCCGATAGACAATCCGCCCAATTCCACATCACCGATAATAGACATAAATTCATCTACAAAATCCTTAGTGCATGATGTAGTCACATAATTGACATTGTTTTCGCTATTATTTGAATTATCGGTATTTGTTTGACAAGCTGTCAAAGAAATCAATACAATACCGGTTAGAATCAAGCAAAATAGACGTTTCATTGCAGATAACCTCCTACACAATTCGTTACTATGTTATTATATCACAAAATAACAAAAACCGCAAGTGCTTTGAAAAGAATTGCGGTTTATGTTTGGCTAATGACTCAAATTTTGATACAAAATTTAAGCATTCCAAAACTATATATTATATTTTGATTTTGATGAATCGAACGGGGGTATTTTCATTTCCCCAAATAACTGTATATATATTATTTTGGTAAACCTTGATTCTTCCCACAACCTCACCGTCCACCGGGAGTTTTTGTAATACGTTTCCGCTTGCAATATCAACTTGATAAATCATCTTTTCGAAATCACCAAGAATGACCGTATCATCGTAAAGATCAAAATAAGCACAACCGTTCTTCAAGAACATCGACCATTTTTCTTTCCCGCTTTGTGCATCAAGATTGACTAAATAACCGTCTCTACCTGCTGTGCCATACATCAAACAACGTTTTATAAACAAAGGATCCGTATAGATCCAAGGAGTGGTCTTAACACAATACGTTTCCTCGCCGGTATCTATATCCAAGCAAACCAGTTCCGTATCGTTTTTTACCCAATACACAAGATTATCTTGCCGATATATTTTACATCTCAGAAGCGGACCTTCAAATGAACGTTTGCTTTTCCAAAGAACTTTTTTATCTGTTGTATCATATTTTAAAATTCCCGCATTCGACCAGTTTGTGAATCCGATCAATAAAGTCTGTTCATCCAATCTGATAGGCATAAAAAGTTTATCTATGCGCGATATTTTTATTTGATCTTTTAGCACTCCGCTGACAATATCAATAATCAGCAGTTGATCATTGCCGTAGCATGCGACCGCATTTTGAAATAAGCAAATATCTCCGGCTTGATACGGTTTTGTATTTGAAATATGATGCTTCCATTCAAGATTTTGCAAATCCAAATTCAAGCACCATAAGGATGATCTGTCAGCGAAAATAAAATAATGGTCTTTTAATATATATGAGTTTATATGGTCGTCAATCCGAACTTGATCAAATTTGGAAAGTCTTTCGTTTTCATAGACCCAAAGCTCCCCCGTATAAATAATGATCTTGTCTCGATACTCCGCAAAAAAGCACTTTGAAGAAATAACCGACTGTCCTACGCATTCGATTCTGAATTTTTCTGTTCCCGTCTCCGTGTCTATAACATATAAAACGGCTTCAGGATGGCAACTTATAAAATACAGGTTGTTATCCTTGATCAAGATGGGCGATTCATAGTGATAATCTTGACTTTTTTCGTCCGTAGGCAAATCAAACATCCACTCGATCTTCATAGTTCCTCCATTTTTTGCAGTAGCATTGCATACATTATACCACAATAAAACATAAACCGCAATCCCTTTGTATTAGAATTGCGGTTTATATTTGGCGGAGCAGGAGAAAAAAGATACCCGAAATTGGGTATCCGAGGGTATTTGAACTCTACTCCCTTGCGGTGCAAGTCCGCCTTGCGTCCTTGGGGCTACGCCCCTACGCTTGCCGATGGCAAGCCACCGCGGGAGCAACTTTGCTTGCCTCGCTGATGAGCGAGCTCATCGACTCGGCTGCGCTGCGTTATCTGCGCCGTGCTCACTGCGTGAGCCCGACGCAGAGAGGAAAATCTCTCCTGCTCGAGCCAAAACGAAAAATAAGGAATGCCCCAAAGGACATTCCTTATTTTTGTGAAGGGGCGATAAAAAAGATATTTTTACCTTTTTTTGTTTGGGTTTGAAATGCCGCGACTATTAATGAAATCCTGCTTTGCAGGATGAAATCCAAACAAGTTTGGATGAAATCTTCAGCCTACGGCTTCAGATGAAATCAAATCCACCTCTCTCTAACCTTGCGAAGCAAGATTTCATCGCGTAGCGATTTCATCCACCGCAGGTGGATTTATTCCGCAGTCGGCGGATTTAATTGAAAAAACGACAAGTCAAAACTTGTCGTTTTTTCTGGCGGAGCAGGAGAGATTTGAACTCTCGCGCCGGTATAGCCGACCTACACCCTTAGCAGGGGCGCCTCTTCACCACTTGAGTACTACTCCACACCAATGATATAAAATTGTGTCGCGACTACACCGTCTGCCGTAGTCTGCCATAGTATTATATCAAGTTTTATCCCATTTGTCAAGAGGTTTTTTGAATATGATGAGAGTTTTTTGCTTTTTGTCTCGAGAGAGGAAAAAAGCGCTTTTCAATATACGTCGCTTTACTTGACACGCGCGTTTTATAAGTGATATAATAAATACAATCAGATTGGATAATGAAAGGAGAAAAAATGAGCATCAGAAGTAAGATTGCCGAATATAAGAGATACACACAGGGCGTGTGCCATTGTACGTTCAACCCGGACGGACCCGGAGTTGTACGTATACATCTCGTACCCCCGAAGTTTAAGCTCTTTGGCTCTGCGCCCTACGTAGTCATTCTTAACGGATATTACGTATTACCCATCGGTCACGCTTGGGCGACCATTCTTGCGGAATTTATCCGTGAGGTCAACGTCTTTGACGGAAAGCCTATGACCGAGGAGGATGAAAAGGGAGTTGTTGAGAGGACGGTAAAGCGCGTATCCTCACTCTATCCTCTCATCGGCCGCGATGAGATAGAGCTTGATCTCGACGAGATCCTCGACGTCATATTCACTGTTGCGCGCGGAGAGATGCCCGGTAGCCGCATCGACAGACTTTCTATACATAAATACGCTAAGCATATGACCGCTCCTCACAGAATGGACTTGATGGTCAGTGCTATGACAAACGAGCAAGGCCTATGGAAATGTAACCAAAAGTGTACTTTTTGTTATGCTTCGGGCCAAAAACTGAGCTCTGCAAAGGAATTATCCACCTCGGAGTGGAAATGTATTATTGATAAGCTCTGGGAGTCAAGAGTTCCTATGGTGACCTTTACCGGAGGTGAGCCGACACAGAGGGAGGACCTCGTCGAGCTTGTCGATCACGCAAAGAAATTCGTCACCAGAGTGAACACCAACGGAGTTCTTGTTACACCGGAGCTTGCAGAAAAGCTTAAGCGCGCAGGCCTTGACAGTATGCAATTTACTCTCTATTCCTTCGACCCCGAGATCCACAATTCTCTCGTCGGAGCAAGCAAGTTCTCCGATACGGTCGAGGGAATCAAGAATGCGGTCGAGGCAGGTCTTGACGTCAGCGTCAACACACCCCTTTGCAAGAAGAATTCCGACTATAGATCCACCCTTGAATTCGTTAGGTCGCTCGGTGTCCGCTTCGTTACCGCGAGCGGTCTTATTCTCACCGGCAATGCAGATATCAACCACGCCGAATACGATCTCACGCAAAAGCAGCTTACCGACCTCATCATCGAGGCAAAGGGCTATTGTGACGTACACTGTATGGAGATCGACTTCACCTCTCCCGGCCTTATCCGTAAGCAGACGCTTGAGTCCATCGGTATGAACGTGCCTATGTGTGGAGCCTGCCTTTCCAATATGGCTATTGCTCCCGACGGCACCGTCGTTCCTTGCCAGAGCTGGCTCGGCGCGGATGCCTCGCTCGGTAATATTCTTACCGACGACTTCAAGAATATCTGGAACAGTCAGATCTGCCGTGATCTTAGAGGCATGACGGAGGATGAGGCGCTCGTCTGTCCCTTCAGGCAGAGAAAGGAGCGTGGCTGATATGAAGCTGAACAATGAACCGTATTCCGAGGAAACCATAAAGCTTAAGAGAAAAATGCCGGTCAGGAACATCGTTATTATGGTATTCCTCGTTGCGATCCAGGTCATCGCCATACTCCTTGCCGCGGTGAATAAGCCGCGCCCCCTCGATCAGATTGACGAGTATAACGTGACCGTGACTCCGCAGAGCGACGGAACTCTCAAGATAGAGTACGACATTGTCTGGCGCGCCCTTTCGGTAAGCGAGCCGCTTGAGTGGGTTGAGATCGGCCTTGCAAACAGCCATTATTCCCTGATCCCCGACTCGGTATCAAGCACCGTAAGAGAGGCTATCCCGATCAAAGACGACGATTACCCCTATATGCAGCTCGACCTTAAGAAGACCTACTCGGGCGGTGAGGTCGTACACCTTACCTTTGCTATTAATCAGAGAGAAATGCTCTGTGAGGAGGATGGCGCGTACTTCTATGAATTCGTTCCCGGATGGTTTAACGAGATATCGATAGAGAAGTACCGCTTCTCCTGGTATGACAACGGTAAGGTTACCGATCTTACTCCCGGGGCTGAGTCTGAGCACGGCTACTACGTCTACGAAGGTTCACTCGGCAGGGGAGAGTACAAGCAGATGCGTGTATACTATTCGCCCGATACCTTCAACTTTGCCTACGACGTTCCTACCGTAGAGTATCAGCCCTTCGATGCTGACGGCGCTTACGACTCACTTGAGGACGATAAGGTAGCAGGCTGGATGCTTGCAATATTCGTTGTGATACTTATCTTCGTTGGCGAGCTGTTCCTCATCGACTCCTTCGTCTCCTACGGACGCGGCAGAGGATTTATTATGGGCTACGGACATCCGATCCATGTATATGGATATGGCAACCCACTTTACAAAAAGGCGGCTGACGAGGACTATAAGCGCAGAAGCTCCGGACTCCACGGCCGCGGAGGACACAGCGGCGGTGGTAGGGGTGGCAGCTGCGCCTGCGCCTGTGCTTGCGCGTGTGCTTGCGCCGGCGGCGGTAGAGCAGGGTGCTCAAGGAAGGCGCCGCTCCCGGCTAAAACAGAGTCTCGGGAATAAAGCAAGATTTGTATGTAAAATACCTTCTGCGCGGCAAATATCATAAATAAGTCAATAAACAAAGACGGAAGAAGAGCTTTTGACTCTTCTTCCGTCTTTTTCGTTATGTAAAAACGATCACGCGTAGCGTGTTTGATTATTCCTCTGTCTTGGCCGCCGCCTTGCCACCGACAAAGCCGGAGATAAGGCTGGTCACGTCGATACCGGTAGACTCTCTGACACCGGACATGATCTGGTCGGCGCTGGTCATTACGTCCTTGACGAGCTTTGTAGAGTTGCCGTCGCCGTACATAACGATCTTCTCGGTCTGCGCAAGAGGAGCTGCGGCATTCTTGACAACCTCGGGAAGGGCAGCGAGATACATCTCGAGCACGGACGCCTCACCCATCTTCTTCTGGGCCTCGGCCTTCTTCTCGATAGCCTCCGCTTCTGCGATACCCTTGGCTCTGATACCCTCTGCCTCCTGCTCCATAGCATAGCGGAGAGCCTCTGCCTCTGCCTTCTTAGCCTCAGCAGCCTTTTGAGCTTCGTATGCGCGTGCTTCAGCCTCGCGCTGACGCTTGATAAGGTCTGCCTCTGCTTCCTTTTCGGTCTTGTACTTGATAGCGTCTGCCTGCTTTCTGATCTCGGCATCGAGCTTTCTTTCTCTGATGGCGATCTCCTTTTCTGCAAGCTCTGCTTCCTTTTCACGTCTTGCGATGTCGGCGTTGGTCTTAGCAACCTCGATCACCTTACGCTGATTTTCCTGCTGGATGGAGTATGCGGCGTCTGCCTCTGCGGCCTTTGTATCTGCGCGCACCTTCATGTCTGCCTGCTGAACTGCAAGCTCTGCATTCTGCTCGGCGATCTTCTTCTCGGCCTCAACCTTAACGGCGTTAGCCTCCTCCTGTGCCTTGGAGGTAGCGATTGCGATATCTCTCTGCGCATTAGCCTTAGCGATCTGCGCATTCTTTCTGATCTGCTCGACGTTGTCGATACCCATGTTCTCGATGGTACCTGCTCCGTCCTTGAAGTTCTGGATGTTGAAGTTAACTACCTCGATACCGAGCTTCTCCATATCGGGGACAACGTTCTCGGTGATCTTTTTAGCAACGCCCTGACGGTCCTGGACCATTTCCTTAAGGCCAACAGAACCGACGATCTCACGCATATTACCCTCAAGAACCTGGGTTACGAGGGTTACCATCTCCTGGCGGGTCTTGCCGAGGAGGGCCTCAGCCGCTCTTTCGAGGAGGTTGAGATCGGACGAGATCTTGATGTTTGCAACACCGTCAACGGTAACGTTGATAAACTCGTTGGTGGGAACTGCTTCACTGGTCTTTACGTCGACCTGCATTACACCGAGAGAGAGCTTATCAAGACGGGTGAAGAACGGCATTCTCCAGCTCGCCTTACCTATGATGATGCGTCTTTTTTTAGGACCCGAAACGATGAACGCGGTGTCCGGGGGTGCTTTGATGTAACCTGTCACGCCGAGTATAGCGGCGAGTGCGATGATTACAGCGAGTGCGATAAATAATCCTGGCATAAAAATGTCCTCCTATTATAATAATATGTTATTTGTTGTGTTTTTGCTCCCTATAGGATCCGCCTCGGCAAATGAGCCGACTAAGGATAGTATAGTTTACAATTTTGTGTCTTCGGGAGCTTTCTTGTACCGGAAGTACAAAAAAGACCTTTAGCGTACCGATACACTAAAAGTCTTGTTATCATCTAAATCAGATTAGCAGGCACCGAGCACTCTAGATTGCTGTCTTGACGATGCTGCGCACCACCCCGAGGGGCGATGAACTACTCCCTTTTGACATCTTGATTGTATCACAAATTGCGCTTTGTGTCAAGGGGTTCTCCTCTGATTTGTATACTTGCATAATTTTCTATCTGGGATTTGTGAAAGGTGAATAAAAATGGGCGCCGAGCTGAAAAACTCGGCGCCCGAAAGATTAAAAAATCTTGGAAAACAGATTAGCGGTACTTTCTTCTCTTGTACCAGGGAGTAGTAGTAGCGGGCTGCTTAAGAGCTCTGATACAGAGTATCACAACGAGCAGGCATCCTGCAACGACTGCAACCTTAACGATAGTGTCCTTATCCTTCTCAGCGATCTGAACCTTGGCGAACTTGCCCTTCTCACCGCATTCCTCACAGATGTTGTATACGATGTATACGTCGGGATCGGTGTCGGGAGCGAAGCTGTGCTCAAGCTTGGGAACTTCGTTTTGCTCAACTACGTAGTCACATCTTGTACAGTGCTTACCTTCGGTAAGGCCGGTGCTCTGGCAGGTTGCCTCGACAGCCTCGTCTGTTACGATGCTGTGGCCGAGAGAAGCGCCCTCGGTCTTGTTGCATCTCTTACAGGTCTTGGGTGCTGTACAGGTCGCGCTCTTCCAGTCGTGGCCGAGAGGAGCTGCATTAGTAGATCCGCATCTTGAACAAATGCCGGGGTTGTCACAGGTAGGCTGGGAGTAGCTGTGTCCGAGAGGGGAGCCGTAGGACTCGCCGCACTTGGAGCATACTGCTGCATCTGTACAGGTTGCGTTGCCACCTTCGTGAGGAGCAACGTTGCCTTCGGTCTTGCCACATACGGAGCAGGTCTTTGGGGTAGAGCAGGTAGCATCGTTCCATACGTGCTCACCGCTTACGGACTCTTCCTCGGCGCCACATACGGAGCAGGTAGCCTTTGTTTCACAGTCACCGCCCACCCAGTTATGGTTGCCGGTAGCAGAGCCTACGTTTGCAACCGTATCGGTCTCACCACAGCCGTGATCACACTCTGCGGTCTTTGTACCGTCGTTAGCGCAGGTCTCGTCGCCGTTGGATACGTAGTTGGTAAAGGAGTGGGTGAGAGCGGAGCCGGTATCAGCTACTGTGTCAGTCTCGCCACAGCCGTGTTCACAGCTTGCGGTCTTGGTACCGTCAACACCGCACTTCGCGTTACCGTCGGAAACGTAATTGGTATATACGTGAGTAAGAGCGGTGCCTGCATCGGTCACAGTATCGGTTTCACCACATCCGTGATCACAGGTTGCGGTCTTGGTACCGTCAACGCCGCATTTAGCATCGTTATTGGATACGTAATTAGTATATGCGTGAGTGAGAGCAGAGCCGATGTCGGTCACGGTGTCGGTCTCGCCGCAGCCGTTGTCACATTCTGCGGTCTTGGTACCGTCAACACCGCACTTCGCGTTGCCATCGGATACGTAGTTAGTATATACGTGATCGAGCGCGCTGCCTGCGTCGCCTATAGTGTCCTTGGTTCCACAGCCGTTGTCACACTCTGCGGTCTTTGTGCCGTCGTAGCCACAGCCCGCGTTACCGTCTGATACGTAATTAGTGAAGCTGTGACCGAGCATGGGAATAGTGAGAGAGGATACCTCGTGCTTCTCGGAGTTAAAGAGCTTTTCACAGTCGGAGCACTTATAGTATGCGATCACACCGTCTTCCTCGCACTTTGCGGGAACCTCGGGTATGAGGTCGCCGTAATTGTGTCCCTTGGGAGCGATAATGATGGAGGCAAGGGGAGCCTTATCCGCGTCGAAATAGAGGTGACATCTTCCGCACTCGTAGTGTTCAAGAACGCCTTCCTCCTCGCACTTGGGCTCAACCTTGGCGATGAGGTCGCCGTAGTCATGTCCGAGAGGATCAACGGGATCTGCTACGTATTCGTCTCCGCACGCGCAGGTGTATGTAGTGTAGCCCGCGTCCACACAGGTGGGATCGGTTACAACGCTCACGTGACTGTGCTTTGCTGCAGCCTCAATAAGGCCGGAGTCAAGTATTTCGTCATTCTTGCTTACTGCAACCACCTTGAAGGTATAGAGGATTTCCTCGTCACCGGTAGGAGCAACGTCAAGATTGCCAATGGTATAGTAGGGTGCAAGAGAGGTTGCGATGTGCTCGTCATTGCAATAAACAACGTACTTGTACGCGCCACTCACCTGCTTCCAGGAAAGCTTGATCTTTCCGCATTCCTTGTAGGGGGCGGTAACCTCAAGGGTGATATTTCCATCGTTCGAGGTCGTCTCGGGCTCGTTCCCCTCTGCGCCTGCAACAACGCCCATAGCACAGATGAGTGCTACCGCGAGTATAAGCACGGTCAGGAGAGAGAAGAGCTTACCGAATGAGTGTAATTTCATTTGGGTTTCCTCCTAAAAATGTATTACATAGTATTATATTAATATTTATACACACCAATTCTACCACGCTTTTGCATTTTTTGCAATACTTTTTGCCTAAATTATTAAAAAAATTAAATTAATTTTATGTTTTAAGGGATAATATGGTAATATGAGGAAAAATGCGGCGAGTTGTTTTTATGCCGTAAGGGAAAAAAAGCGGAGGGATGATTATGGAACTTTGGGACGTTTACGATAAACACAGGAGTCATAAGGGATTTACAATTACGAGAGGTAAAGAGAGGCTCGGAGAGGGAGAATATCATCTTACTGCGCACGTGTGCGTGTTTACAAACGACGGGCGAATGGTAGTGCAGAGACGCGCATCGGCAAAGCCTCTTTGGCCTGATAAATGGGACATTAGCGCTTCGGGATCGGTCCTCGCGGGTGAAACCACCGCTAAGGGCGCCGAGAGGGAGCTTTACGAGGAGCTCGGTATCAAGGCTTCGCTTGCCGAGGAACAGCCAAGAATGACTCTGTATCACGAGAATTGCATCAGTGATTACTACATTATCAAGATGAACGTCGATACGTGTAGCCTTATCACCGACACCTCAGAGGTATCCTCGGTTATGCTTTCCTCAAGGGAAGATATTCTTTCCCTTATCGACGAAGGCGCTTTTGTGCCGTATAAGAAGGGTTTTATCAATTTTCTCTTTGATATGAACGAGTCGAAGGATAGGAACGCCTTTGATCTTTGACGAATAAAAAGCAAAAAAAGACGGAGAGTGACCTCCGTCTTTTTTCTACACCAAAATTCAAAATACCGACACTTTGGTTTGCATAATATACGGTTATTAGCGATTCTTGATCGCTCTGATTACGTCGGGGTACAGGTAGAGTGAGCCGAGACATATTACGGGCAGAGCCCTTTCCTTAGCGATACTGAGCGCTCGGCTTACTCCGTCCTCTACCGTCTTTTCTGCCTCCGCGTTTACACCGAGGCAGCTGAACACCTCGGCGTAGGATGAGGAGTCAAGCGCGCGCTTTGACCCGGGTGAGATGGTGATGACCGTGTCGGATATCTCGGATATAGACTCTGCGATCGCACGGTAATCCTTGTCCGCGAGCACACCGGTGAGGACTATGAGTTTTTTATTAAAGTATGCTTTTACGCTTCTGATAGCGCTTACTATTCCGTCCTTGTTATGTGCGCCGTCGAAAATAAACAGAGGATCACGGGAGAGTATCTCAAACCGTCCCGGCCACTCGGCTTTTTCAAGACCGCGTAGTATAGCTTCGTCGCTGATGCTCCCGAACGTTGAAGAGAGAATTTTTGCCGCCTTGATAACAATTGCGACGTTTTTGACCTGGTGCACGCCGAGTAGTTGAATCCTGACTTCGTGAAGATCGTCCGTGTCTATGACCGTTCCGTCGAGAGTCATGGATAAAGCGCGGGCACATTCCGGGGCATAGATCTCTGCATCAAGCTCTCTTGCCTTATCGGAAATAACACGTTTTGCTCCCTCGCCAATATCTCCTACAAGGACGGGACAATTCCTCTTGATCACGCCGGATTTCTCCCTTGCGATCTCCTCCTCGGTTGATCCGAGGTAGGAGGTATGATCTATGGAAATACCCGTAATAATAGATATAAGGGTGGACTCAATAACGTTTGTTGCGTCGCGCTCGCCTCCCATTCCGCATTCTACTACGGCGACGTCTACACCTTCCTCGCGAAAGGCAAGGTACGCGCAGGCGGTGAGTAGCTCAAACTCCGTGGGCTTATCCGCCATAGTTTCTGCCACCTGACTTACTCGCTCCATAAGATCAATGAGCCTCTCCTCGCTTATGGGCTCACCTTGTATGCGTATCGACTCTCGCATCTCGAAGAAATACGGAGAGGTAAACGTTCCTACCTTCAGCTTAGCTTCCTTAAGCACCGACGAGAGCATAGCCACTACGGAGCCCTTGCCGTTGGTACCTGTTACGTGCACTACCTTGACCGACCTCTCCGGTGATCCGACTGAGCCACACAGAGCCTTTACTCTCTCAAGCCCTGGCTTCGAGAAGGTGCCACTCACGTTCTTGGCATAGTCGGTTGCATCCTTGTACGACTTAAATTTCACATTTGGACTGAATGTAGTGATTTTGTTGATTTCTGACAATAACCGTTTGCTTTTTAATAGAATAGAGAGAATAATTATTTCTGCTGAGCCTACGATAACGTAGTTTAATATTCTCCATAAAAGCGTTGGGACAAAGGGCAGGGAATAGAAGAGAGATAGTCCCCACGTCTTCACTAAAACAGATCCGGCAAGGTGTGCCGGTATGACCGAAAGTATGACTCTCGGATAGAAACGTACTCTCTTTGCTAAAGAGTATATTAGGCCGCTCAGACATCCCGTCAAGGCGCAACCGAGGGTGATGATAGGGTTTATTGTATAGCCTACCGCCAGACAGCCTACGAGGTCCTGCACGGCTCCGACTATAAGTCCTTCAATCGGTCCAAATACTATTCCAGCAAAAATAATCGATATATTCTCGAGACTGAAGCGCATAAACTCCGTTACGTTAAAGGCCAGAAATTTACCGAGAATAATGCCTATTGCCGAGAGAGCGGAAAGCGCGACAAGCGTTTTTATGGCAGTGCCGCCTCTTGTTTTTTTCATAAAAAATCACCTCCCTACAGAAAGGCATCCTGCAAGAAGGCATAAAGACCTAAACGGACAGCAAAAAAGTGCAAAAGGACGTGAATAGCACGCCCTTGACTAAGTCTCTCCGATTGGGGTTATTCAGCCAGCGGGATGCGAAGACCACACCGCACATTTTTTTGGTATTCTTCGGGCGTTTTCACTTGTGGCTCGTCGTAGGTTACTACGACTTCGACGTGAAGAACGCCGAACAATCCTCAAAAAGGGTATTCCTCGGTCGTTTTCCCTCATGTCATCCCGTAGTATATTACGGCTTCGACAGCTTAATACCAAAAAATGTTTTCGTCGTCGCGGCAACTCCCCGTCCGCGGCGCACTGAACGCGTGGTTTTCTACTCTGTTTGTTATTTTGCCACTATTGTAGCACACCAAATCTCAAAATGCAATAGTTTTTTAAAAGAAAATCGGCACTTTTTTAGTGCCCGAAAAGAGCATAAAAATCCCCCGAGCCTTGCGGCCCGGGGGATAAATAATAGTGATTATTCTGCAACCTTTACTGCTACCTTGAAGTAGTAGTTGTTGTTTGTAAGACCGCCGAGGTAATAAGTGCCTGCCTCGGTGATGCTGAATGTGGTTATGGTAAGAGTGCCGGATGCGGGGTTATCCGTAGTCTGAGCTATCGAAGCACCGCTGGCATCAAGTATCTCAACAGGACGCTCGGCGTCACCGTTCTTAACCCACCATACGGTAACTGTAACAGGGCCGTTTGTGGTGAATTCGAGAGCGTTCTTGATGGTAGAACCGATTACGGTCTTGCCACCAAAGTTAAGTCTCTGAGATGCGGAATAACCATCCTCGAAGCTCTTGTTGGAGCCATCGATCTTTGTGTTTGCACTGTAGTGGATGGTGAAGAAGCCGTTGGTTCCTGCAGCCTGAGTGTCGCCATCATCCTTGTCGCCCTTAGCGAGAGCTTCAAGATCTGCGGTAGCATCGAGTACCCACTCGGTGATCTCGGGCTCCTCGGGAGTCTCGGGCTCAGCAACCTTAACCTCAATATAGGTGATGTACGACTTGTTCCATGCGGGTGCTTCTGCTGTACCAACGTTTACAGCGTAGATCTTAACGAGAGTTGCCTCGCTTACGCTGAATACGTAGCAAGCGTTGGAATCCATAGCGATGAGCTCGTCGCCTGCCCATACCTCAAGCTGACCGTAGCTCGTGTCAAAGCCCTTGATAGTTACGGAGCCGTTTGCGGGAACCGTGAAGAAAATAAGAGTATCGGAGCCGATCTGTGCGCCGCCGGAGTGAGTCTTGCAGGTGCCGCTGATGCTGATGCCGGGCACGGATGCAAGAATGCCGGTAACGTCGCCTTCAACGGTAGAGCCGCCGAAGACGTACTTGCCTTCCTCGATGGGGCAGAGGATCTCAATGCCAACAAGATAGTTGTTGTCAAGACCCGTGTAAATTATTACGCAGTCTTCTAGAGCGGTGTAGGATCCTGCAACGTTATAGATGGCGAGATCGGTGTCACCCTCTGCACCTATGGTGTAGGATACGTACTGAGAGTTCGAGTAAGGAATAACGTTGATGATAGTACCTGCCTTAACTTGGAAGGAGATAGTACCCTTGATCTCGATTTCCGCACTGTTGAATCTGACAGAGGCATCGATAGTAACCTTGGGGTTATTCTGTACTGCGGCGAGTGCATCGGCAGTAGAGAAGTCAAGGAGAGTATCCTTTACGATCGCGGGATCCTCACTCGGACCTTCAAACTCAACCTTAACGGTTACGCTCTTGCCCTCGTAGCTGAATACTACGTCGTACTTGCCTGCAGCGGTGTTAACGACTGCATCGGAATTTACGGTGTAGTTTTCAATAACCTTTACGGAGTAGTCGGAGTAGTAAGCCTTAACTACAACGCCCTCAAGAGAGATCTCGTCGCCTACAGAGTAGTTGACGTTCATGCCGGATACCTTGATCTCGTTAAGAGTGGGAGTCTCGGGAGCATCCTCGTCAGGATTGATGATGATCTGGTAGATGTATGCGCTTGCGGTAGCCTCAAGAACTACCTCAGTATCCTCGGCGAAATACATGCTGAAGGTGTCGTTTGCATTGTGAGCAACGCCGTTAAGAGTGTAGTAGCCGTAGCCGGGATAGGAGATAACGGTTACGAGAGTTCCTGCCTCAACGTTGAAGATGAGCTTTGCGCCCGCGTTGATCTGAGTATCGGAATCTCTTGCGGTTACCTTACCTGTGGTAGCGTCGATAGTGATGCCGCCAAATGTGCCGGTAGCACCCTGGATGTTCTGATCGTAGGTGTAGGAGGTACCTGTGCTGCCGGTCTGGCCGTTGAAGTAGTAGTAGGTTCTGTCATCCTCGACGATCTCGGTGCTTGCGGGATTCCATGCATCGAGGTAGCTTACGCCGCCGTTAGTCTTGCCGAAGATAACTTCGATGTTGGTATACTTTGCAGCCTCCTCTGCGGTGAGCATCTTCATGCCTGCTACTGCCTCGGAGATAGCGCCCGCACCGGTGTTGCCGTACTCAACGAACTGTACGGTGGAGTCGGTGGGATGGATACCGTTCATAGAGATGTATCTCTTATTCTTGTTATTAGCAGAGTCATATCCGTCGATGGAGATGTGTCCGCCAAGCTTGGACTCTATAACTGCAACTGCTGCGTAAGCGCCCCAGGTGCGGCCGATAGCGGTCTTGCCTGCGGAAACGCCCTCGTCAGCGGTGAAATCACACTTGTAGAAGATAGCACCGTAGGTGATAGCGTCTGCGGAGCCCTTATTGGAGCCCTTGAAGGCGGTGAGGTAGCCTGCAGTACCCTTGTCGTCCTTGGAGGTATCTATTACGTGGATGGTACAGTTGTTGAAGAGGGTAGTGTTGTTGGTACCGAAGATGAAGTCGGTATAACCGGAGATAAATACGTTTTCGAAGTACTGACGTCCGGTGAAGAGCTCGAGGGTATCCTGAATACCGAGAAGGGCAGAGTCCTTCATAATGAATCTGTCAGCCTGAACGAGTAGCGCAAGGCCTCTCTCTATCTCAAGGCCTGCCGCATCCATTCTCTCCTGGCTGTTCCAGTAGTTGGAGATGGTCACGCCCTCGATGGTTACGTTAAATGCGGTGTCTCTTATCGCTACGGTCTGGGTGGAGTCGGTTACCTGGGAGAATCCGCCGGCGTCCTTGATGCCGTAGATGGAATCCCACTCGATGGTTACCTTATCCTTACCTGCGCCCACGATGTGGAGGTTGGGGATGGTTATCTCGAGCTTTTCCTCGTAATAACCTTCAAGGATCTCGATTCTCTTCATCTTGCTTGCATCTGCCTTTGCAAGGAAGTCGAGAGCCTGCTGGAGGGTGGTGAAAACGTTGTAGCCGTCCACAACAGCGCCGATAGCGCCGGTGTACGCCTTGTCTACCTTAACCATATAGGTGTCTTCTACGATGGAGGGCTCTGCATCTACAACGTAGATATCGAAGGTCGCCTCGATCTTGCTCTCGCAGAAGGAGTAGGTGATGGTGAGAGTCTTCTTACCTGCGGTGGAGAGGTCAACCTCGGAGACGGTGTAGCTGTCGTCAACGTCGAGGCTGAGAGTCTTGTCACCGAGAACACCGTTTACGATAACGGTAAGGCCGGTGAGGTCGAGAGTCTCGCCTACGCCGTAGACTTCCTTAAGGCTCTGGTTGATGTACAGGCCGTTTCCTGCAGAGGACTGACCCTGCTGTACGGTTGCGTCAAAGCCGAAGGTAATGCTCTCGGGAAGATATACGTTAACGGTATATGTGATAGCGTCGTATTCCTTGTAGTTTACGGTAACGGTGTAGCTGCCCGCCTTGGTGAAGTCAACCAGAGAGGTGTCTACCGTTACGTCTGCAAGGGAGAGGGGCTCGGTCTTGCCGTTGGAGTAGGTAGCGTTGAGAACAAGGCCGCTAAGGTCAATGGTCTGACCTGCAAGATAATCTACAGTACCCTCGGATACGATCTCAAAGCCGTTCTCATCGGACTTCTCAACGATAGCGTTGAGTGAGAGTGCGAAGATGTCCTGAGTACCGCCGTTCTTACCGCGGCTGATGATCCATTCGCCCTCGGTAACTGCGATCTCTATCATTACTACAGGGCTTCCTGCATCCGTGCCTACGAATTCCATATCATATACAGTACCGTCGGGAGCGGTAACGGTGATGAACTGGGTTGCCGCGCCGCTGGAGCCGTTCTGTACAAGGAAGGTGAGCTTGCCGCTTCCGGGAACGCTTACCTTGATCATGGTGGTCTTGTTACCGATCTTTACGGATCTTAAGTACTCGACGCCCTCAAAGGTCTTACTTCTGTTTCTGATCTCGGAGCCGGAAGTGATGGTGAACTTACCGTTAATGAGGTCGGCGGAAAGGGTGCCTGCCTCAAGATCGGAGATGTTGAGGTTGTAGTCAACTCTCTCGAGATTTTCGGGTATAATATCCTCCTCGCATCTGTCACAGTAGTAGTCGCTGTCTTCGTCGAGGTGGCCGAGAGGCTCGCCTACGTATTCCATACAGTTCATACAGTGTGCAGCGGTGGTACAGGTAGCGGGGGAGAAGGTGGTATTATGCTCTACGGTGAACTCGGTTTCACACGCCATGCAGAGGCCGGTGTCGCCACAGGTGAGGTACCAGTTGTAGTGACCTTCAGCGTACATTACGTAGCTATCTACCTCTCCACAGATGGTACATACAGCGTAGTACTCGCCGTCCTCGGTACAGGTAGCGTATACTTCCTTCTGTACGTCCCAGTCATGCATCTCGGAGTAGTATATTTCAACTTCTTCGACAGCATCACAGCCCTCGTTAGCGCACTTTACCTTCTTAAGGCCGTTGGTCTTGGTTACACAGCTTGCCTCGGTTACGATCTCCTCGTCGCCCCAGAAGGCGTGAGCCTCGGGATCGATCTCGGTTACCTCGGTGTAGTAGTCATCGCAATACATACACTCGAAGACTGCAACGCCGGGAGTCGTACAGGTAGCCGCTACGAGCTCGGGATGCCAGAAGATGTTCTCCTCGTACTCGTGAATGCAATTTTCACAGTAGTCACAGATGTGATCCTCATCTTCATCAGCGCATTCGGAGAGGGACTTGCCGCACAGGTCACAGTTGTGATCCTTGTCGGCGTCAGCGCACTCGGAGACGGGCTTGCCACACAGGTCACAGTTGTGATCATTGTTAGCGTCAGCGCACTCGGAGAGGGGCTTGCCACACACGTCGCACTTGTGATCATTGTCAGCGTCAGCGCACTCGGAGAGGGGCTTGCCACACACGTCACATTTGTGATCATTGTTAGCGTCAGCGCACTCGGAGACGGGCTGCGCACACACGTCACACTTGTGATCGTTATTAGCGTCAGCGCACTCGGAGAGAGGCTCTTCACACTTATCACACTTGTGATTGTTGTTTACGTCGGCGTGCTGACAGGACTCTGTCTCGCCGAGATCCTTGCCACATACGTCACAGACGTTGTCATCGCCTATGTCCATATGAGGACAGAATTTGTCCAGTCCGGGGATCACGCCGCATGACGCGAGCGAGAAAACGGAAAGAACAAGAACAATTGCCAGGAATAATGCCGTTCTTTTCATGGTATTTCTCCTTTATGTAAAATTTGGTTTACAAAACTTTGTTATATAGAGTTACGCTCCCTGAGAGTCGCCTGTGATCTCAAAGCTGATATCGGTAAACGTAACGACTGTGCCGCGGTTTGCAAACATGCCGACGTACATATACTCCTTGTCTAAAGCAAAGAGGTCGAAGTCGTAGTGTGTAGTCGATACGGTCTTGTCGCCGTTTGCTACCGTCACGGTTACGGACTGTCCTACTCGTTCGATAGACATAGTATATACGTCACCTACTGCGGGCAGTGAGGAGGTGAATGACTCGCCCTTATCGAGAGTTGCGTTTTCTCTTAAGAAGAGGGCGGTCGTGCTCGATTCCGCACACAGAATTCCTGCGGTGATGTAGTTGGAGGTTATGGATGCGTCCTTAACGGGGAGGTATACGTCGTCACGGAGCATAAGGCCGAAGCCCATTTGCTTTGTCGACGCGGTTGTCGTCACCGTTGCCTTTACCGTAAGGGTGAAGTTCTTATCCTCTTGAACCTGAGTGAACAGGAAGGCAAAGCCGTCTGAGCTTGACGAGAACTTGCCCTTGCTCGAGCCTGCGGTCTGACCTACCTCAAAGACGCCCTCCTCGGTTTCCTTGGCTACGTAGCCGTTGGAGGAGCTTGCGGGATCTCCGCCCGTGTCTCCGAAGCCGGTGCCGTACCAACCGTCGCTAACCGTGATGAAGTTGTCCTTGGGTGTATATGCCTCGAGATCGGGTGCCTTGTAGTCGGAGTATACGTAGCTCGGATTGACCTTAAGATCTGCCTCGGTGGGAGCGGAGATGTCCGCCTTAACGTATCTTCCTATTCCGTCTATATCCCTAAGAGCGGTAGCAAGGCTATATGCCACGAACTTAGCGCCCAAGATGTTGAGGTGTGTCTTGTCTATGGAGTCCCAGTTGGGAATTACGGTTCCGTCCGCGTCCTTCTTGCCGACTGTGACCGCGTGGTAGAGCTTTGCGCCCTCATATCCTTTGGCTGTGTATTCCGCTTTCGTGATGGACGTGAGATCCACGACCGCTACTCCGAGCTCCGCGCCGAGCTTTCTTATAACCTCGGCATAGTCGCCGTTTGCGGTGACGTGTCCTTCACTGCCGGAGTAGTCGTTTTTGGTGCTTGCTCTGACTATGGGAGTACAGAGTATGGGTGTTGCACCCGCATCGAGAGCGAGCTTGATGTAGTAGGTGTAGAGATAATATCCGAAGGAGCTTTCGTCGGTATGGGGCTTAGATGCATCGGTAAATCTTGCTGCATCGTCGCTCTTCTCATCGTTATGACCAAAGCCTATGATAAGGTAGTCACCTTCGGTTATGCTGTTTTTTAGAGTAGTGTAATTGCTCTCGGTGATAAAGCTCTTGGAGCTTCTTCCTGAGAGTGCAAGGTTGATTACGGTTGCCTTAGCATCGAGATGCGCAGCAAGCTGTGTGCCGTATCCATAACGGGGATAGTAGTAGCTGTCCGAGAAGGAGCATACTGTCGAGTCACCCACGATATATACTTTGGTAGAAGCGAGAACCTCAGGCTCAGGCTCGGGCTCGGGGTCAGGCTCGGGATCAGGCTCGGGCTCAGGCTCAGTACCCGGATCCTCACCGTTAGGTTTATTGGTATTTTCATCATCGTTCCCGGGAGGAGGCTCCTTGTTTACAAGCGAGGCTATGATCTCACAGGACGAGAGTCCGATAATGGAAATAACCAGTATCAGCGCGATAAATATCAGTCGCTTTTTCATTCTACTGTTTGGTCCTTTCTGTATAGATGGCTTAGCACTATGGTATTAAGCGTTACATCTTTATTATATATGTACGCAAAAATAATTGCAAGAGGCGTTTCCAAAGTTTGTAATTTGTAACCAAAAAGAAGTTAAATATTTATGAATAACTAACAATGCAAGTGATTAACAATGATCATAGAGTGTATATTCTGACCAAAAAATACTTTGAAAACGTCATTAAGAGGTGGTGATGCTTGGAATAGTTAGCATATATCTGCAAGAAAGTTTACAAATCTAAAACAATACGGAAACATATTCACGTCGGTATTGTGGTAATATATTTCTCGTATGGTAAATAAAAAATTGCGGAGACATAAAATGTTAGACAAGATCAAGCGCATAATTTATACCGACCGCTTCGTTGTCATCCTCGGGCTTGTCATAGTACCACTTATTTCGTTTATTTTGATAACTCTTAGCGAAGAGAGCCCTCTATACACGTCAATATCACGTATTGCCTGGATACACGGCAGATGGTTTTCCACCTTCATCTGGGCATTGATCGTTATGAGCTCTATAATCTTCATTACCTACCGTATGGTACAGGAGGGGCCGCTATCCGAGAGGACGAAGAGAATATATATGCTTTTGCAGACAGTGAATATTCTTCTCGTCTTCGTAGGGTGTATCGTCTTTCCTGCAAAGGGCGGTACGGAGATAGTGAAATTTGTAAACTACGTCCACGATTATTTGACAATAATTGCTTGGGCCCTGTATGGAGTGGGTCTTCTCGTTTACTCAATACTGATAAGGCGTCATGATTCCTTCCTTGGATTTGTTGGCATAGGACTTATGAGCTTCATAATCTTTTCCTCGGCATTCTTTATTTCGAGAGTTGTCGATCCCTCGTCGTACGTGGGAGCCTCTGCTGTAAGCGAGGTGTATATTATTAACAGCTTATTTATCTACCTTGTGGTCATTTATCTTCTTGAACGTATGAGACTCGGAAGAGCAGATGCATAAAAAGCAAAAAAACCGTAGAAAACAAAGAAAAAGAACGTGATGGTACCGTAAATTCGGTATTATCACGTTCTCTTTTATTGTGGTTCTTGTCCAAACGGCGTATGTATATCATTCGTTCGGCAAGGCCCTAATGAGTGATATGAGATATGACACTCTTATTATTCTCCCGGTGCCTTGTTGGTAAACATCGTACACCAGAGTTTAAGGGGATTTGGCTTTGACATAGCTGTCTTTTTATCTCCGAGGGTGAGGGCACTCTTTGAGGTGGAGTCCCATCTGACCATGCCGTCTTTATTTGGATCACCCGAGGCTGCGAAAGCACAGAGCCTGTCAGTCATCTCATCCGCAAGACGGTAGTCCTTCTCCTCGAAGGGGCGCCAGCACCTTTTCAGAGTGCCGAACCAATACCAAAGATCTGATGAGTGCCACGCACCATGATCGTCTCCCGGTAGATTTCTCTCGAAGAACCAGAGATAGGCATCCTTTTCCTGAGCTCCGACCCATTTCTTAGCCATAGAGTAGAGGAAGGGGGGCATCATATCCTCGCTTGTCGATCCGATCAGATAGGGGATTTGGTGATGTTCTCTCTTTTTGAGTATATCGTGTCCCTTTCCAACAACGAGTCTGCCGTCGATAACCGGGGTAGTATGACCGCCCTTCATCGTTTTGCGTAGCTCTTGCCATGCCGAGAATATATCCTCAACCGGCACACTTCTAAATTCATCGAGAGTCTTTGCTCCCACCCTTTCACGGACTGCCGTCCAAAAGGCATAACCCTTCTCGGGTAGGGAGGGGGAGAGCACATTTATTACTCCTCCGCCTGAGCACATCACAGCGCCCTTGAACAGTCCTTTAGATAGGGGCGAAAGACAGTGCTGCTGCACACTCATAGCGCCTGCGCTCTGTCCCATGATGGTGATCCTTTCGGGATCTCCGCCGAAGGCAGAGATGTTATTTCTTACCCAATTTATAGCCGTCAGTTGGTCGTATAGACCGTAGTTTCCGGTGTATCCCGCCTCTTCCTTAAGCTCAGGTAATACTGCAAAGCCGAGCGGACCGAGACGGTAGTTTACCGTCACCCCAATAACGCCCTTGGTAGGCCAGATCGGTACGTCAAAGTGCTTTTCGTTTGAGCTGCCTCCGGTGAAGCCTCCGCCGTGGATATAGAGTATTACAGGGAGCCCTTCGCCACCTTCCTTCGGTGCGAATATGTTGAGGAACAGACAGTCCTCGCTATACGTATAGCTCTCACCGCGACGGAACTCATTGAAGTAGAATATCTTCTTTGGCATATCCTCTTCGTTATAGAAGGATCTTGGCTGGTATGCGCACGCGCCATATTCCGATGCGTCGTATACACCTTCCCATCCGGTCACCTCTTTTGGGTACTCAAAGCGGCCTGCGGTTGCATATCTGATACCACGGAAGGCTATAACGCCATCGACGTCTGTGCTTGTTCCTTTTACCTCGCCACACGGAGTTTTTACGATATATTCCATATTTTTAATACCTCACCGCGGCATTCCTGCCGCGGTTATAAAGTGTGTTATTTGACAATTGTTATTGTCATATACTTGGTTTAACTTGTTGATTAAGCCTCAATGTCGACGGGCACATCCTCTGCGGATGCAGATTCATCTACCTTTTTGTCCGCCTTCATTTCCGCGAGTTTTGCTCTTACGTCAGGGGTGATATTCCATACGAACTTAAATGCTGCCCAGGAGCCGAGAACAAAGAGAGCGGGCACGAGAACGCAGAGTACTTTAAGTCCTACTACGGTCGAGGGGGTCTGTATCTCGAGCTTACCGTTATAGCCGATCCAACCGAGAGCATAGATGGCAAAGCCGTTACCGATGGTTTGACCTATGCGGCGCGCGAGATTGAATGTTCCGTAGATAGAGCCCTCGGTTCTCTTACCGGTGACGAGCTCGTTGTAGTCGATAGCTTCTCCTACAAGACCCCACTGCATTTGTATGGATACCATGCCCATTCCCATGCCGAGACCGGATATCACGGAGTGGAGGAGTGGGTGTACGTCGAAGATCATGTGCATGCCGAAGAGGATTGCGTAGATAACTCCACCGATAAGGAGCGAGTAGCGGATAACCTTTTCAAGACCGAGCTTTTTACACATAAACGGGACTACGAGCATTGAGCCTATCATAATGGGACTTGAGAGCGCCGTGCCGATGGTCTGATATGCCGTGTCGTGGAATACCGCGGAATACATATAGATACTGAGCGTTTGTGCAACGTACTGCATTGTGCAGATGCATACACCGTGGATGCACAGCGCAACAAAGGGACGGTTGTGTCTTACAACGTTGAGTATATCCGACACCTTGATGTCGTCTGCCTTGACGTTCTCGCCGACGGTCGTTCTTTCCTCGGTGAGGAAGTAGTGGAGCAAGCAGATCACGAATCCGACGGAGGCGCAGATGATTGCAGTTACCATATATCCCTTAGAATCCTTCTCGCCGAATACACTGAGCAGAACGGGAGCAAGCATAGCGGGGATCATATTACCGAACATAGAGCCAACGCCTCTTGCGGACGAGAGTGAAGCGCGCTCTGCGTCATTCTTGGACATTGCAGACAGGAGTGAGCCCATGGGGATATTAAACATCGTGTAAGCAGCCTCATAGAGTATCTTACACATAAATAGTACCACAAGAAGAGTTACGCCTTCAAAGAGGGTAGGTACGGTCCAAAGTGCAAGTGAGGTCACCGCGAGCAAGGGAGTTGCGCGCAGGAGCCAGGGGCGGAATTTTCCCTTCTTATTTTGGTGCTTTGCGAATACCTTGTCCATCAAGGCGCCCATAAGAGGGTCGTTGATCGCGTCCCAGATGGTCCAGATGATGACGAGGGTGCCGAGTATTCCTGTGTTTACACCCAGGCAGTCGGTACAGTAGATCGTGAAGATGGAGCTCATAAGGGTGAAGGTCATACATCCGCCGAAATCGCCGAACATATAGCCGAACCAATGCTTCTTGGTGAGGCCGCCGCCCTTGAGCTTTAGGTCTTTTGCCATTGATGTTTCCTTCGTTAAAAAGTCAATTTTGCGCTTTGGAAACAGCGCTACACTTATTTTATCATACATTTGTCAATTTTTCAAGGCAATTTCCTCTTTTGTATTGAAAATAAAAATAAAAGGTGCTACAATAGTCATTGTAGGGAATATCCCCGATCAAGCATCTAAGCAAAACACAGAGGACGACAGGTAGTCCGGCCTCGCCACCCCGAGAAGGAGAAAAGCATGTATCACAAGATCAATTCACATGAGTTATTTAAGAAGGAAACACTCTTACTCACCAAGAGTGAGAAAAAGCTGTCGTACGAGGCCTTTGTCCTCGGTGACTTTATTCTGTCCTTTGGCATCACCTTAAAAAAAGGAGAGATCGAGGGAGAGCTCTGTCTTCACGGCGGAGGTACACCCGCATACATATTTGATTTCAAGCCCGATGGAGTATATATGAGATATTCCGGTGAGAAGGTGACTGAGCTTACCGACTCGAGAGTGGATCTTTCGATACTTTACAGCATTGAAAGACGCCGCTTTGATATATATGTAAACGGTGAAAAAAAGATAGAGGATTATTACGTTCCCTACGGAATTCCGATCAACTGTGATAAGCTTGCCGACTTCTTTATCTCTATCAAATCCGCAGGAGAGTCTGCAGAGGTCGAGCTTTACGATCTTAAGGCTCATTCCACCGCGGCCAAAGTTGACGGAGCTGTTGTTTATGACCCGGAAAACGATTACTTTATAAGAGAAAAAAAGGTGATCTTGACGGACAAAAACTACTTCCCGTCTGATAGCGTGGAAAGAGAGACACTGAAGGATACTATCTCTATCCATATGCGTTCCGGCGTCATCTGTCGCGGCGGAGTAAAGCATCTTTCGTCTTCTGCTCCTTATTATAATGGTGATGAGATGATGGTGGGACTTAGCGACCTTGTTACAGTGCTTACCGAGGACGAGAGAGCCTGCCTTGCCGGTGTCATTAGCACGGAGCGTGACGGTAAATATTATGCAGATATAAGTGAGGTTGCCTCCGTCCTCGGCAAGCGGCTTTATTATGATAACACCACGACACACTATGGAATGATCGTTCTCTATGATGAGGAGTTTATCCCTCCGTGTGACAAGAATAGTTTACAAAAACTCAATGATTATGCGTTTTATCTCAGACCGTCCAAAGAGAGTTTTTTAGCGGATTTCAAAAACGGCGGGCTCGCAGGAGTACATCCGAGAGTGTGTGCTACGGAGGCTGATTTTGACAGACTTAGGCGCGAGGTAAAGGAAAATGAGCACAAGAGACGCTGGTTTAAAACTCTTATTGACTATTGCGACGGTCTTAAGGACGTGCCTACTCTCAGGTACGAATTACGCGACGGAGTAAGACTCCTTTACGTTTCCTGGGACCTGCAGCGTTACGCCGTTACACTTGCTCTTGCATACAAGCTCACAGGCGACAGAAAGTACTTTGACTACGCCTGGCCGCATCTTAAGGCCTGCGCTGAGATGCCCGACTGGAATCCTTCGCATCACATTGATGTAGGCACACTTGCTTACGGATACGCTATTGCATACGACTGGTTCTACGATGTGATGACCGAGGAGCAAAGACGCATTATGGAGAAGGGTGCGTATGAGAACGTATTCTATACCGTAAACCGTGCCGTGGAGGATAAGGATACCTCATACACCACCGTCCTTATGACAAACAATCACAACGTCTTTTCAAATGCGGGAGTTATGGCTTCTATCATCGCGTTTATGGACGTTTATCCCGACGTTGCATCCAAGCTCGGCTCTGACGTTATCCGTATTCTTGAGTGCTTTATGGATAAATTCGCTCCCGACGGTGCATACTACGAGGGTCCGTATTATGCCGAAACTGCAATAAATTATACCGTTAGAGTCTTTGCCTCGATGTTACCCTCACTCGGCACTCTTTACGGCCTTGATAAAGCGCAGGGCTTTGACAGGATCGCTGACTTTATCATGCTCCTTCAGTCGGATGTTGCATCCTTCAATTTTGCCGACAGTCAGATGAGCTTGCTCGATATATCCGGTATGTTCTGGATCTTCGATCACTTTGGACGTCGCGGATTCAAGGATAACCTTGCGGCAAAGAACTTTAAGAGCTCCGCAGCAGGTGTTTGTGCTGAGGCTATCCTCTGGTACAACGTGAAGGATGAGGGATCGGCGTGTGATGTAGATACTGTCGTTCACTACCCCGAGGAGGAGATTATTTCCATGAGAGATTCCTTCCTTGATGGGCAGACCTTTGTTGGCATCAAGGCGGGCAAGACTGTCTATGCTCACTCGCACCTCGACGCCGGAAGCTTCATCCTCGACTCACAGGGCAAGAGATGGGCTTACGACTTTGGCCAGGATAACTACAACCTATACTACAAGTATGATCACTGGGACGTTTTCCGTCTGCGCGCGGAGTCTCATAACACTCTTGTCATCAATCCGGACCGTTCGCCCGGATACGTTCTGGGCTCGGAGGCTCCCGTTACCGAGTTTAAAGTGGACGGAGAGCTTGTAAAGACCGTGATAGAAAAGACCGCGCTTTACGGCAAGGAGCGCGGAGTCGATCGGGCAAGGAGAGGATATCTCTTTACCGATTCAAGAAGTTCTCTTGTGGTAAGGGATGAGGTCACTCTCGCGAGAGAGTCTGATATGATCTGGCTTATGTACACCGATGCAGAGATAGAGATCGATGGCAATGTCGCCACCCTTCGCGACAAGAAGGATAGAGAAAAGCATATCACCGTTGAGTTCAAGGTTAACCGTGACTTTGAGATCGGAGTCGAGGATGCAAGGCCTCTGCCCACATCCTATGACATTCCGGAGCAGAGGAAAAATGAGGGCTTCTGCCGTCTTTACTGTAAAGTGAAGGCGGATGGCGAGGTTACGATCACTGTCAAGATTAACGCAAAGGGAGATAACTTCTCGCCTATATCGAATTATGATCGATCCATCGACGGATGGATGAAATAAAGCTGTCAGGCGGCTCGTTCATGCGGGCCGCCTGCTATAAAGGAATTAGAGGATGAATTATCAGGCACCAAGAAACTTAAGAGAGCTTTTCAGATTGAAAAGACTGTATAAAAATGCCTTTCCGATAGAGGAGAGAAAACCTTTTTCCATCATACGTAGAATGCAGAAAAAGGGAAAGACGGATATATGGTACTTTGAGGAGGATGGATGCTTTCTCGGCCTCGCTACGACGATAAACGGAGATCGTGAGGTGCTCATAGACTACTTTGCTGTTGACGAAAAGATGAGGGGCAGGGGCTACGGACACCAAATGTTGAATACCCTTATTTCACACTATTCTCCAAAGGGAGTATTTCTTGAGATCGAGATTCCATACGAGAGTGCGGACAACTACTCCGAGAGGGTAAGGCGTAAGAACTTTTACCTTGGGTGTGGCCTATGTGAGATGGGCACGAGGGCAAAGCTATTTGGCGTTGATATGGAGCTGCTCGGGATCGGAACGAATCTTGATTTTGACGAATATAGAGATTTTTATCTAACAAACTACGGAAAGTTTGCATATGATAATATAGAGAAATTGTAAAATAAACATAACAAAAACGGCCTATTTGATACCGAATATTATGCTCGGTCAGATAAGCCGTTTTATTTATTTAATTATTTTCGCCGTATATCGCGTCGTACCAATCGTTCGACTGATCGCCAAAGTCGTCGACTCCCATAAGCGAGGCGAAGA
Organism: Clostridia bacterium; assembly: GCA_017456895.1. Lineage (GTDB taxonomy): Bacteria > Bacillota > Clostridia > Oscillospirales > CAG-272 > UBA1740. The sequence continues at coordinate 42,800 of JAFTIN010000053.1, forward strand.
GCTTTGCTATCTCTATATTCTCGACCGTCTTACCGTCGAGCACGTCAAATCCGACTCCCCATGCAAATACGGGAACGTCATCTCTGGTGTGATTCTCTGTGCTGTACGCGAGGCCGTTCTCGGTCAGGTGCAGTCCGCCCGTCTCATGGTCTGCGGTAATGAGCACCGCCGTGTCAGGATGATAGAAGGCGAATTCCATAAATCGAGCAATCGCCTGGTTGAAGCGCGTGAGAGCCCAGAAGGTCGCATAAACGTCGTTGTTATGGCACTTCTTGTCTATGTGCGCCTCCTCATACATAATGAAGAAGCCGTCCTCGTCCGCGCTGATCCTAGCGAGTGTGTCGGTTATATGATTCTCTATGATCTTCATATACCTTGAGGTGTAGTAATCGTATCCGCAGTCAATGACCGTGCCGTATTTCTCACTTAGGGCGAGCTGGTCCTCGAGTATCTCTTCAGAGTTGTCGCGGTTCAGAGTGTGAGATGAGAAGGTTGAGGGGGTAGCGCCGGTCTTATTTTCGGTGGACATTACCGCCGTAGCCTTTCCGAGCTCTGCGGCAAGCTCCGTGAGGCTCTTTATTTCGTTTCCGTTCTTGTCAAGACCGACGTACTCATTGTTGGTCTTGTAGCCCGAGGAGAGCGCAGTGCCTCCCGCCGCGCTATCGGTCACGCCGGACAGAGATGCGGTCCTCGAGAAGCCTTGGTAGGGGAACATATAGCCGTAGAATAGGTCCTCTCCGTCGCTGTACTCGGAGTCGTCCTCGAGATAATCAAAGAGCTTGGTTTGGTATAATCCCATACCGTCGCCTATAAGCATAATAAGGTTCTTTGCCTCCTTGGCTATTGGCTCGCGGACGGTGAGTCCGTCAGGTATGGTGATATCTGCCGTTACGTTAAAGTAGGTGTCTATAAGGTAGTACGCTGCCGCTGCTATAACGAAGTAGTCTGCCTCAAGCGCAACGGTGCCTTCTCTTGCAAGCATAGCAAACTGTAAGCCCTCGGTATCCGCGTCGAGCTCCTCGGAGATCGATCTTGAGGTCTCGCCGACCACTATCTCGCGCTCCGACTTTGGCTCCGAGTCGTCGATGATCTCGGGGGTAGAGCCGGTCAACTCGGATATCCTATCCCTCACGTATTCAGCCGCGCGCTTGTTGTAGTCGAGGCCATCCTTGTCGTATACGATCTTGTACTCGGTTACGTATACTCCGTTGATCGTCCTTGGACTCTCGCACGGCGGATCGTCATTCGTGACGTCATCTTTTTTGCAGGCTGCAAAAAAGGTGAGCAGAAGAGAAAGTATTATAAACAGGGAAAGTAATTTTTTCATTGTTCCTCCGGATATTATATGATCAGCACTGTCTGTCGGTCATGTTGCGCACGACACCCATATCGAATTGGGTGCCGGAGCCTCCCGCACCGCCGTCCTCGTCGGGGTTGGACCATTGCAGCTTTTTGCCGTCCTTTTCGTGCGAGTTGTTGTACCAGCACTCCTCCTCGACATTTTTGCGCTTCTTGCCCTTGATTTTGTCAATGAGCTTTTTGAAAACGTTCATGATATACCTCCTGGCTGAACATAAAAAGTTATTAAGTACATTGTAGCAAATTCTAACCCTGTTGTCAAGAAATAATACGCTTCTTTCTCGGAACAGTCGGTCAAGTATTGACAAGACCGATGCTCCGGGATATAATAAAAGAAAAAACGAAGGGGAAAGTATGAAGTATAAATACCAATTGCATACGCATACTGCACCGACAAGTAAGTGCGCTAAAATGACACCCGAGGAGCTGATCAGGGCGCTTCACGACGGTGGCTATGCAGGATGCGTAATGACCAACCACTTCTACCATGGTAATACGGGTATTAGCCGCGAATTATCCTGGGAAGATTTTGTCACTCCTTACGTTGAGGATTATCTTGAGTGTAAAAGGGAGGGGGAAAAGTACGGTATAGACGTCATCTTCGGAGTAGAGGAGGGAGTTGGAGGACCGGTCGAGATCCTCTGCTACGGCATCACTCCCGAGATACTCTTTTGCAACCCCGAGTTACGAGAGTATGGTGCGGAAACATGGTGTCGCATCTTACATAGCTATGATGTACTCATCATACAGGCGCATCCGTACAGAAACGGAGGAAGCCCGTTACCCCTTGAATATATAGACGGTATTGAGACCTACAACCACTCGCACGATCCTTCGCTGAACGATAGTGCCGAGATCTTTGCCAAGGAGCATCCTGAGCTCATCCTCACCTCGGGTGGCGATACTCACGATTACCGCACCGTCCCCTTTGGAGGTATCGAGACCGACGAACCTATACGCGACGTACGAGATCTCGTCAGAGTACTTCGCGCAGGCAATTATAGACTTTTAAAACCGTAGCCGATAAAAATGGAATTAAAGCCCTCGCATTATGTCGAGGGCTTTAATTCCGCTATTTGTAAACTATTGTTATTTAATATGGAACATTGCTTCTTTATTTCATTCTCGTTATTGCTTGACTGATTCTGCATACCTGTGCAGAGGTCTGACATTTAACTAACGTATGCTCAGAATCCGATTCATCTACATGTGCGCGTAGTGCGTAAAAACATATTGACTTGGAGAAAAAAGTTTGATAATATATAAATGTAGATTAATGACAAAACTATCTTAATTGTTCGCTTTTATCTCAAGGAGGAATAAATGATTACCTCAAAACGAATGAAAAAAATCGCCTTTGTTACGTTGCTCAGCATCGTATTCACATCACTTTTTTCCGTGTTTTCGTATGCGTCTTCTGATGCGCAGGGGATAATCGAAGCCTCGGGCTGGTTTGAGTCGGCATATGCCGAGTGGGCTCCCGTCTCGGGGGCCGAGGGCTACAATGCCTATATTTCTGATGATTCGGACAGCTGGTCGGCTATTGACTCTGAGCTTGTGCGCAAGACGTCAGCCGGATATCGCGTAGACGCGGTTGGCCTATCTGCAGGCAGCTATAAGATCAAGATCGTTCCTATTATTGACGGCGCTGAGGGTGAGCCGCTCGTTACCGATGCTCTCACTGTTTCCGCTTACGATCGTTCCGGCTATGCTCATTTCGGATATACCGGTGGCGTCGGCGCGTATAATGACGACGGAACGCTCAAGGACGGCGCTATCGTCCTCTACGTCACGGAGGCTAACAAGGACACCGTTACCGTTACGTCAAAGGACGGCACGACAGTCACCGGCATAGGAAATATTCTCAACTCCGTCGGCAAGGACGTGGGCGGCGGCATCAACTCCAAAGGCGGTCTTGCCAATACCAACGCGGACATTATCCGCAAGCTTGCTACGGACGGCACACCTCTCGTTGTCCGTATTATCGGTAGCGTCAAGGCACCTAAGGGGCTCACCGCTTACAACTCCGTTGATTACGGCGGAAGCGTGGGTGACAACGGCTTTATGGCCAGGATCAGCGGCGGCAAGGACATCACCGTAGAGGGTATCGGCACCGATGCAGTAATGGACGGCTGGGGCTTACACTTTATCTGCCAGACCGCAGATTATTCTCAGGGCCTTGGCAAGAGCTTTGAGGTCAGAAACATATCCTTCAAGAACGTTCCCGAGGACTGCGTGGGTATGGAGGGACAGCAGGAGGATTCCATCCTCACAGCGCCGGTTGAGCGGTGCTGGATACATCATTGCTCGTTCTATGCCCCCGTGATCGCAAACCCCGCAGAGAGTGACAAGGACGGAGGTGACGGTGCCTGCGATTTCAAGCGAGGACAGTATTTCACCAACTCCTACTGCTACTACGTCGGATATCATAAGACCAATCTCGTCGGCTCATCCGACTCGTCTATGCAGTATCACATGACCTACCATCACAACTACTGGCAGAACTGTGAGTCGCGCGGACCTCTCGCCCGTCAGGCAAATATACATATGTACAACAATATTTTCGAGGGACAGACCTCGTATTGTATGAACCCGAGAGCAAATGCATATATCTTCTCGGAATACAATTTGTTCTATAAGAGCAAGAATCCCGTTGACGTCAGGTCCGGCGCGGTGAAGAGCTATGGCGACTCATTTACCAGCTGCACGGGTAACAACGGCGCAACGATCGTGACCGACAGAGCTACCAAGGTCTCTTCCGGTAATCGTTACGAGAACTTTGATACCGATGCCACCATCAGCTATATCCCCTCGGGTGATTATCAGATCGAAGAAGATATCGCCGCTATGAAGGCTGTTGTTCTTGCCTATGCCGGCGTAGAGAAGAAGGGTACACCTACTCCCGACTCAGTCAACGTCTCGGTCATTCCCCCCGACCGCTATCCCACCTCCGCGCTCGTCCTCGACTATAACGCAACCCTTTCCCAGACTACGATCCCCTCGTCGGGAACCTATGATAATATTCTCTTTAACGTAACGAAGACCGGCTCGGATTATATCACCGTAGGCGGTGATACCGTCGGCTGTAATATCGTATTCTACGTCGACACTGCGGTAAATGTTGCTTTGACACAGCACGCTGACAGCTCGGCAGACGTCGTCCTTGTTGACGAGTGCGGCAAGAGCCTGCTCGTCGGTAGCGGAACGGCAGAGAACATCCCCCACGGCTACTACTTCATCCAGTCGAATGTTTATGACGTCGGCACGGGCAAGTTCAAGGAGGCAAATCTTTCCGGGCTTACCGTAACCGCGGTAGACAAGAACGCCGCAACCAATCCTATTCCCACGCCTCCCTCGGGTGGCACGGATATTCCGGGTACAGACAACCCCGGCACGGACGATCCCGGTACGGATACACCCGGCGGAAGCATCACGAGTGGTACGGTCATCACCCCCGACTCCGAGCTTCATAGCTTCACCGCGCACGGCAAGACCGACCCCGAGGGCTTCTTCACCATCTCGGGTAACACCTCTACCTCAAAGGGTAGCGTAACCTTCAACGGGGAGGAGCTTACCACTTGTCTTAAGATCGAGTCGTCGACAAATATATCGTTTACCCCGAGTACAGACGGAACTCTTATTCTCGTCTTTGGTGGTACAACTAATGCCTCGGGTAAGGAGATAAAGGTGGACGGCACGTCCTTTGTTATCCCATCGACTCAGATACTTGAGGTCACCCTCAACGCAGCCGCGCACGCGGTGACTAAGGATAGCTCCATCAATCTCTTCTATATGGCATTTGTTCCAAAGGCGCAAGAGCATACTCACACCTATGAGCAGACCGTGACCAAGGAGCCCACCTGTACCAGGACGGGCGAGCTTACCTTTACCTGCTCCTGCGGAGACGTCTATACGGAGAGCGCACCCGCTCTCGGTCATAGCTATGAGTCCTCGGTAACTAAGGAGCCCACCTGTACCGAGGCGGGCAAGCTTACCTATACCTGCACCTTTGGTGATAGCTTCTACGTTGAGCCGATATCCCCAAAGGGCCATAGCTATGAGCAGACCGAGACCCGTGAGCCTACCTGTACCGAGCCCGGTGTACAGATTTACACCTGTGAGTGCGGCGACAGCTACGCCGAGGAGAGGGAAGCTCCCACAGGTCACAGCTACTCTGACGGAAAGTGTACTGTCTGCGGTGCATCCGATCCGACAGTTCTCCCCGAGGATAAGCCCGACGAGCCCACAGATAAGCCCACCACTCCCACAGAGGGAGATGAGTATCCGGACGGTGAGCCCGAGGAGATCGGCTTCTTTGCTCGCATCTGGCAGGCGATCCTCGACTTCTTCAGAAAGCTCTTCGGCATAAAGAAGGATTGATTAACCGTTTGATTATTATTGAAACTCAATTAATGCATCAAAAAGCCCTCGGCACATCGCCGAGGGCTTAAACTATACGTATTGTTAACTCTTATTGTCATTTTCACTTAAAAGTGTTGTCATGACAACCTCACCCACGGTAAACAAGGTTATTTGCCTCGCCCTTCGGGAGAGGTGGCGCCGCAGGTGACGGAGAGGGCAGGCTCACTCCGAGATGTAGGAAAGACGCACCCCTTGCGGAGTGCGCCTTAGACAGCGGAGGGCATTACTTTTCTTCTATCTCGCAGTAGTCCATAGCGTAGTCAAGCAGCATATTGATCAGATCGTTTCTTGATCTATTAGTGTTCTTTGATATCTCGTCAAGGCGTGCTACGGTTTCATCCTTTATGCGTATAGAGAACACCTTGTGTCCATCCTCGTCCTTTTCCTTTTTGGTTATTACCAGCTTTTGCTTAGGCTCTTTCATATGTTACATCACCTCACCATAATTGTAACTTAATATATAACATAAGTATATGTTATAATTTATAACATAATTAATCTTGCCGAATGCTAAAAAAGCGCACCCCTTGCGGAGTGCGCTTTTTATATATCTTATTTCCTAATCGTCTAATTAGTTCTTAAGAGCTGCCTGAGCTGCTGCGAGTAGCGAAGCGAAACCGAGGGTATTGAATGACAGTCCGGTGGACGATTCGGGGTTCCCCCAAACGAGCGAAGTCGAGTTTAGGGGGTTCTTGAGAGACCCCGAGGTGACCGAGCCAGCAGGCGAGACCTTGCGATCGGAACTCTGAAGGCGGAACCTGCAATGATTAACATAGAGCATTAGCTTATGAAAAACTAAAAAGCGCACCCCTTGCGGAGTGCGCCTTTTATATTAAGTTAAACTAGCTATCAATTAACAACTAATTAGTTCTTAAGAGCTGCCTGAGCTGCAGCGAGTCTCGCGATCGGAACTCTGAAGGGAGAGCAGGATACGTAGTCAAGACCGATCTGGTGGCAGAACTCAACGGATGTGGGATCGCCGCCGTGCTCACCGCAGATACCAACGTGGAGATGCTCGTTAGCGGGTCTGCCAAGGGTAACTGCCATGTTCATAAGCTTACCAACACCGGTGGTGTCGAGCTTAGCGAAGGGATCGTTCTCGAAGATCTTAGCATCGTAGTAAGCGCCAAGGAACTTACCTGCGTCGTCTCTGGAGAAGCCGTAGGTCATCTGAGTAAGGTCGTTAGTACCGAAGCAGAAGAAGTCTGCGTTCTTAGCGATCTCATCAGCGGTGAGACAAGCTCTGGGGATCTCAATCATGGTACCAACCTCGTACTTAAGGTTAGAGCCGGCCTTTGCGATCTCAGCGTTAGCGGTCTCAACAACAACGCTCTTAACGTACTTAAGCTCCTTAACGTCGCCTACAAGAGGAATCATGATCTCGGGAACGAGAGTCCACTCGGGATGCTTAGCCTGAACGTTGATTGCTGCGCGGATAACTGCAGAGGTCTGCATCTTTGCGATCTCGGGGTAGGTTACAGCGAGACGGCATCCACGGTGACCCATCATGGGGTTGAACTCGTGGAGAGAAGAGATGATGTTTTTGATCTCCTCAACGGACTTGTTCTGTGCCTTAGCAAGGAGAGCAATGTCCTCCTCGGTGGTGGGAACAAACTCGTGGAGCGGGGGGTCAAGGAATCTGATGCATACGGGATAACCCTCAAGAGCCTCGTAGAGCTTCTCAAAGTCGCCCTGCTGGTAGGGAAGGATCTTTGCGAGTGCAACTTCTCTTTCCTCAGCGGTGTCGGAGCAGATCATCTCACGGAAAGCAGCAATTCTGTCTGCCTCGAAGAACATATGCTCGGTACGGCAAAGACCGATACCCTCTGCGCCAAGCTCGCGAGCCTTCTTTGCGTCGGCGGGAGTGTCGGCGTTGGTTCTAACCTTAAGTCTGCGGAACTCGTCAGCCCAGCCCATGATAGTGCCGAAGTTGCCCGAGATCTCTGCGTCAACGGTAGGAATAATGCCGTCGTAGATGTTACCCGTAGAGCCGTCGATGGAGATGTAGTCGCCCTCAACGAAGGTCTTGCCTGCGAGGGTGAACTTCTTGTTCTCCTCATCCATAGCG
>JAFTIN010000054.1 GCA_017456895.1 Clostridia bacterium
AGAATGCTATGAAAACAGAATCTATAACCACATCATCCCCGAAATCGGTAAAATACCGCTGAATAAGCTGTCACAGAACGATCTTCAGCAATTTTACGCACGGCTGAAGAAAGGCGGTAGGCGCAGGCTCACAGAATTTTATGGCGAGGGATTGTCCGACAGAATGGTGCGCTCGTGTCACACCACCTGCCATACGGCACTCGAAAAGGCTGTAAGCGAAGGACTTATAACAAGAAATCCTTCAATCGGTTGCAAACTGCCGCCGAAGAAATCCCGTGAGATGCAAGTGCTGACTCAAGACGAGGTCAGAAGATTTCTGACTCAGGCGAAGGAAGAAGGATATTATGAAATCTTCCTTCTCGAGCTGACCACGGGAATGCGACGAGGAGAGATACTCGGACTTCAATGGAAGGATGTCAACCTTCACACAGGTGAGCTTCACATCAGACGGCAGGTTGTAAAGAAGGGCGCAAAAACGCTGATATCAAAGCCTAAGACAAAATCCTCGATACGCACACTGATGTTGCCGATCGATATGGTGGAAATCCTCGCAGAGCATAAGAAAACAGCAACCTGCGAGTGGGTGTTCCCATCACCCGTAAAAGAAGGAGAACCCCGAAACCCTGCATCGATATACGGAAAGTTCCAAAAGATACTCGAAAGATCGCATTGCAAGAAAATCCGCTTCCACGACCTACGGCATACCTTTGCTACGATGGCACTCGAAAACGGCATGGATATTAAAACGCTGTCAGCAATGATAGGTCACATAAGCTCAGAAACGACCTTAAACATCTACAGCCACATCACAGACACGATGCAACAGCAGGCAGCGGTTCGCATCGACCGAGAGATCGGCGGTACAAACGCAGAAATGCCCGAACCGCCACCTCCCAAGGTAAGTGCCGAGCCAAGCCGTGATATCGCCACAGAAACGGTTTTTGAGCCGTACAGACCGAAGATAAGAAAGAGTGGCACGGGATGCGTGACGATGATAAACGACCACCTCTACGAAGGACGGTTTACACCGAGAGTCAACGGCAAACGCATCTCCAAGAATGTATATGCAAAGACACGAGAGGAATGCGAGGAAAAGCTCGCGGAGCTGATAAAAACAATGAAAGCGGAAATCGCAGAGATGAAAAGGGCAACGAATGCGTAACACATAAGGGCTGACAGAAGAAAACTGTCAGCCCTTATAGCTTTGAACGGTTGAAATATTCACAAAAACATGATATAATATTATTGGGAGATAAAGTAATTACACGGAGGTGACTTTTATGAAAATTCAATTTATCGGAGCAGCGCAGGAAGTAACCGGTAGCTGTACCTTGCTTGAAATCAACGACAGATATTATCTTGTCGATTGCGGCATGGAGCAAGGGATTGATGTTTTTCAGAACGTTGCCTTACCGATCTCACCGAGTCAGGTCGATGCGGTCTTTTTAACCCACGCGCATATTGACCATTCGGGAATGTTGCCAAGACTTTATAAGGACGGCTTCCGTGGCATTATATACGCAACAGAGGCAACGGTAAGGCTTGCCGACATTATGCTCAAGGATAGTGCTCACATTCAGATGAGCGAAACCGAATGGAAAAACAGAAAAGCGGAACGCTCCGGCGACGAGAATCAGCAGCCTACCTATACTTTGGAGGATGCGATTGGCGCTATCAAGCTGTTTCGCGGTGTTCCTTACGATCAAAAGATTACGGTGTCCGCAGGCGTGGATATTCGCTTCACGGATATTGGGCATCTTCTCGGCTCTGCGGCAATCGAGATATGGTTGCGCGAAGGTGAGTATGACAGAAAGATCGTGTTCAGCGGTGACGTGGGCAATACCAATCAGCCCATAATCAAGGATCCTTCGCCCGTAGCGGAAGCTGACTATCTTGTTTTAGAATCGACCTACGGCAGCCGAAACCACGAGCGTCACACCGATACCATTGAGGTGTTGGCAGAGCTTATCGACAGAACGCTGAGTAAGGGCGGCAACGTTGTCATTCCATCCTTTGCCATCGGACGTACACAGGAGCTTCTGTATGCCATTCGTGAAATAAAGCAAAGAAAGCTTGTCAAAGATGTAGAATTTCCCGTCTACGTTGACAGCCCATTAGCGATTGAAGCAACGGAGATATTCTCAAAGTGCGATCCCTCTTGCTTCGATGATGAAACGAAAAACTTAATTGAGCAGGGGATCGATCCTATCAAGTTCCCCAACCTGCGCCTTTCGGTAACGGTCGAGGAATCCAAGCGTATCAATGAAACACCCGAGCCGAAGGTCATTCTTTCTGCAAGTGGAATGTGTGAGGCAGGCAGAATCCGCCACCATCTCAAGCACAATCTGTGGAGGCCGCAGAATCTTATATTGTTTGTCGGCTATCAAGCGGAAGGAACACTCGGCAGAAATCTCATTGAGGGAGTGCAGAACGTGCGCCTGTTCGGTGAGGATATTGCCGTAAGAGCCGAGATCAAGTCGCTCAAGGGAACAAGCGGTCATGCCGATCAGCAAGGACTTATCTCTTGGCTTGAGAGCTTTGTGAAAAAGCCGCGCACGGTGTTCCTCAACCACGGCAATGAGGAATCCATCGCAGTTCTTGCTGACGAGCTGAAGGAGCGTGGCTATGCGGTGGAAGCTCCGTATAGCGGTACGGAATATGACCTTGTAAAAGGCATTATGACCGCCTATACCGAGAAGAAGCGTGTGACGGCAGCCGACGTTGCCAAGGCACGCTCAAGAAAGAACAGCATCCACCGTGACCTCGTATCGCAGGCTGAGGCACTTCTTGCACTTACAAAGCGCTGTGAGAGCCGTCCGAACAAGGAGAACGCAAAGTTTGCCGCGCAGATCAGAGCGTTGATGGATAAGTGGGAGAGATAAAGCTGGTTTTTAATGGCGTGAGCTGAAAAAGCAAAAGGGCTGACGGAGAACATCCGTCAGCCCTCAAAATTTGCGGTGCAGTAGGCAAAGAAAAGGGTTTTGGAAATTGTTTCCCAAAACCCAATTTGGTCGGAGTGACACGACTCGAACGTGCGATCCCCGCATCCCAAATGCGGTGCGATACCAGCTTCGCTACACCCCGATATTGTATTAAATTTTTCCGTAAGTGGTCAAATCTGTGGTCAAACCACTTTGTTGCGAGATTTTTGAAAAGTGAAACACCCGAAAAAGTCAGTGTTTACAAGGGATTTCGGGCCTCCCGAAAATGAAAAGACAGAAACTGCCTGCACGCTCCCAAAGCACGCGCGCTACCAACTGCGCTACATCCCGCTAAAATTTTTATTTACTTTGTTTTTTCTTCTACTGCGTACAGATTTGCCGCGCGCCCTACCGGGCTGAACGCCACCGTCGCATAGTCGTCGCCTATCGCCTACGCAAGTCTGCGGCTCTGCCGACTCCTTGCTTTGGGCGGTTTCGCTGCGCCAAAAAACGTCGTTTAGAAGTTTTTTGTCTTGCTACTACCAACTGCGCTACATCCCGGAAATTAAGTAATAGGTAATAGTGAAAAGTGAAAAAGTAAGGGACTGATTCCTCAGTCCCTTGGTGCTCCTGCGGAGAATCGAACTCCGGACACCTTGATTAAAAGTCAAGTGCTCTACCAGCTGAGCTACAGGGGCGTATTATTTTTCCTCCGCAGTAAAATGCAGAGAATTTGCTACGCGTGGGTACTGCGCTGTAATTGTTCCGCCCCGTACCGGACATATCTCAGTTCTCCGCGTGACGCAATATACCGCGAGGCGGTATGCGAACTCCGGACACCTTGATTAAAAGTCAAGTGCTCTACCAGCTGAGCTACAGGGGCGTAATTTTTTGCGCTTAAATATAATACCACATTATCCGGTGTTTGTCAATAGTTTTCGTTAACTTTTCCTTACTAATTTCTAAATGCGCAGTGGAGCGAGGATAAAATGTCACAAGCTGTAAAAATTTGACCGCCGCTTACATCTTGTCAAGCGGCGGTATGAAAATTATACATTTTCTTTTTCAATTTCTATAACTTCATCCTCAGTTGGAGCAGGGAGCTCTTTAAAGGGCTCATCAGCACTTTTTTTCTTGCGCTTTAAGCTGATCTTTGAGATATGGCTGTCCAGCCAGGCAGAGATTTTCTCGCCTCTTTCTGCTTTTGCTGATGCTTTAGCCTTGGATTTAGCGTCTCTCTCATGATTGACGAGCTCGTCAAGATACTTTCGGTCCTTGGATTTTTCCTTCTCGGGCTCAACCTCCTGGCCGGTTATCTTCTTGAACACGTTCTTTACCGTATTTACCGGCTTCGTTACAAATTCGATATCCGCGCGCAGAGCCTCGACAAACATGCCAAAACGCTTTTCAACTATACTTACCGATACCTCGAGTACAAGCTGTACAATTAGCATTATTGCCATGAAAACCGTTGCAAGCAGCTTGAAAGGGTGAACGGCGAACGGAGTTACCCAAATAGAGTAGAGCGCGGTTGCGAGCGTTACCATATTTATTACGTATTTAGAATATTTATAGCTTTTTTTGATGATCTTCTTTTTGGACTTCAGAGCGTCTGAACCCTTGAGAGTCATTATAAGATACAGAGCAAAATAAACGGCTGTAAGAGTTAGTAAAATTATATTTGCGACAAGAGATCCGGAACTCGCAGCAATTGCATATATGAGATATGCGATATACACTCCAAGGGTGCTTATAGTCCATATCTTCGCAAAGAGCTTCAGATCTGATAGTGTCTTATTAAAAATGGCCTTTGTATAGTCAAGCATTGATCTGTCCTTTCAATGTTGCGTATTACTTTTTCTTGCTCGGTGAGAAGAGCAGCGCCAGCCCGCCAAATGCAAGAGCGCTTACAAAGAAGAAAATGCATATTGCCCAGTTGAGCACGAGGTTAGTGAACAAGGGGTGTGCAAAAAGGTACATACCGATTGAAATTAGTAAAATTCTGGATAAAAAGCTTAGCAGACTGCTTTTTTTGCGGCTTGATGAAAGGGCGGTTATGTACATTCCTATGGCTGAAATAGTACCTCTTACCCACAGTACGAGACCAAGAGCACGGCATACGCTGAGCACCTCAAACACGTTGAACTGCTGTATGATAAGATCTATGACAACAAAGAAGTAGATAACGCATTCCACCACCGTAAGGATAAAGATAGAGCCCTTTGTTCTGCCGAGCTTATCCCATAGGTAGACGAGGAAATATACGACGATCGTAGCCGCGAGCAGGGTGTTGAGCGCATACACTCCGATACCGAAGGGCGGAAGCATAATGATTCCAAGCACCAGTGCGGTTATTGCTATCGTCAGGTCAAATATAAAATTGCGGTACAGCTTTTTCATTTTTGCCTCCTTGATTATTCTACCGATATTTTACCACTATCTTATTTTAGAGTCAATAGAAGGAAAAGAAAAAACAAAAAATTAACATAATCGACAAAAACTTACCTAGTTAGGTTTAATTTAAATCAACTGTTGTTATAAAGGTCAAAAATATAAAGCGGAGAAAACCTCGGGTGTTGCCTTTCGGTCTTCTCCGCTTATTTCTTTCTTGATAGGAGCATAGTGATTCTATGCTCCTATCGTTTTTTCGAGCCCACGCTTTAATGTGGGAGCAGTGGAATTACTTATCCTTATTCGAATCCTTGGAGAAGCCCTTGAAGAACTCAACTATTTTGTTGAAGAAGTCAAGTATAGCCTGCCAGATTCTTTCGAATATACTCATTTCCTTTTCCTCTTCATCATCAGGATCGGGATCAGGATCGGGATCTGGAGTGGAATCGGGATCAGGTGTGAGTTCGGGAAGCTTTTCTCCCTCGGTAGCACCGCAGTCTAAACATGTTCTGGGAGCCTCTGTCGTTGCGCTGACCCAGTTATGACCGAGAGCGTCGACAGTATCTTGAGCAGCAGTGACCTCACCACAAACAGAGCAGTGCTTACCTTCGGTAAGACCCGTTTCGGTACAGGTGGGAGCTACTGCCTCATCCGTAACCTCGGTGTGAGCAAGCTTCTCAACAGTCTCTTGAGGAACGAGAACTTCATTACAAGCAGAGCAGTGCTTACCCTCGGTAAGACCGGTTTCGGAGCATGTGGGTGCCTTTGCATCCGTGATAGCTTCGGTGTGACCGATAGCATCGACAACAGTCTGAGCGATAAGAACCTTGCCACAAGCAGAACAATGCTTACCTTCGGTAAGGCCGGATTCGGTACAGGTGGGAGCTACTGCTTCATCTGTAACCTCGGTATGACCGGTAGGATCAAGGATCTCCTGAGGAACGGTTATTCTGTTACATACAGAGCAATGCCTACCTTCGGAAAGACCGTTTCCGGTACAGGTGGGAGCTATACCCGCATCCACGACCTCGGTGTGAGCGATCTCTTCAATAACGCTTTGAGGAACGGTGATATCGCCGCATACGGAGCATTTTTCGCCGTCTGTCAGGCCGGTCTCGGTACAAGTGGGAGCCTTACCGGGAATTACTACGGTAACGTGCTCTCCGAGAGAACCGTACATTTCACCGCATATAGAGCATATTGCCTTTTTAATACAGGTTGCTTCGCCACCGGTACAAGTGTGATCGCCGCACTTTGTGCACACACCGTCTACGTAATCGTGTTCGGTACATTCGATAGCGGGGATGAAGACCTCATCTGCGCTGACTTCAACAAACTCGTCGCCATTCTTGACGTAAAGCTTGTCACATCCGGTGCAGCTATAGTATTCCACGTTACCTGCGGAAGTATATGTGGGATCTACAGCGGGATGTCTCTGGGATTCACTGGTGTAGTCGTGATAGCTCTTGTACAGTCTTAACTCGGGAGTGGCCGTGTTCTGCATCTTTATCTCATACTCCGAGTTGAGAATAGCATTTGCGAGCTTCTTAACATCGGGATAATCCTCATCATACTTTGTCGAAGCAATAATCGTCTCGGCATAGTTCTTGACGGATACAAGCGTTTCGCTCGTGGATGTGAAGTCGCCAAATACGATAGCTACCGTGATCTCGTCTGCAACGGAACCGTCGGGAAGGGCAATGGAAAGAACGTATCTTCCGCTCTTATCGGTAGTAAGCTCGGACAGACAAACTCTGTGGAGTGTTCCGTCCTTATACTTGATGATAACGTAGCTGCCCTCGGGAGCGTTTATAAGGTCTAAATACAGACGAAGGCCAACCTTATTGGAGAGCTCGAGATTATAGCTTGCGAAATCGCCGTGCTCGGTGGTCTTGAAGCCTGCATTGGACTTCTCAACGAGTATGTTGATAGCTTCTATGTAAGAGTCAATAGTCTTCTTGTCAGCCTTTGTATCCATAAGGAGCTCCTTCATAGCTGTAAGAGCGGACTTTTTAACCTCGGATGCTGCAAGACCGTCGATCTCTGTAGCCTCGAGCTTCTTGTACGCCTCAAGTAAAGGCTTGCGGTCGGCTATGTCGGAAACGCTTGTGGTACATGTGATCTCGAATATAGAAGCGTTTGTTGTTCCGCTCTTGTTTGCGAAGGTGATTCTTACCTTTTCCGCAACTACGCCGCCAAGAGAAGCGATTGTAGGCTCTGCCGTAGGTGCGATCTCAAGGCCGGTAACAACTGTGATCCATACTCCGTCAGCGTACACTTCTATCTTTGTATTATCACTTCTTGACGTTGTGTCACCGAGATAGAAGGGATAGAACGCCATAGTGTAAAGGGGAGCGGGATCGTTAAGAGCAATCTCAACAGAGAAGTACTCGGGAGTGCCCAATATTGCGAATCTCGAGGATGAACCGGTCTTATCTCCGTCAAATGCAGAGGTAATAGGTCCTGCACCCGGATGCAGAGTTCCTCCATTAAGCACGAGCTGATCCTCGGTTCTGTTAGCGAGAACGTTAGAGTTCAGATCCTCCTGCACAGCGAGGTTGCCTGCAGAGATACCGGTACATTCGATCTCATATATAGTTGCATTCTGGGAGCTCTTTGTGTTCTTGAATGTAATTCTGATCTTACTTGCCATAGCACCGCCGAGCGACACGCTGCTGCAGTAAGAGGGCTCTATAGTAAAGCCGGTTACAACTGTTGTCCATACGTTGTTGTAGAAGACCTCTATCATGGTGTCGTCACTTCTCGATGTTTCGCCCTTATTGAAGAAGGGATAGAAGGACATAACGTAGAGTTGATAGGTATCGTCAAGGTCGATCTCAAGGGAGTAGGTATAGGGAGCTGCGTCCTTCACGGCGTATCTGGTAGATAAGTTACCGTCAAACGCAAAGTCGAGGTTGGGTACGCTCGGGTGAACGGTCGCACCGGAGAGAGTGATCTGCTCCTTGGTAGTACCGAGAAGAATGTTATCGGTAGGAACCGTAGCGCCGGTGATCTCATAACCGGTACACTTCATCTCGCTTATACCTATGTAGTTGGCGTCTGAGCGTTGACCCGAAACGGTGAAGCGGATCTTTTCTGCCTCTATGTCATTGAGATTGTACGTGATTCTTGATACTCCGGTATCGTATACCTTGTCTACGACCTTAGTCCACACGCCGTTACGGTAAACGTATACGCACAGATCACGGCCACAGAGGTTGGCCATGGTGTATTCGATATCGAGCTCGGAAAGAATATATACCTTACCGCCGAAATCAAGAGTTGCATCTGCAGGCTTGCCGCTTATAGTTGCAAATCTACCGGGATCCGACCAGCCTACAAGACCGTCGGTAATATATTTGTATGCCTTCCATTCGCTGTTCATTGAGGGATCGGTAGCTGAAAATACGTAGCCGTCGAATACATTTTCATGGCTCACAACTCCGCTGCCTATACTGATACCGGTACACTGTATCTCATTGAGTGAGAGCGAGCGGATCTCGGTATCGTTGATGGTTGTGTCAAGTCTTATGCGTATGATCTGTCCTTTGTAGGACGACAGATCAATACTGATATAATTTCCGTTTGCATCGGATTTACGGAGTGCAAGGATCTCTGCGTTAGAGGAACACTCCTTTACCGTTGTCCAGGTTCCGTCACAATAGACTTCTACCTTGAGATGTTGACCCATATAGAGAGCCTCTGTGGACGAGCCGTTGAAGTCGTAGAGCTTCAACTCGCCAAGTATAAACTTTGCGGGAAGTGCTACAGTAGCTTCAAGCACGTCGGAGAGGGTACCCTTGGTGGAGAATCTTCCGGTAGATGCGCTGAGGTCTCCGTCGGTAAGCTTACCGTAATCGCCATAGCTTGCGCTTGCGTGCTTATAGGAATTTCCGTCCGCAGAGGGAACGAATACGGTACCCTCAAGAATGTTTGCGGAGTTGAAGTCCTCAACGTCGGTCGACGTGGTGTAAACCGTTACCTTGGTGATCTCGCTCTCTTCACCCATACGGTTGATAACCGAGACACCGTAGATTATTTCTTTGTCGTAGGTGTTTTCAATAATTACAGGGTAGCTACTTTCGCTGACCAGAGTCCATGTTCCGGTAGCGGAGGCCTTGCTGTAGAGTCTGTATTTACTGGAATACTCGTTACTCTTTATCACCACCTGGAGCTCGCCGTTAACTATTCGCGCATTTGCATCAAGCACGGGCGCGGAAAGATCGTCGGGAACTCTGTAGACGAGTGCACGTGCACTTTCGGAGCCGTCGGAGCCGATTGCGGTGACTGCAAATGTAAGACGCGCGTTCTCGCCCGCGGGACGGTCATAGGTGTAGGCAGTGTCGGTAGTAGTGGTAAGAAGGGTATATGTGGGAGCATCTTCCTTTGCTACGTATACGTTGTAGGCTACTGCTTCGTCAGATGCGCTCCAGCTAAGATAAGAGGGAGCAAGAACGTCAGTCTTAAGAGTGAGATTCTTGACAGCCTGGGGAGTTTTCTTTGCGGTGAAGCCCCAAATAATATAGGTTTCGCCCTTCTCGGTATCGAAGGTTATGATATCGGTTCCGCTTACAGAATATTCAACCGCCTTACCTTTTGAATCGGTAACGGTTGCATTTTCGATTCCGCTATACTTAACCGAGAGCTCTCCGCCATTCTTCGAGAGAATGTTGAATGAGGTTGCCAGACCGTCAGCCCAAGCTGCGCTGACCTCGAAGTTTCCTCTTGCAACAAGACCGGTGTAGGAGCCATTGGCCCAAGTGGAAGGAATAGCTGCGAGCGGCTCTACGTAGTTTGCGTGAGACTGAAGGAGCATTTCGGAGATACCGGATGTACCACCGAGGTTACCGTCGATCTGGAACGGGGGATGGAGGTCCCAGAGGTTAGTCGCGGTGTTTACCTTGAGCAACTGTTCAAGAAGGTCGTACGATCTCTCTCCATCCTGGACGCGGGCCCAGAGGTTGAGTCTGTGAGCCACACCCCAACCGGTCGCGTTGTCTCCACGCTCTGTGAGTGTGTACTTCGCTGCGTCGATCCATGCAGGGGTAGTGCCGTTGATCACGTTGCCGGGGTAAAGGCCGACGAGCTGTGAAATATGTCTGTGAGTATATTCGCCGAGATCACCGTAGTAGTCTTCCTCGTAGAATTCCTTAACCTGACCGGAGTATCCTACGCGTACGGGATCATACTTGTCTATCTGCTTGAGAACGGTATTAAGTATAGCGTAATCTTCGTTGGTGGTGTCGGTTACGTCTATACCGAGCTCCTTTGCAGCGAGCAGAAGATTATAGTTGTTCTGGTATGCGAAGGACTGTGCGTATCCCGTACCCTCACCGGTAAAGTACCATACGCCGTTAACGTATTGCTCGGGAGAGTCGGAATGGATAGCTATGTAATTGCCGTTTGCATCTTCCTTTACCATCTTGGTGATGAAGCGAGCGGCAGAAACAAGAACGGGATATACCTTTTCGCGCAGGAGATCTTCGTCTCCGGAGTAAGCGTAATATTCCCAGAAGAGCTGTGTGGTAAAGCCAAGGTTACCGATAGATTCCGAACCGTATACGTCAAATACGTATCCACCGGTTGCAACAGACCAACCGTTGCCGCCATCCTTACCGTAGGCGCTGTTGTTGTACTGCCTGATAATGCTGTTAGCGCCGTCCTGCGCCTTTGCCATATACGCCTTGTTATATTCAACGTATGCCTCAAAGGTTTCGGCAATATTGGTGGAGAATGCGGGCCAATAGTTCATCTGAACGTTGATATTGTGCCAGTATCCGCTCGACCAAGGGGTATGGTTGTATCTGTTCCAGGTTCCCTGAAGGTTTGCGGGAAGCGCGCCGGAACGGGAAGAAGCAATAAGAAGATATCTTCCGTACTGGAAGTAGAGCGCCTCAAGATATGAGCTGCCGGAGCCCTTCTTATACTGTGCAAGAAGCTCGTCTGTGGTGAGCTCAAAGTCACTTTCCTTACAGTCAAGATCAAGAGATACTCTGCCAAAGATCTCGGTATAATCCTGAAGATGTCTTTCCTTGAGCTGGCCGTAACTGTATTTAGCAGCACTCTCCATATATTTCTCAGCCTTTGCCATAGCGTCGGCGAGAGTAGTCTTGAAGGTAGGCTTGCTTGTAGTTGAAGCGAGGAAGGTGTCGGAGCTGAGCTCGTAGTCGGTCGCCATCGTTACAACGATGTATGCGCTGGTAGCGTTTTCTACCGTGATCGTGCCGTCGGTCTCGCCGTTTTCGTTAGTGCAGGTAGTAGCGGAGAGTGTACCGTCGGTATAGACCTTGTAGATACCGGCAAAATCAATATCGAAGTATTCGAGCTTGCCGGACAGAACGATCGTTCCGACGCCGTTTTCACAAGAAGAAACGACTGTACCGGTCTTACCGCCGCGGTCACCGGGATTGGTCATATATTCCTGCTCGTATGGAACTGTGGGGCGCAGAACAAAGTCGAGAGCGCCGTCCACAGAGGCGTCAAGCTTGATAACCAACGCTCTGTCGGGGTATGAGGTGAAATACTCACGGCTGTAATTTACGCCGTTGTATTTATAATTAACGGTAGAAATCGCAGTCTTAAGATCAAGCTCGCGGCTATAATCGGTAACTGACGAATTTACGTGTCCGAAATCAATATAGGTTTCGGAGAAGTTGTTAAGACCGTCCGTGGGAAGGGAGCTGTCATTAACTATTCTGTACGGGTTAGCGAGCGTCTTTTCGGTAAGCTGAACACGCTCGGTTTCGGTCCTACCGAACAGGTTGGCTCCGAAGTAGCCGTTACCGATCGGGATCGACCATCTTTCCCAGTCGTCATTGGGATGCGCCGCGATAAGCGATGATCCCGAGCCGAAGTAGGTATCTACGTCATCGTAGCCCTGAGCTACACCGTGAGATGCCTCCTCGTCGTAATAGAGTCTAAGCGGTATATCATTTTCATCAATAATGTAGGGCGATACGTCCTCTGTGACCGCTGTAGCTGCGGCAACAGAAAGTATGCCTGATGAACATGCCAACAATAGACTGATTAGAAGAAGTACTGATAGTAATTTTACTTTCATAGCATGACCTTTCTTAATTTTTTACAAAAAAATATCGCTACATATTGATTTTAACAGACATATATGCTAAAATCAATGTAAAAACATACAAGTTTTATTGTAAAAACGGTTAGGAAATCAATATGGAAGAAATTATTGACATAGAAGCGATTCCGCGAGCACCCAGGTATATCTACACGGTGGAGTACATATTCCATAATCAATTTGAGACAGCCTCCGCATTTGTAAAGAGGAATGACGAGACGGGATTTCACATACAGGAGTTCTATGAAATATGTGTCATCAGCAAGGGGGAAGGCTATCACGTTATCGAAGATACTGTCGTAAAGGCGAAGAAGGGCGACGTCTTTATCGTTCCGCCGTGGCGCCGTCACGCAATACGCGGAGGCAGGACTGTAGACGTACACTATATGCACCTCTCTCCTAAATTTTTCGAGCAGTATCTTGATAAGATGACCGAGCTTCCGTCGTTTCTGAGCCTTTTCAGAATAGAGCCTATGATGCGAGTAAGCGGAGATACGTATAGGCATTTATACCTCGAGGATTCGGTCTTAAATGAGGTCACAACTATCATTGAGTCGCTTGAGGGAGTGTGGCAGCACGATCATGCCAGCAAGCTGATATTAGAGGGTTATATGATTGTTCTGCTTACGATTTTCTGCAGAGAATACGAAAAACTGCAAACTAAAGCCGGCAAAAACGCGAGTAACGATAAGCTTTTCATGGATAGCATATCCTACGTCATTAATAACTATAACAAGCGGATCACCATAGACGAGCTTGCGCATTCCGCGGGCCTTTCGCGTACCGCATATATCAAGCGCTTCCGTGATACGACCGGAAAATCTCTTAAGCAGTTTATGACACACTTAAGGATCACCGCAGCAAAAAAGCTGCTTGCCCTGGATCAACCGATAAGTAGGATCGCGGAGGAGTGCGGATTTTACGATGCCGCGCATTTCATCAAGACCTTTATAGCTGCAACGGGTATGTCCCCCACAGAATACAAGAAGAGTGATAAGGACAGCCCTTCGCAGTATAAGCCCCTAATCGATTAAGGCAGGCGGAGGGCATCTACACAAAAAATATCCCCGTGAGACCGGTTTGGCCTCACGGGGATTTTGCTATCTTAAAGCGATCATCAAAGAACAAACTTGTTGAAGCTCTTCTTACCTCTCTTGATAAGCAGGCCTTCCTTAAGCTGTGCCTCGGTAACTGTCGCTTTTACATCTGTGACCTTGACGCCGTCGATAGTAACGCCGCCCTGCTCGATAGCGCGTCTGCCCTCGGACTTAGAGGGAACCATCTTGCCGAGTACGAGCAGACTGTTAACGTCGATCACGCCGTCTGTGAGCATATCCGCAGGAACGGTAACAGAGGGAGTGAGCGAACTGTCGCCGCTTCCGAAGAGAGCCTTGGAGGCGTTTCTCGCCTTTTCCGCCTCTTCCTCACCGTGAATGAGCTTGGTGAGCTCGTATGCGAGGATGTCCTTAGCGGTGTTGAGCTGTGCGCCCTCCCAGGAGTCCATCTTGTCGATCTCCTCAAGGGGAAGGAAGGTGAGCATTCTGATACACTTGAGAACGTCCTTGTCGTCAACGTTTCTCCAGTACTGGTAGAAGTCGTAGGGAGCCGTCTTCTTGGGATCAAGCCATACTGCGCCGCTTGCGGTCTTACCCATCTTCTTACCCTCGGAGTTGAGGAGAAGATTGATAGTCATAGCGTAAGCGTCCTTGCCGAGCTTACGTCTGATGAGCTCGGTACCGCCGAGCATGTTGGACCACTGGTCGTCGCCGCCGAACTGCATATTACATCCGTATTCCTTGTACAGATGGTAGAAGTCGTAGGACTGCATTATCATGTAGTTGAACTCAAGGAAGGAGAGTCCCTTTTCCATTCTCTGCTTGTAGCACTCTGCGGTGAGCATTCTGTTGACAGAGAAGCAGGCACCGACGTCGCGGAGCACGTCAATGTAGTTGAGGCCGAGGAGCCAGTCCGCATTGTTTACCATAGTCGCCTTGCCCTCGCCAAAGTCGATGAATCTCTCCATCTGTACCTTGAAGCAGTCGCAGTTGTGCTGTATGGTCTCGCGCGTCATCATAGAACGCATATCCGTTCTTCCCGAGGGGTCACCGACCATAGCCGTACCGCCGCCGATAAGAACCACGGGCTTGTTGCCCGCCATCTGTAAGCGCTTCATAAGGCAAAGCGCCATAAAGTGACCGACGTGCAGGGAGTCTGCCGTCGGGTCAAAGCCGATGTAGAAGGTAGCCTTACCGTTGTTGATAAGCTCCTTGATCTCGGCCTCGTCCGTTACCTGCGCGATCAGACCGCGGGCAACGAGTTCTTCATAAATTTGCATAAAAACCTCCAATATATAGACAAAATTTAATAATCAAAATAAAAAAGTCCTTGAGCCGCAGCTCAAGGACGTAAATAACGTGGTACCACCTTGATTTGTAACAATGCAGAATTCATAATGCATAATTACCTCAATACGCTGTAACGGGCGTCAACCGTCGTAGCCTACACACCTTTGCGGCTTCGGTACGAGCTCAGAGATGTATTCACTGAAAAGAACTCGCGCGCCTCTCATCACCCGGCAACTTTCTGTTTTCCATTCTTATCAGCTACTTGTTCTCGTCATAGCTTTGAAGTTATTGTATCATAACAAAAGGGAAAAGTCAATATGTTTTTTGTATATTCAATTTATCGTTTTTTGTATTTGTTTTGATGGATTTATCCTGTCAATATAAATGTATCCGCCTGGGGTAAGATTTCCAAGCAGCTCACATTTTCTTCACCGAATATACGGTCGCGTGAGTATAAAACTCACCCAAACCGTAGAATCCGTGTCCGTGATTTACAGAATTAGGCTCGGTCTGTGTCTCAAGACAGAAGGCGCCGTGCTTTACCTGCTTGATACCGCCGTGGAAGTCCGCACCGCTGCCTAAAAAGTTTCCGGTGTAAAGCTGTACGCCCGGCTGGTCGGTATATACCTCCATAGTGATCTCATCTCCCTCGACCTTGGCAGCGAGACCGAGCTTCTTGCCGTCAAACTCCTTAAATACGGTGGGGTGGAGTATGTAGTTGTGGTCGTAGCCGCCGTCGGTATCGTCTATTCTTTCGCCTATCGTGTGCGGCTTCCTGAAGTCAAAGGGGGTGCCTATCACGAGCGGCCTTTTTCCCGTGGGGATCAGATCCTCGCCTACCTCGGTGTATTGGTTGGCATATACGGTCAGCTTGTGCGAGAGTACGTCGCCGCCAAATCCGTTTAAATTAAAGTAAGAGTGATTGGTGAGCGATATCGGAGTTCTGCCATCGGGGATCGCTACGTAGAGTATAGAGAGGTCAGAGCCCGTCAGCGTGTAGATGACCTTGACCGCAAGGTTAGAAGGGAAGCCCTCCTCACCGTCATACGACATATATGAAAATACGATATGCTCCTCATCATACTCCGGAACCTCCCAGAGCCTGAAGTCGAAGCCGTCACCTCCGTGCAGGCAGTTATCTCCGTCGTTCCTCGGTAAGGAATATTCCTTACCGTCCATCGTAAAACGCGCGCCGGCAATTCTGTTTGCGACACGTCCGATAGTCGCGCCCTGGTGTGAGTCATCGGTGAAATACGGCTCGAGAGTGTCAAAGCCGCCGACTATATTCTTGCCGTTAAAGATAAAGGAGATGACCCTTGCGCCATAGTCGCTGAATACCACCTCGCACTTATCGTTTTTTAATGTATATAGGTTGGCATCTCTGCCGCTCGGAGTCTTTCCGAAAAATTCCTTCTTCATAGAGCACCTCTTGGTATTTTGTCGAAAACATTTTATCACAACCGAGGATAAAAGTAAACATATAATCTGAAATTCATTGACTTTTCTTTAAACGTGTGGTAAAATTTAAGTGTCAAAAAAGTGAAACGAACTGTGAGAGATAATATGAAAAAAACAGTTTTTGTAATCAACGGCGCCGGCGGAGTCGGTAAGGATACTCTCTGCGATCTCGCCGCAAAGCATTTCAAGGTTTATAACGTCTCTAGCATAGATCCCATCAAGGAGATCGCGACTATGACAGGCTGGGCGGGAGAAAAGACGGATAAAGCGCGCAGATTCCTCTCGGACATCAAGCGCCTTACCATAGAATACAACGATTACCCCACAAAATGGGGTAAGGCTCGCTTCGACGAGTTTATGCAGTCGGAAAATGAGATCATGTTCTTCCACATCCGTGAGGCCGAGGAGATCAGAAAATACGTTCTTGCGACCGGCGGCGTTGCCAAGACGCTTCTTATCCGCGGCGGTGATAGAATGAACAAGTCGCACTACGGCAACGTGTCGGACGATCTCGTGGAGAACTATTCCTACGACTATTATTTCGTTAACGATAAGTCTCTTGAGGAGACGGAAAAGGCTTTCTGTGAATTTTTACAGAGCGTGATGGCAGAGTGATTCTGCGACAAACGGAGAAACCATGGCAAAGATTTTTAGAGAGTTCACCCCCGAAAAGCTTGAGCAGGTGAGAACTCACCCCTATTACGAGAAGGCTCGTAAAACAATAATCGAGAGGGCGGATCACTATGCGGTTACCGACCCCCCGGTAATGAAGTTTTCAAAAATACATCTCTACGTCGAGTGCGGCAACCGCGAGATATTTGAGCGCGACCACGTCGAGTACGAGACCAGAATGCTCACCCTCTTTCTCGCATATCTTATTACCGAGGATGAGAAGTACCTGTCGCCCCTTGCGGATATTATGTGGAGCATATGCGACTTTGAGTCCTGGTCCATACCCGCGCACGTTTCCGAGGAGCTATCTATAGAGGAGAGAAGACGTAATCTCGACCTTTGCTCCTGTATCCTTGGATACAGACTCTCCGAGATAGTCTATCTTATCGGTGATAAGCTTCCCGCTCTCGTGGTTAAACGAGTGAAGGCAGAGGTTAGGTACCGAGTTATCGAGTCCTTTAGGGACTGCGCAGGAGAGAAGAGATATTTCTGGCTCACAGGCACCAACAACTGGGCTGCGGTCTGTATCGCCGGTGTTCTTTGTTCATATCTGTACCTCGCCACCGACGAGGAGATCAAGGAGCAGCTCCCCAGAATGATGACTATAGCTGACAACTACCTTGGCGGATTTGAGGACGATGGCTGCTGTACCGAGGGCTACGCCTACTGGAACTACGGCTTCTCCTTCTTCTGCGTGTTTGCCAAGATGCTCCTTGACTATACCGACGGCGAGATCAACTATTTCGAGAACAAAAAAGTGCGTAAGATCGCCATGTTCCAACAAAATATACTCCTTAACGAGACTCAGTGTCTTAGCTTTTCGGACGGCGGACTGGACTTTGAGCCTTATATATGGCTCTCACATTTCTTGAAGAGGATCTATCCCGAGATGCGCCTTCCCGCGCTTCCTCGCGAGTGTGTTATAGATTACTCCACGGCTCCGCTTAAACAGGGAGCTCCCATCAGATACATACTCTGGACCGACCCCGATCTTAAAACGAGGGGTATGACTCCCAAGAGCCATATATTCAAGAATGCAGAGTGGTTTCTTCACCACGGTGAGGGCTACTCCCTCGGCGCAAAGGCAGGGCATAATAAAGAGTTCCATAATCACAACGACGTCGGCTCCTTCCTCGTTTCCAAGGGAGGCAGGGTCACATTCTGCGACCCGGGTGGAGGAGAATATACTGCAGACTACTTCGGCGAGAACAGATACTCCATCTTCGTTACCTCGGGCAGGGCTCATTCGGTACCTGTTATCAACGGTAAGTATCAGTCTTTCGGTAAACGCGAGGGCGGTGTTATCATAGCCGAAAAAGACCGCTTTAAATTCAGTATGAAGGGCGGATATGAGATAGATACTCTCGACTCTCTCGTCCGTGATTTTGAGTGCCTTGAGGACGGTATACGCCTTACCGATACCTTTGAGTTTTCCGAGTGCCCCGCCTCGGTTGCAGAGCGTTTCGTGTCACTCTTGCCCATCGAGCAGGGGGACGGATGCCTCATCTGCGGTGATGCAACTCTCACCTATGATAAGGAGCTCTTTGACACCTCCTTCGACTCCGAGATCGTCTCCCGTAAGGGAGGTGTAAAGGAGACTGTTTACTACGTCGACCTTACGGTAAAGAGGCCCGAAAAGTGCTTTGAATTAATCTTTGAAATCAAGTAAGAAAAACCACCGTGATCACACTATGATCGCGGTGGTTTTTAAAATATAAAGCTATATTATGTGGCAGAAAGCATTATCAAAGTCAATTGTCAACGCTCGATAGCCGTGTATAAGCGTGCATTCTACCGTTAAAGCAGAATACAGAGCAGTCCTCCTGCGCCCTCGTTTATTATCCTCTCCAGAGTCTCGCCGAGCTTTTCTCTCGACTCGTCGGGCATATGCTCGAGCTTCGACTTCATACCGTCGCTGACAAGGTCGTACAGGGATTTGCCGAACATGTTGGACTCCCATATCCTTTCCGGTGCTTCCTCATACTCGGAGATCAAGTATTTAACGACTTCCTCTGACTGCTCCGCAGAGCCGACGACGGGGCATAGATCCGCCCTTATTCCGGTCTTTATCATATGGATCGATTCGGCTCGTGCACTCACCTTTACACCGTATCCGTTTGCTTGCTTTACCAGCCTTGGCTCGTCGAGACGCATCTCATCTGCTGTGGGCATAACTATGCCGTATCCCTTGCTCTCGACGTCTGCAAGAGCATCGGCTATTTTGTCATACTTTTTCTTAACGTTCGCCAGTTCGTTTACTGTGGAGAATAAGCGCTTTTTATCCGTAACGTCTAAACCGGTTACTTCCGCAAGAGTCTCGTAGTAGGTTTCGTCGGATAGTGGGATAGACATCTCGCCGGTTCCGTCTCCTGCATCGATTCTTTCAAGCTTGATACCGGTGTGTCTATCAAGGGCAGGGGATATATCGCCGATCTTTTCTGCCTCGTCGGTGAAGCGGCTTATACACTCGAGCATATCGCATCTTAACCTGTGATCGCTCGGCAGAGCGAGAGTCCAGTCTGGGAGTTTAAATCGTAATTCCTTAATGGGGAACTCACCGAGCACCAGCGCGAGTATCTCTCGTATATCCTCACTGTTTAGGTCGGGACAGCTTACGAGCGCTACGGGTACTCCGTACTTTTCCTCAAGCTCAAGCGCAAGAGCTTTTGCTTCATCGCTGCCGGGATGCGCGGAGTTTAGCACGATGGCGAAGGGCTTGCCAAGTTTTTTTAACTCACTTGCTACTCTTTCCTCGGCCTCTATGTAGTCTTCTCTCGGAATATCCGTTATAGTTCCGTCGGTAGTTACCAGCATTCCAATTGTTGAGTGCTCGCCGATAACCTTACTTGTGCCGAGTTCTGCGGCTTCGGTGAAGGGCATAGCCTCCTCGCTCCACGGAGTCATGATCATTCTTTGAACTCCGTCCTCCTCAGAGCCCAGAGCGCCGCCCACCATATATCCGACACAGTCTATCATTTTTACGTTCAGCTCGGTTTCTCCTACGTTGATCTTCACCGACTCATCGGGCACGAACTTCGGCTCGGTCGTCATAACCGTCCTGCCCGTCGCACTCTGCGGTATCTCGTCGATAGTGCGCTGCTTGTCGTACTCGTCCTCAATGTTCGGCAGTACAATACTGTCGAGGAACCTGTGGATAAAGGTGGATTTTCCCGTCCTTACGGGTCCGACGACTCCTATGTATATGTCGCCTCCCGTCCTTTTCGCTATATCTCTGTATATCGAGTTATCCTGCATATAGATCCTTTCCGTCGCAGAGCGACAACACAAATTTGTTTTCATACAAGCGTATGCCAAAGAAGAATGAATTATACCTTTTGTCAAAAGAAGAATTTGTTACATTGCTTGACAATTGCATAGGGGTGTGGTACTATGTTTATAAAGATTTTTAAGCTGGAGCGGAGCTTGTACTTATTCTCGCGTTTTCTTT
This sequence comes from Clostridia bacterium, assembly GCA_017456895.1. GTDB lineage: Bacteria > Bacillota > Clostridia > Oscillospirales > CAG-272 > UBA1740. Next base: position 20,320 of record JAFTIN010000054.1, read on the forward strand.
GGCATGCCGCTCAAAAAACGGAAAGGATGATAATATGACAATGGATAATATACAAGATAATCAGCAGAGTATTGACTCCTGCATCGACCCAAATGAGCGTTACAATGCTCAAATTAAGCAATACGTGGAGCTGATAAATAGATTTGATACCGAGGATTTTGGAACAATGCCGTCTGTTGAGCTCTCCGGTTTTTATAATAAGCCTCTCTATTCCCCCGTGAAGGGGGAGCATCCGCGTCTTTTGTTTACCTCGGATGATAAAGAGAGAATAATCAACGGTTTTTCAAAGAAGGAAAACAAAGTTGCTTTTTCAAAATACGAGTCTCTGATCTTGCAGGATACGTCCGGCAGCTTTATGGGGGGCACGGATTCGACCAATATAAACTTTGACGTTTTGTCGATCATTGAGGCAAAGGCGTTCAGATATGCCATAACCGGAGAAAAATTATACGGATATCAGGCTGTATACGCAGTTAAGAACTCGATTCTTACAATAGATGTCGTTAAAGGCTATTCCGATCCGTACCGTTATTACGGACACGTTATGTTTGTTGCCGCCTGTGTTTACGATTGGTGCTACGATCTGCTCAGCGATGTAGATAAGCAGCAGCTGATCAACGGCTGCGTTACACTGATGACAAAATTTGAGATCGGCTTCCCTCCGAGTAAGGCGGGGGGTGTAACCGGACATAATTTTGAGTGTCAGCTTCTCAATAATATCCTTGCCTTCGCAATATCTGTGTATGATGAGTATCCTCAAATCTACGAGTACGCCGCAGGCAGATTGTTTGATGAGTATGCAGAATCGCAGAACATCATATACGCATCGGGAATGCAGCACGAGGGTAACTATTACGGGCCTTTCCGTATGGGATTTACGATGAAAGCTCAGGTCTTGATGTCTGTTATGTCACACGGCAAGTGCGCGCTGTTTGATAAGGAGAGCTTACACTCGGTTTGCGACACCTACATTGATATGATCGCTCCTGACGGATATACGTTTAGAATAGGTGACAGTGAATTAAAGGTTAGTGTAAAAGGTGCTGACTATACCTCTATGTTCTTCTGGGCGTCGACCTATTTTGGCGATCCAAATATGAAGAGCCTCTATCTTGATGCGTATAGTAGCAGCGACAGTCTGTTGAGCCATTATTCGGGCGTATCCTCCGTCTGGTTCTTGATCTTTAATGATCCGGATCTAAAGCCTAAACCGGCGTATGAAGGACGTGGCCTTATTAATGTAGGAAGATTTCCGCTTACCAAGATTTTTGCAAGGAGTGATTGGAATGACAAGCAGGCCTTTGCAATCTATATGACTATGCCCGAAATGTTCTTGACGAGCCACGATCATATGGAGTGCGGTTCATTCCAGATTTACTACAAAGGAATGCTCGTTTCCGACTCGGGATATTACGACGGATACGGAACCAAGCACCATAATTGGTACTCTCGTCAAACCATTTCTTCCAATTCGTTGTTGATATATAATACGGATATGCCCGAGGAACTCGCCTTTATAGATGGGAAATACTCGGGGGGTCAGTCCTTAGATCCGGGTAGATGCCGTAGGTATGTTCCTACTTCGATACGTGATGCGCTTGATACCTTACAGTGCGTATCCTTGGGAAAGGCGTCTAAAGAAGTGGATGGCAAGTATTTCTACACTTATCTTGCGGCAGATATGACTAAGGCTTACGATGAAGTTACCGTGGATGAAGTAACCAGATATATGATTTCCGTCGCCACTAAAGATGCGGATTATCCTATGGTGTTTGCGACCTTTGATCGCATAACGGCAAAAAAAGCAGAGTATAAGAAGACCTCGCTTCTTCACGCTCTTGTCAGGCCGGAAGTGACGGATGAAGGCTTTGTTATCATTAGTAACACAGAAGATGATAATAGAGGAAAGCTGATCTCTCAGTCGCTTATCACCGATATGAAGACTACGGTATACGGCGGAAACGGAGAAGAATATAGCGTCAACGGTGAGTACTGTACACCTAACGGTTACAATGCTTCAATGCCCGAATACCGTATAGAAAGTACACCTGTGAATGCATCTTTGACAGATCAATTCCTGACTGTTATGTACGTCACGGATTCGTACAACAGCTCAGAGCCCATAAAGGCTAAGGAGATCGAAACCGATGACGTAGCAGGAGCCGTTATTTTCAATCAGGTGATGATCTTCCCGAAAAATGAAAAGAAGATAGATTGGACTATCCGCTTTAATACGGATAACGCTCAGCAGTTGGATTATTATATTGTCGGAATAACCTCCGGTAAGTGGAGTGTTTCCGTCAATGGCAGTCTGATCAAGACAGCAACGGTAATCGATAACGAAGGGATCCTCACCTTTACCGCTCCGGCAGGAAGCGTTGAGATCGCGCCCGTTCGATAAATACGTGTCGTGCGTAGAATATCTTTCGCGTTTTAAGATGAATTGTTAAAAAAATGGGGTGGCTGAAACTCAGCCACCCCAAAATTGTACCCATAGTATACTTCATATCTGACTTCATCTTCGATAGAGGCGGATTTTACATATTAATTAGCTGAAAATATAGCGCAGACAACATCCGATATTGACATATTTTAATGTTCGTTGTATACTAAAAGAAAAATATTTTTTAAAAAAAGCCGCAGTATCCTCAAAAAAGAGAGAAGGACAGCTATGAAAAAGTTAACCGTACTTACTTTAGCGATAATTATGCTTATTACCATTTTCCCGCTTGTTATTTGCGCCTCCACGGCTGAGGGAGATAACAAGCTTGAAGGGAAGACTATAGCCTGCATTGGCGACAGTATCACTGCTGCAGTTGGAGTAACAAAGGATGAGAACGACTATGTTACTCTCCTCGCCGAGCAGCTGGGTATGGATTATTTAAGGCTCGGTGTCAGCGGTACGACTCTGTGTACCGGCGGACATAGAACCTGCAATATAGGCAAGCTGACCGAGAGCAATCTTGCAGGCTCTGACGTCGTTACCATACTTATGGGTATCAACGACTTTGACCAGGCAAAGGCAGGATACTATACTCTCGGAGATATATCTTCAACCGATACCTCTACCGTCTACGGCGCTATGAGAATGTGGTGCGAGAGGATCGTAGAGCTTAGAAAGACCGATACCTTCAGCGAAACCGAGTTCTATTTTATAACGCCTATGATCACCTCGTGGAATGACTCCGTGTCCTATTCGAGAGATTGGGATCAGTCCAAAACCAACGTTCACGGATACACCCTCCGCGATATGTGTAACGCCATTATCGAGGTCTCCGCTCTTTACGGTATTAAGTCTATAGACTTAAATCTCATCAGCGGCATCTACTACAACAGCGTCGAGGATAACAATATTTCACTCTTTGGCGGTGACGGTGTCCACCCCGGAGCCGTTGGCCACTCCATGATGGCAAAGGCGATAGCCAACGTACTCTTAAAGAAGGATCAAGCTAACGACCATGAGCACACCTACACAAGTTGGGTGATTACCACATATCCCTCTTGCGCTAAAGGAGAGAAAAAACGCGTCTGCACTGTTTGCTCTGCAACCGAAAATAGAGAAGCGGCCGCAATCAAAGAGCATAGCTACGAGAGGGGCATTTGCTCCTTATGCGGAACAGAGCATCCAAATACGGAAAACTATAAAGGAAAGATTATATCTATCCTTGGCGACAGTATATCCACGTTCAAAGGATATATTCCGATTTCGGATGGGTTTAACTTGAATCACAGACCAAGATATCCACAGGATAATTTATTGAGTGATGTTAATGAGACCTGGTGGATGCAGATTATTCACGACTTAGACGCCAAGCTTGGAATAAACGATAGCTGGGCAGGTTCGATAGTAACCAACACCATTTCCGGAAACTCAGGTGATCAAGGTGAGAATGCAGCGATGGCATCTCTGACACGTATTCAAAATTTGGGCTCCAACGGTACACCGGATGTTATTCTTTTTTATGGCGGTACAAATGACATTGGTCACTCGATGCCCTTAGGTAGCTTTGATTCATCCGATGCACCCACGGTAGTTGATTTGTCAAGCACAAGGTGGGATAGTGTAGCGGATGCATATGTTGAAGCTATCCTTAGAATGAAGTATTTTTATCCCAATGCTGAAATTATCGCTATGCTCCCAACCTATACGAGCAGTTATTACACAAATTCAAGGCTGGCTGAATATAATGCTGTATTTGCTGAAATATGTGAGCATTATGAAGTAACGTATGTTGATCTTAGGTATTGCGGAATTACCACTTCAGATTTGCCGGATGGAATTCATCCTGATGCTACCGGTATGGATTACATCACCGAAGCAGTAGCTGAGATTTTACTAAACGAATGTGAGATATCGGCAGGGGAGAACATCGTTCACTCTGTGACTCATAATTTGACAAACGCAGAAGCAGGAAAAAGCTACTACAAAGGAATTTCGGACGGAGCCGCATTTGAAGAAACATTGCACGGAGATGACTTAGCGGTTACTGTCATTATGAACGGTGCGGATATTACCGCTTCGGTTTTATCCGGTAGTGTTATTCATATACCTGCTGTGACAGGCGATGTGATTATCACCGTAACCGCAACAGCTAAGCCAATCTTTGATAATTATTTGCAGCAATTCCCTGAAAGTGTTTGCCTAAACACTAATTTGTGGAACACATTGGAGCATGACAATATTTATTATACATCAAGTGGATGGGGCAATCTTAGTGGAAATACAGTTTATTCCGTTACCATTCCGGTAAATAGTGGTGATCGGATTTTTGCAACTTCCTTCGGAGCAAATCCATCGAACGGAAACACAACAAATTCTTCGAGCGGAATCCGCGTAACGTGGTTTGGTGAAATAGGTGTGCTAAAATCTATGAGCCCCTCCGAAACTTACGCCGAATTTAGTCAGAATGGCTATTTAACCGCTCCCGAAGGCGCATTTGCCATTAATATTCCTATGTGGAATAACAGCGATGACAACGAAGTCTATATATTAAACCGCGAGCACTCCTACACCCCCACCATCACCCCTCCCACCTGCACAGAGCAGGGCTATACGACCTACACCTGCGAGTGTGGTGACAGCAATGTCGGTGATTATGTGGAAGCAATGGGGCATACCTACAAAAACGGAATTTGTGCGCTTTGTCAAAGTGTAAGTCCTTTATATAACAAAAATGTTTCCATTTTAGGAGACAGCATTTCCACATTTGCCGGTATCTCAAAATGTTCTTCCTCATTTTACAATGGCAGTAATCGAAATGTTCTATCTGTTTATGACACATGGTGGGGAAAACTTATTGAAGATCATGGTATGAGCCTTTGCGTGAATTACTCGCAGGGAGGCAAAGCCATGTTTGATTCTGCGGTCTATAATAATCGGGTATTAGAATTGCATACCGATGATTCTTCTCCTGATATTATCTTTGTGTTCTTAGGTCACAATGATAAATTGGAGCAGGTAAAACCTTTTGAGGATATTCGCTGGAGTATGATTATTCAGGAAAGTGCAGATGGCACATACACATATGCTGAACCGGATTCCTTTACAGAGGCTTATGCAATTGCCGTACATAAAATGCTTGAAGAATATCCCTTGGCTGAAGTTGTATTGTTACAGTGCCTGATGGCTGAAACAAGTGAGACATATAATCAAATTAATCCAATAATTCAAGCTATTGGCGATAAATTCGGGCTAACAGTTGTGGATTTCTATGAAAACGGTCTTTGCCGCGAAAATAAAACTTATTTTCCCAATGACGTTCATCCCAATAAAGCGGGTATGAATAAGATCACAGATATTTTAGAGCAGGTGTTAGAAAACACACATTTGCACAGTTTTAATTCTGTGGTAACCCCTCCCACCTGCACAGAGCAGGGCTACACAACCTACACCTGCGAGTGCGGCGATAGCTATGTTTCCGATTACGTTAAGGTGGTTGATCATAGCTATGGTTTATGGATTGAGTCAATCGCTCCTACGTGCAATTCCGAAGGAAAGGATGTTCGTACCTGCGAGGATTGCGGATATTTGCAGTACCGTGATACTCGCATATCGGGAGATCTTAATAAGATACTGGTTTCATCTCCCGTTGATATTTCCTTCTTTGATGGAAAGGTGTTAATGGCGATCGGTGATAGCATTACAGCAGGTACCGGAGTTACCGCAGAGGAACGTTATCATTATCTCACAGCTCAAGCATTGGGCATGACTAATATTAACAGCGGCACGAGCGGTGCTGTTTTATGCCCGGGAGGACATTTACCTAACAAGTTTGACACACTCATGACCGCTGAGTTTCTGAAAAATAGAAACGTTGACGTTGTCACCATTTTGCTCGGTGTTAATGATTGGGATAACGGTGTAATAAACGGAACGTATCAAGGTAAACTGAAATACGATGAAAACGCAACGTATTATGATCTTGGTGTATTTGGTACGGATGATACAACAACGATCTACGGCGCGGCAAAAATGTGGTGCGAGCGAATTTTGGAGCTGAAGGCAACAGACGGCTGTGAGGATATTCAATTCATTTTCTTAACTCCGGTTATCACAAGCTACAACAAGTCAATAACCTATGATAAAGATTGGGATCAGACAAAGCTAAACGTTTTCGGTTATACACTAAGACGGTATTGTCAAGCAATTATGGAAGTTTGTGCATATTATGAAATTCCTGTTCTGGATTTAAATATGTACAGCGAAATGTATTATCATAGTGAGACCGATAACAATGTTGATCATTTTGGTGGCGACGGCATTCACCCTGCAGCCAACGGTCATGCTATGATGGCTGATGCACTTGTTGAATTCCTTCTTGAGGGGTATAGCTACGAAATCCGTTCTAACCTCGGTCATGATTATAACGAAACTATAAAAGAGCCCACCTGTACAGAAGGTGGTAGTACAACGTTTAGTTGTCCTGATTGTTACTATAGCTATGTGACGGATGAGAGGGAAGCACAAGGCCATAACTATATAGAAAAGCTCACCCCTCCCACCTGTACAGAGCAGGGCTACACGACCTACACCTGCGAGTGCGGAGATAGCTACATTTCCGATTATGTAGACGCGACTGGACACAATATGGGTGAGTGGTTCGTAGTAACCGAAGCAACATGCACGGATGACGGTGAAAAGCAAAGAAAGTGTAATAACTGTGGTTATTACGAGGCAGAAAGCGTAAATGCTAATGGCCATAATTATTCTGCAGTCACAACAAATCCAACCTGTACCGAGCAAGGATACACAACCTACACGTGTAAATGTGGTGACACTTACGTTTCCGATTACGTCGATGCGCTCGGTCACATCTATGGAGAATGGCAGCTTGACGACGAGTATCATTGGCGCGCTTGCTCGACTTGCGGCGCACCGGATTCCGAGAAAGAAGAGCACGTGGATCAGGATGAAAACGAGCTCTGTGACCTATGCTCAAAGGAGATGCCCAAGGCCGAGACTCCCGAGCCGAATCCCGAGCCGGATCCAAAACCCGAGCCTGAGCCCGAGCCTCCTACTCCCGATGATCCGACTGTAGAGCCCGAGGCTCCCACCCCGACTCCCGATGGGCAGGAAAATGTAAAACAGAGCTTTATTGCTATGTTCTTGGAGCTCCTCATTGAACTGCTTAAAGATATAGCGAGAGCTTTTGTCGGTATTTTCAAATAACAAACAAAAAGAGGGAAGCTCCAACCGGAGCAACCCTCTTTTCTATATCCCCATGGCGCGGGATTTCATCACTTTTTGATTTCATCCACCTAAGGTGGATCTATTCCGTCATAAGACGGATCTCGTTGCGCTTTAGCGCCTTACGCCTTACCTGCAGAGCCGAAGAGCTCGATCTTTTCTCTTACGGTAGCCTTGATAGCCTCGACACCGGGAGCGAGAAGCTTTCTGGGGTCAAAGCCCTTGCCCTCAAGGTCCTTGCCTGCCTCAATATACTTTCTGGTAGCAGCAGCGAAGGAGAGCTGACACTCGGTGTTAACGTTGATCTTGGATACGCCGAGAGAGATAGCCTTCTTGATCATATCCTCGGGAATACCTGTACCGCCGTGGAGAACGAGGGGCATATCGCCGACCTTCTCGCTGATCTTCGCGAGAACCTCAAAGTTAAGGCCTGTCCAGTTTGCGGGATACTTACCGTGGATGTTACCGATACCTGCAGCGAGCATAGTTACGCCGAGGTCTGCGATCATCTTGCACTCGTCGGGAGAAGCAACCTCGCCGCCGCCGATAACGCCGTCCTCTTCGCCGCCGATAGAGCCTACCTCTGCCTCAATGGAGAGACCCTTCTCGTTACATACTGCAACGAGCTCCTTGGTCTTTGCGATGTTTTCCTCGATGGGGTAGTGCGAACCGTCGAACATTACGGAGGAGAAGCCTGCCTCAATGCACTTGTAAGCGCCCTCGTAAGAACCGTGGTCAAGGTGGATAGCTACGGGAACGGTAATGCCGAGACCCTCGATCATACCCTTAACCATTCCTACGATGGTCTTGTAGCCGCACATATACTTGCCCGCGCCCTCGGATACACCGAGAATAACGGGGGACTTCATCTCCTCTGCGGTGAGCAGGATAGCCTTTGCCCACTCGAGGTTATTGATATTGAACTGGCCTACTGCATAGTGGCCTGCTTTTGCCTTGTTAAGCATTTCCTTTGCAGAAACTAACATGATTTATCTCCTTGGTATAAATTAATTACCCATCTATTATACAGGAAACCTTGGAAAAAATCAATAGTGAAAATGACAAAAGTGAGATTTAGGCCACTTTTTTATTTTTTTTACAAAATCCCTTGAAATATTTTCAATATTGTTATATAATAAAGTATCTTTGACGAAAGAATATGCAATCAGCCTCTTTTCAGAGAGTCCGCGGTTGGTGTGAGCGGACATGCGGCGTTGCTTTCCGCTTTCCGAGATTCGGTGATGAGCCGAGGGTTGCCGCCTTATAGGCTTTCGAGTGGAGACTACGGTCTCAATTTGGGTGGTAACGCGGAGTCTCTTCGTCCCATTTTAGTGGGAGAGGACTCTTTTTTTGTTAGCCTTCTCCTGCGGGAGAAGGGGGACCGCTTGCGGTGGATGAGGAGTTAGCTCCACATAGTACAAAAGCTCTGTGTCTCTCTTATACGTACCTACCGTAAGGAGTTTTTATGATACCATACAACAGAAAACTCATTAATAATGCGCAAGAACTTAGAAAAAACATGACACCCGAAGAAAAGCACTTATGGTATGACTTTTTAAAGCGTCTGCCATGCACAGTGAAACGTCAACATAATATTGATAACTACATTGTGGATTTTTATATCCCCAAGAAAAAGGTAGTTATCGAGGTGGACGGCATACAGCATAACAGCGCAGAGCATATAGAAGCCGATGCCAAACGAGATGCAGTTCTCGCTGAATGGGATATAACGGTACTGAGATATTCCAACGAAAGTATAAATAAGAGCTTTGCCTATGTCGCACAGGATATACTGAACAAAATAGGCTTGAGCTTTGAAGATTTAAAACCGCTTACAAGAAGAGAGAAATATATTTATTAACAAAACTCAAATTTGCGCTAATTCAGACCAACACCTCATCCACCGCAGGCGGTCCCCCTTCTCCCACAGGAGAAGGCTTATGAAGTAATTAATTTCAAGGAGAAATAAAATGATCGACATCAAATTTTTAAGAGAAAATCCCGAGATCGTGAAGCAAAATATCCGCAACAAGTTCCAGGATAACAAGCTTCCTCTCGTCGACGAGGTTATCGCTCTTGACGAGCAGCTTCGCCAGAATAAGAAGAGAGCGGACGACCTCCGCGCAAACAGAAACAAGGTCTCCAAGTCCATTGGTATGCTCATGGGACAGAAGAGATTTGAGGAGGCCGAGGAGGCTAAAAAGCTTGTTGCCGCTCAGGCAGAGGAGCTGAGGGCTTGTGAGGTGCTTGAGGCAGAGCTTGACGAGAAAGTCAAGAATATTATGATGATAATCCCCAATATCATCGATCCCACCGTACCGATCGGTAAGGACGATTCTGAGAACGTTGAGGTAGAGAGATACGGTGAGCCCGTGACTCCCGACTTTGAGATTCCTTATCACACCGATATCATGGAGAGATTTGCAGGCATTGACCTCGACAGCGCAAGAAAGGTAGCGGGCAACGGCTTCTACTATCTTATGGGCGATATCGCAAGACTCCACTCCGCGGTGATCTCTTACGCAAGAGACTTCATGATCGACAAAGGCTTTACCTATTGCATTCCTCCTTATATGATTCGTTCCGGTGTTGTTACCGGCGTTATGTCCTTCGCAGAGATGGATGCTATGATGTACAAGATCGAGGGAGAGGATCTCTTCCTCATCGGAACCTCCGAGCACTCTATGATCGGTAAGTTCATCGACACCATCAACCCCGAGGCATCTCTTCCTTACACTCTCACCTCCTACTCTCCTTGCTTCCGTAAGGAGAAGGGTGCTCACGGTATAGAGGAGAGGGGCGTTTACCGCATCCACCAGTTTGAGAAGCAGGAGATGATTGTTGTATGTAAGCCTGAGGAATCTCCCGTTTGGTTTAACAAGCTCTGGCAGAATACCGTAGATATGTTCCGCACTCTCGACATTCCCGTAAGAACTCTCGAGTGCTGTTCCGGTGACCTTGCAGACCTTAAGGTCAAGTCCATTGACGTTGAGGCGTGGTCCCCCAGACAGCAGAAGTACTTTGAGGTAGGCTCCTGCTCCAACCTTGGTGACGCGCAGGCAAGACGCCTAAAGATCAGAGTGAAGGGCGAGGACGGAAAGACCTATCTTGCGCATACCCTCAACAACACAGTTGTTGCTCCTCCCAGAATGCTTATTGCATTCCTTGAGAATAATCTTAATGAAGACGGCTCTGTAAACATCCCGCTTGCTCTCCGTCCTTATATGGGCGGCAAGGAGAAGCTCGTCCCCACAAAGTAAGAGAAATATGAAAAGAGAGAATTGCGTATTGATAATCGCCGGACCCTCCGGCGCGGGTAAGACCGTTATTGCCACCTCGATAGTAAATTCACATCCCGAGTTCACCTTCCTTCGTTCGGGTACCACCAGGCCGAAGAGAGGAGATCAGCACGACGACGAGTACATATATTACACAACGGAGGAGTTCAAGGCCGCTATCGCCAACGGTGAGATGGCCGAGCACGCTATCTACGGCGGAAATATGTACGGCACCCCCAATGCGGAGCTTGATCGCGCGTTTGGTGAAGGGAAGACACCGCTCCTTGTTCTTGATCTTAACGGTGTAAGGAGCCTTGCGCTTCACCCCAAGTATTCCGCATGCAATGTCTACATCTACACCGATATTGAGGTTATAGAAGATAGACTCAGGGCGCGTTACTTCGGTGAAAATGAGAAGCCGGACAGTGAGAAGAACTTCAACACCAGACGAGAGCAGAATCTCGCGGATTGGCGCACCATTTCCGAGTTTGAGGACTATATTCACGCCTTCATCGAGAATGATCGCACGGTAGAGGAGTGTTGTGACACCGTACTCAATACCTTCTACGCTTACGTTGACGGTGAGGAAAAGGATGAGTGGGCAAACCACGCCATAGTAAACGGACTTGTCGAGTCGGCAAATGAAAGAGGCTAATATGACTATAAATGAGTATCAACAGCTCGCAATGACAACTCTTAACAAGGACCTCTCCAAGAAGGATATTCTTATTAACGGAGTTATGGGCCTTTGCGGAGAGTCGGGCGAGGCTATCGACCTTGTCAAAAAGTGGCTCGCCCAGGGACACGAGCTCGACGAGGACAAGCTTATTAAGGAGATAGGCGACGTCGCGTGGTATATCGCGGAGATTGCCACGGTACTCGGCGTAACCCTCGAGGACGTACTTACAAGAAATATCGAGAAGCTGAAGGCTCGTTATCCCGACGGCTTCAAATACGCAGATTCACTCAATAGAAAAGAAGATTAATAGAAAAAAGCACTTATGACTCTCATATCGAGGTCGTAAGTGCTTTTTCTTATATTTCTATAACCTTTGTACCGTCCTTTTCGACTATATGCTCGGTGACACCGAGCTCGGCTATCCACTCTCTCGTCCTTACTGTATGCCACGGACCTGTGTCAAATCCGTCGCCGTTGTCATTGTCGTACAGCCAATCCGGAGAGGGCCACAGACAGCATTTCGGCCTTATATACTCGTAAAAGTCGCGGCTGACACCGCCTTGACCGTGGTGGGCCATCTGCGTGTAGTCTGCTTTGAGGTCATCGGGAGTGTATTTTTCCTTCACCTCGTCGCCGCCCTCACGTCCAAGATCACCGAGGACCAGCGCCGATGACTTTTCTCCCTCGATCCTATAGACCGTGGAGCTGTTGTTGACGAAGTTGTCGAGTATTCTCTTGTTGTACGTTCGTAAGACCGAGATTTTCACCTTGCCTAAGGAAAAGACGTCACCCTCATTCAGGATATTTACCTTATCTCTAAGATCTCCTTCAAGCCTCGAGAACAGACCTTCCCAAAGCGCGATCTCCCCATCGTGCCTTGATCCGTATTCCTTTAGCTCGTCAAGGGAGGGGAAGTGGTGATATATTTTGTCTATGCTAATAGCAGAGGAGTGACGGAGTATTTTGTAAAATGCTCCGATATGATCGTGGTGCGGATGAGTGAAGAACCACGCGTCCACGTGTCCGCCGTTTATCTCAAGCAGCAGATCCTCGAGCTGGCGTCTGTCACCGAAGCTGCCGCCGTCTATAACCGCGACGTGGCCGTCGCTCTCGATCACGATGCCAAGCATCTGTACCTTGGTCGTGTTACCGAGAAAATATAGCTTTGCCATATTAACTGTCCTTGTCGTACTTGAATTTGACCTCGTCCTTGAGATTTGAAACCGTGACGAAGGAGTAGATGACAAATCCAAGTGAAATGAAGAAAATAAGCGTGTCCATGTAAGGAGCGCTTGATGCTACGATCCCCTCACTGTTGGCGTCGGAATATATCACGGTAGTGAACTGCTTCAGGAAGACGTTTACACCCTTAAGAAGATTAATGATTGCCGAAAGACAGAGGATAAGAGAAGCTCTTATCGACAAGCGCTTATGGTTCCTTTCGTTAGTCCTCGTATATGTCGGATCGGTGGGTGATACGTCTGTATTTTCCCTGATAAAGCCTATCAGCGCCTTTACGCATACAGCAAGGAATAAAATAAGGATCAGCACTTCAAAAACGGTAAATATCTTCACGGGCATGTAGTCCGCCTTCGCAGGATCGGAGTATCTGAGATCTGCATAGGTGAAGCTGTCAAAGAAGCGTAAGGTGAAGAAATGACATAGCATCGACACCAGCGAATACGCCCCTGCGCATGCAGTGATGCAGATCCTGCCGTGTCTGTCTACAGATAAACTGTAAATAGCAAAGAAAAGTAAAATTCCGTAAATAAAGTGAGGCAGTATATTGTATCCGCCGAAATCCGAAAGAGTAATATCAAATATAAAGAGCGATGAAATTGCAAGGAGTGAGAGTGAGCCGTTAAGCTTTTTCACTCTTTCCTTAACACTCATTTCCTCCGGTGCCACGTGTACCTTAAGCGAGTCGATAGCGGCCTTGAGATCTCCCTTTTTTCTTATTGCCTTCACGTATCCGAGAGCATTTACAAGCCATACAATGCCTATAATGATCGCCGTGATAATGCATATTACAAGCACCGCGGGATAGTTCTCCTGCAGCTTTCTTCTGAGCTCGGTATCCTCCGGTGTCAAAAGCATAATTTCGGGGATAAGATTGAGCACCGCCCTTGCTATAAGGAATATGTACGTAAGCACCCTCAGTGCCTCGGGCGTTGCCGATCTTTTGCCGATAGTGTACGGATCGCGAACCGACGCACAGTCGGTTCTTTCACCTATGTATCCGAGAGCTCTGAAGCAATTCTCAACCGCGGAGTAGAGAAGTATCAGCTCAAGCGCAACGAACACAAGGGTGAAGAGAGGAACAATATCCTTGCCCCATCCCATGTTCGCGTACATTACCGAGAAGGCGGGTATCTTTATGAGAGTTACAAGCGTCAGCTTTACGAGTGCGCCCTTACATTCCGCAAGGTAGGGTACAGTCTCGTGAAGTCTTCCTATTGCGAATATCAGAAGCAGATATGCTACGCAGTCGGGTAGAATATCAATAAGGTTTACGTTTGGGTTGAAGAGAAATACGAGTGCGATAGCAATGAGGGCATAGACGTTTTTTCTTTTCGTCATTTTTTCTTCCTCTTTCTTTCCGCCCTTGCTTTTAGCTCTTCGGCTCTTCTTTTTGTCTCTTCCGCTTCACGCTCCGCCTTTCTTGCTCTGTATTCATTCACGAAGGCAAATCTCGAGGGCTTGTCCTCCGATCTATCCTCGTCACCGGGCATACATATCTTCATATAACAGGTATAGATAACCGTGAGATTTATGATGATGAGAGCTATGGTTATGAGTATCGTTATAAGCGAGAGTACCGCGAGCACGTAGCTGTCGATAAAGGAGAGCGGAGCCTCGAGCAATATCCACAGAGAGTAGGTTATTGCCGTGATGATCGACATTCTTGCCGCCTTCTTGGGCAGATTATCAACGTCCACCTCGCGCGCTACGTCCTCGATCGCCTTCAGGATGATAACGGTGAGCGTACCTACTATCAGGCATCTGAGAATACTCATCGCCGAGACGAGCGCAGCAGAGCCGATAGGACGGAAGAAGAGCTCGTACGCCGAGATACCGAGCTCGCCGAGTGAATAGACGAGGAAAACAGCCGACGATATTGCCGCCGCCTTAAAGTATTTGTTGACGGGGGAGAGCTTGTAGAGTCCAAGCAGCATTACCGACGCTGCAATAACGTCGGTAAAGCCGAAATATGTCAGATTTAAAAGTAAAAAGTATCCGATAAATAACGTTCCGAATCCCATTTTTAAGATCCTTTAGATCTGCGAGTTGTTAGCTCCGCAGCATTTTTTGTATTTTTTACCGCTTCCGCAGGGGCAGGGCTCGTTTACGCCGATCTTTCTGCCGACCTTTACGGGTGAGGGCTTCTGTGTCGGTGCTATATTGTTCTGTCCCGCGCGAGCGACCTTGATAGTCTGCGTTCTTTCTGTGGAGGAGAGTCTCGGTACCACAGAGAGCACCTTCTTGACCGTGCAGTCTTTGATGTCCTCGATCATCTCGTCAAACATATCCGCGCTTTCGAGACGGTAGATAGCTACGGGGTCTCTCTGAGCATAGGAGTTGAGTCCGACGTATTCCTTGAGCTCGTCCATAGCCTCGAGATGCTCCATCCAATGCCTGTCGACCTCCTCGAGGAGTATCTTCTTCTCCACCTTGCGCATAGCGTCCTCGGGAACTCCGGGTACAGCCGCGAAAAGTGCGTCCTTCGAGTGATAGAGCTTCAGCGCCTCGTCGACAAGCTCTGCCTTCCAGGCCGCCTTGTCTATGCTCTCGAGCTCCTCGTCGGTATACTTGAGTCCGTGACTGTCTGTGACGAGTCCGTAATATATATCCCTGAACTGGTCAAATTTATATTCCCTGTAGTCCTCCATGCCGAAGCAGAAGTCAAAGTTTGCCTCGACCGAGCTTCTGATCATATCCTCGATATTATCCTGTATCGAGTCATTGAAGAGAACAGTACCTCTCTGGGAATAGATAACGTTTCTTTGCTGGTTCATTACGTCGTCGTAGGAGAGGACGTTCTTTCTTCTCTGGAAATGGTTTGCCTCAATACGCTTCTGCGCGTTCTCGATAGTACCCGAGAGTATTCTGGCGTCGATGACCATATCCTCGCTAAAGCCCATTCTTTGGAGCATAGACTTGACTCTGTCAGTGGTGCCAAAGAGTCTGACGAGTTCGTCGTCGAGGGAAATATAGAACTTGGATT
This sequence comes from Clostridia bacterium, assembly GCA_017456895.1. Lineage (GTDB taxonomy): Bacteria > Bacillota > Clostridia > Oscillospirales > CAG-272 > UBA1740. The sequence continues at coordinate 36,189 of JAFTIN010000054.1, forward strand.
CACCGGGATCTCCCTGACGTCCGCTTCGACCTCTCAGCTGGTTGTCTATACGTCTGCTCTCGTGACGCTCGGTACCGAGAATGAAGAGACCGCCTACCTGACGTACCTTCTCCGCCTCGGGCATAAGAGCTTCTTTATGCTTTGCATAAAGCTCGTCGAATTTTTTTCTTATTTCGAGTATTTCGGGAACAACTGTCTCCGCGGTTCCGGTTGCCTCGTTTATGAGCTCGTCCTCGTATCCGAGACGCTTAAGATCGCGCTTTGCTAAGAACTCCGGATTACCGCCGAGCATAATATCCGTACCACGTCCGGCCATATTGGTGGATATGGTTACTGCGCCAAAGCTTCCTGCCTGTGCAACAATCTCCGCCTCTCTTTCGTGCTGCTTTGCATTAAGCACGTTGTGGGGGATACCTTCGCGCTTCAAGACCTTGGAGAGCTCCTCTGATCTTTCGATGGATACGGTACCGACGAGCACGGGCTGTCCTTTGTCGTGGCATTCCCTTATCTGTCTAACGATAGCCCTCGTCTTTGCGGCAACCGTGCTGTACACCGCGTCGTTGTGGTCTATCCTTATCATAGGCTTGTTTGTGGGAACCTCGACTACGTCGAGAGCGTATATCTGCTTGAACTCGTCCTCTTCGGTCATTGCCGTACCGGTCATGCCCGAGAGCTTCTTATACATTCTGAAGTAATTCTGGAAGGTTATGGTCGCGATAGTCTGGTTCTCGCTCTGTACGTCAACGTGCTCTTTGGCTTCAATAGCCTGGTGCAGGCCGTCGCTGTATCTTCTTCCGGGCATAAGTCGGCCGGTGAATGAGTCGACGATAACTATAGCATTGTCCTTTACTATATAGTCGATATCTCTCTTCATTACGCCGTGAGCCTTGATGGCTATAATGACGTGATGGTATAGCGTACTGTTTTCTCTGTCGGAGAGGTTCTCTACGCCAAAGAAGGCCTCCGCTTTTTCTATACCGTGCTTGGTGAGTACGGCGGTACGCGCCTTTTCGTCTACGATATAGTCCTCTTTATAGGTGTCGAGATCCTGCTTGGTGTCCATCTCCTTAATGACGAAGCGGGAGAATCTCGAGACGAGTTGATCGGCTCTGTCATACAGATCGGTGGACTTTTCTCCCTTACCCGAGATGATAAGGGGCGTTCTCGCCTCGTCTATGAGTATTGAGTCTACCTCGTCTATGATAGCGAAGTTGTGGCCTCTTTGTACCATCATTTCCTTGTAGGGAACCATGTTGTCTCTCAGATAGTCGAAGCCGAGCTCGTTATTCGTTCCGTAGGTGATATCCGAGTTATATGCCTTTTTTTTCTCGTTTCTATCCTGACCGTGAATGATAAGACCGGTGGTGAGACCGAGGAAGGAGTATACTCGTCCCATCTCCTCACTGTCACGCTCTGCAAGGTAGTCGTTTACCGTAACGATGTGTACGCCGTTGCCTGTCAGAGCGTTGAGGAAAGCAGGCATGGTTTCAACGAGCGTTTTTCCTTCGCCCGTCTTCATTTCCGCTATTCGTCCCTGGTGCAGGAGAATACCGCCTATAAGCTGTACTCTGTACGGCCTCTTGCCGAGCACTCGGTCGTCAGCCTCTCTCACGAGTGCAAACGCCTCGGGTAATATATCGTCGAGAGTCTTGCCTTTTGCAAGATCTCCTTTGAGCTTATCGGTGTATGTGCGTAATTCGTCATCGGTCATGGCGCCGAATTTATCAGCGAGCGCCTCGATCTCGTCCACTACGGGAATGATCCTTTTAATTTGTCTTTCACTGTAGTTTGGGAAGAGCTTGTTCAATAATCCCATTTTTACCAACCCTTTCTTGGTGTATAGCATATCTATTATAGTATAACACACAAAAAGAAAAAAATAAAGAGATATTTGTAAATAAATAAAATATTTAGCCGCGAGACTTGTAAAGTGAGGCACATTGTGGTAGAATATATCCGAAAAAGAAATAAGGAACCTAATATGAAGGATATAAATATCGTACTTTACAACCCTGAAATACCGCAAAATACAGGTAACATCTCGCGCACCTGTGCCGTTACCGGCGCTGCCTTGCATATTATTAAGCCTACAGGCTTTGAGATTTCCGATCGCACTCTGAGGCGTGCAGGACTTGATTATTGGGATAAACTCGACGTCACCTACTATGATTCCTTTGAGGAGTTCATGTCGATACATGGCGATGAGCCTATGTATTTCTTTTCCTCCCATGCCAAAAGATCTTACACAGACGTTGACTACCCAAAGGGAGTTTTCCTCGTCTTCGGCAAGGAATCGGTTGGTCTTCCGAGAGAACTCGTTGAGAATAATAAGCATAGAGCTCTCCGCATTCCCATGCTACCGACTCTCAGATGCTTAAATCTTTCCAATTCCGTTGCAGTATCTGTTTACGAGGTCTTGAGGCAAAGAGGCTTTGAAAATATGGCTTAAACGGAAAAATATATTTTTGGCCTGAAAATGCGGTGTTTTACTTGACATTTTCCGGCTATAAATGTATAATTAATATATAAAAATATATTTATGGAGGCTTGCCCCTCGGGCAATTACTGTAAAATGACGAAAATAGATATTTTTTCCGGCTTTCTCGGAGCCGGCAAGACCACACTCATAAAAAAGCTTATCAAGGAGGCGTATGCCGGTGAAAAGCTCGTCCTCATTGAGAACGAGTTTGGCGAGATCGGTATAGACGGCGGCTTTCTTCAGGACGCGGGTATAGAGATTACGGAGATGAACTCCGGTTGCATCTGTTGCTCACTCGTCGGTGACTTTTCGAAGGCTCTTGTAAAGGTGCTTGACGAGTTCCACCCCGACAGAGTAATTATAGAGCCCAGCGGAGTAGGAAAGCTCTCCGACGTTATCAAGGCGGTAAAGTCGGTTGACACCTCTGATGCCGAGCTTAACTGCTTCACAACCGTTGCCGACGTCAACAAGTGTAAGATGTATATGAAGAACTTTGGCGAATTCTACAACGACCAGATAGCCAACGCGTCGTGCATAGTTCTTTCGCACACCGATATCGCCAAGGCGGAGAAGGTCGAGACTGCTGTTGCGCTTATCAGACAGCACAATCCTACCGCAACTATCGTTACCACCCCGTGGGACAAGCTTGACGGTAAGGATATTCTCGCCGCTATGGAGAAGAAGGATACTCTTGATTCGGCTATTGAGGCTCTTGAGAAAGAGCATAAGCACCATCATCACCATCACGACGAGGAATGTCACTGCCACGATCACGAGCATCACCATCACGATGAGGAGTGCCATTGCCACGATCACGAGCATCACCACCACGACGAGGAATGTCACTGCCACGATCACGAGCATCACCATCACGATGAGGAGTGTCACTGCGACGATCACGAGCATCATCACCATGATCACGGTGAGCATTGCTCCTGCGGATGTCATGACCATGATCACCATCATCACCACGCGGATGAGGTCTTCACCAGCTTTGGCTGTGAGACTACCAAGAAGTTTACTGTCGACGCTATCAACGCTATTCTTGAGACCTTCTCTGAGGATGACTCCTACGGTATGATCCTTCGCGCAAAGGGAATAGTTGAAGGTGAAGACGGAGAGTGGATACACTTCGATTACGTACCCTCAGAGCCCAACGTAAGGTACGGTACACCAGGCATCATAGGTCGTCTTTGCGTTATAGGCTCCGGCATTAACAATGATAAGATAAAGGAGATTTTCGGACTTTAATTCCGAGCAGAATATGGAAGTTCCGGTTTATTTATTTACAGGATTCCTTGAGGCAGGCAAGACCAGCTTTATCAAGGAGACTATGCAGGATCCTAATTTCAACGATGGAAAAAAGCAATATCTCATCATCACCTGTGAGGAGGGCGAGGAAGAGTTTGAGGCAGCAGATTTCCCGGACAACGTTCACTTTTCCTCGTTTGACGACGTTCAGCGTCTGACACCCGACAGACTTAACGCTATGGTAAAAAGAGCGGGCGCGGATATTGTTGTAGTAGAGTACAACGGTATGTGGACGATAGACGCCTTCTACAACGCTCTTCCTCCAAATTGGATGGTCTATCAGGAAATTCTCATAGTAGACTCGACCACTATTATCAGCTATAACGCGAATATGCGCCAACTCGTTGTGGACAAGCTTACCAGCTGCGAGATGGTTGTCTTTAACCGCTTTAAGCCTGAGTACGATAAGATGGCTTTCCACAAGATCGTCAGAGGCGTTTCCAAGAGAGCAAACATCTGCTACGAGGATATGCAGGGCGAGATCGAGTTTGACGACATTGAGGATCCCTTGCCTTATGATATTAACGCCGACGTCATTGAGATAAAGGATGAGGATTTTGCTATCTTCTACCGCGATATGACCGATGAAATGGCAAAGTATAAGGACAAGACCATTCGATTCAAGGGAATTGTAGCGCTCGATCCTTCCTTGCCTAACGGCAGCTACGCTATAGGCAGGCATATTATGACCTGCTGTGCTGACGACATAGCATATCGCGGCGTGGTTGCTAAGGGCATGGGTAGTTTAAAGCTCACAACGCGTGATTGGGTTATCGTGGAGGGAAAGCTTACCGAGGAGTACTCGAAGCTCTACCGCGGTGTCGGCCCTGTCCTTTACGTTAAGCAAATAGAAAGAGCAGAGAAGCCTATTCAAGAGGTCGCAACCTTCTATTAATTATTTATCAATACAATAAATCAACAGGAGAAGCAGTATATGAAGAAAGATGATACTAAGTTCCCCTTTTCAATGTATAAGGAATCCGGTGAGGGTAGAATAGTCAACAGTCGTTCACACACAACCTCTATGGAGATAGTTGAGGTCACCTCGGGTGCAGTTATGGTGCAGATCGGCACCGAGCTCGTTGCCGCAGGTGAGGGAGATTTCCTTTACATTCCTCCGACAATGACCTTCAGAGTTGACGCCGCTACTGACTATGCGGCTGTAAGAGGCATGATATTCGATATGTCTATCATCGAGGCTAATCTTGAGAATTTCGACAGCGAGATCTTCTATATGTTCTACGTCCAGTCGAGAAACAAGATCACCGTCTTTGGTGAAGATCATCCCGTTCATAGGACTCTTAAGAGATTTATGCAGGAGTCCTACGACGAGTATTCCGAGAAGGATATTTGTTATATGCTTCCGATAAGAGCGAACATATATCATATGATGACCGCTTTTCTTCGCTATTACTGCGGCTCCAAGAATGAGCTCGACCGTATGATCTACCACAACGTTTTGAGGCTAAGACCGGTCATCACATATATCGACGAGCACTTCAGAGAGAAGATATATATCGAGGAGCTCTCGGCTATGATAAACGTCTCTGCAGACTACTTTACCAAGATGTTCAAGGAGTCTATAGGTAAAACTCCTATTGACTATATTAATGGTATGCGTGTAAATTCGGCTATGAATCTTCTTTGCACTACCGAGATGCCTATGACTGAGATCGCGGATTCCATCGGCTTCTGCAACCCCAACTACTTCCATAAGATATTCAAGCAGTATATGATGACAAGTCCCTTGGTTTATCGCAAGAGCGCGAAATGAGGAGCAAAATTCTAACGGTTGCTTACGCGTTCAGGGGGAATATCCTCTATTACATATTATAATAAAAAAAGCAAAGGCCGACTCTTCAGCCTTTGCTTTTTTTATGCTTTTCTTATAACCGTAATAGGCTCCTCGCCCTTTACGTATTTAGCCGTTACGATTACCTTTTCCACGGTTTTGTCCGAGGGTAGCTCGTACATAGGCTTTATAAGTATTCCTTCGACGATTGATCTGAGACCTCTTGCGCCGGTGTTTCTCTCGATAGCGAGATGGGCAATAGCGCGGAATGCCTCGTCCTCGAACTCAAGCTCAATTCCGTCGAGCTCAAAGAGCTTCTGATACTGCTTATAAAGAGCGTTTTTCGGCTCCTTGATTATTCTCACGAGCGCATCCTCGTCCAGATTATCGAGCGATACTATAACGGGCAGACGGCCGACAAGCTCGGGTATAAGTCCGTACTTTACGACGTCGTGCGCCTCTACGTCCTTGTACACGCCCTTGGCGACCTTTTCCTTTGCGGTCATCTTCTCGGTGCCAAAGCCTATGAGCTGAGAGCCCTTTCTCGTTTCTATAAGCTTTTCTATGCCGTCAAAGGCTCCTCCGCAGATAAAGAGGATGTTCTTGGTGTTGATCTGGATAAATTCTTGGTTGGGGTGCTTTCTTCCGCCCTGAGGAGGGACGTTGGCTGTCGTGCCTTCAAGGATCTTCAGTAGTGCTTGCTGTACGCCTTCACCCGAGACGTCACGGGTTATTGAGCGATTTTCGCTCTTTCTCGATATCTTATCGATCTCGTCGATGTAGATGATACCTCTTTCCGCCTTTGCGACGTCAAAGTCTGCCGCCTGGATGAGTCTTAAGAGTATATTTTCCACGTCCTCGCCGACGTATCCCGCCTCGGTGAGCGTTGTAGCATCAGCAATAGCGAAGGGAACCTTAAAGCTTTTTGCCAAAGTTTGCGCAAGATAGGTCTTGCCGACACCGGTCGGTCCGAGCAGGAGCACGTTGGACTTCTGTATCTCGACTCCGTCGTCCTCCTCGATGTCTGCCTTTTTACCATGCCTTTTTTTGTTTGCCTCGTCAAGTGTGAGTATTCTCTTGTAATGATTATATACTGCGACCGCGAGGGCGAGCTTAGCATTGTCCTGTCCAATGACGTGCTCGTCGAGCATATTCTTGATGTCGATGGGGCGGGGCAGAGTCTCTATGCTAAGACCGCTGTCCTCGCTTTCCTCAGGATTTATTGTATCGCCGAACTGCTCCTCGATAAAGTCGGAGCATACGAATATACAGTCGTCGCAGATATAGGTCTTTCCATCCTGCGCAGGGATTAGAAGCTGAACCTTTGTCTCATCCCTTCCACAGAAGGAGCAACGGCGCAGTGTTCTGTTGTTATTCTCGTTAGACATTTATCAGTCCTTCTTGGTGATTACTTTGTCGATAAGACCGTAGGCGCATGCCTCCTCAGCGGTGAGGAAGTTGTCTCTCTCGGTGTCACGCTCGATCTCTTCGATAGGCTTACCGGTGTGCTCTGCAAGAAGCTTGTTAAGCTTTGCACGGGTCCTTAAAATATGGTCTGCATGGATCTTAATGTCAGATGCCTGACCCTGTGCGCCGCCCAGAGGCTGGTGGATCATGATCTCCGCGTTGGGAAGAGCGAGTCTCTTTCCTTTCGTACCGCCGGAGAGCAGGAATGCGCCCATAGAAGCCGCCATACCCATACAGATAGTGCATACGTCACACTTGATGTAGTTCATAGTGTCATAGATGGCAAAGCCTGCGGATACCGATCCGCCGGGGCTATTGATATAGAAATAGATATCCTTGTCAGGATCCTGCGCCTCAAGGAAGAGCATCTGAGCTACGACGAGTGATGCGGTGACGTCGTTTACCTCGTCTGTGAGCATAACTATTCTGTCAGATAGGAGTCTTGAATATATGTCGTAAGCGCGTTCTCCGCCCGGAGTCTGTTCTATTACGTTTGGTACAAGTGGCATGGTAAAAACCTCCTGATTATTTTTTAAAATGGCCGACAGCCCGTGTTTTGTGCAGGGATGTCGGCCGTATTGTCCGAGACGGTCGGACATAGTCTGCTAAAGATTAAGTAGGGAATTACTTGATTTTTGCGTTTTCCTTAACGAGCGCCATTGCCTTAGCTGTAAGAAGATCCGCCTTTACGTCCTCGGGAGCGATCATCTTCTTTACCTCTTCAATGTCTACGCCGTAGGTAGCGCCGATTCTGTTGAACTCGTCGTTTACCTCATCCTCGGTCGCCTCAACGTTTTCAAGAGAAGCTATCTTCTCAAGAGCGAGTCTGATCTTAACCTGCTTCTCAGCCTGGGGGCGGAGCTGTGCGCGGATAGCGTCAAGGGTAAGACCTGTGTACTGCATATAGGTCTTGAGGTCAAGGCCGGAGGAACGGAGTCTGGTGTCATAGTCACGCAGATAGTTCTCGGTCTCAGCCTCGAACATGGGCTCGGGAATCTCTGCTACGAGGAGGTCCATGAGCTTCTCTGCGAGAGCGTTCTCGAGCTCTCTTTCTGCGTTTGCTTCGGCTCTCTCGGTAAGTTTAGACTTGAGATCAGCCTTATATTCATCAACGGTATCAAATTCGGAAACGTCCTTTACGAACTCATCGTCGAGCTCGGGGAGCTGCTTGAGAGACTTAACTGTGCACTTGAAGGTTGCTGCCTTGCCTGCGAGATCCTTTGCGGAGTAGTCCTCGGGGAAGGTTACGTTAACGTCGAAGTCCTCGCCGATCTTGTGGCCGACGATCTGAGCCTCAAATCCGGGGATAAAGCTGCCGGAACCGATCTTGAGCTCATAGTTCTCGCCCTTGCCGCCGTCAAAAGCTACGCCGTCAACAAAGCCCTCAAAGTCGAGAGTTACGGTGTCGCCATCAGCTACAGCGTCGTCGGACTCCTGGATAAATCTTGCGTTTCTGTCTCTTGCCTTGTCGATCTCAGCGTTGATCTCGTCCTCGCTTACCTCGACTACCTTCTTTTCTACCTCTATGCCCTTGTAGTTCTCGATGGTAACTTCAGGCTTAACAAAGCCCTCTGCCTTGAGGACGATGTCGCCCTCCATGGAAACGAGATCAAACTTGGGGTTGCCTACGATATCGTAGCCTGCCTCGGTGATAGCTGCCTCGAATGCCTCGGGAATACAAGCGTTGATAGCATCCTCGAAGAATACCTCCTTGCCGTAGAAGGTCTTGATAACGTGCATGGGCGCCTTGCCCTTTCTGAAGCCGGGAACGTTCATAGACTTAACGTTCTTCTTGTAGGCCTCAAGCTCAGCCTTCGCGTAGGTCTCCTTGTCGATGGAGAACTCGATCACGTAGCCGTTCTTTTCAGTAAGTTCCTTATTGATAAGGCTCATTGTTTTTTCCTCCGGAAATTTACATGTATTTTTTAAATAATAATTACTTTTATAACCACACTATTTTACAACAATAAAAACTCTTTGTCAAGTGATTTGGAAGATATTAACCAAAAATCTTTTATAAACTTGTTAAAACTTCACGATTTTTGGGATAAATTCGAGGTAATCCGCGGAGATCATATGCATTTCGATGCCTTCGTAGTTGAATGAAGGAGGCTCGGTATACGCTCCGTGTATATGTCCGAAGTACACGTGCCTGATGTTGTATTCCTTAAGTATATCGACGAGCGATTCCGATGCCTTGCCCGACCAGAATGGAGGAAAGTGCATAAAGACTATGATCTCTTTTTCCGGTGATGCCTCGCGTAGCTTTAAGGCTGCGGCAAGGCTCATTTTTAACCTACCTGCCTCTCTGTTAACGAGCTTGTCAAAGTCGGCGTTATCCGGCGCGTTTTTTGCATCCTCGTCGTGATACCATCCTCTGGTACCTGCGATGATGTATTCCTCGGTTTCTATCGCATTATTAAAAAGGAATGAAATCGTGGATATACCGTGCTTCTTGAAGAGCTCGTCGTGCTTTTTCATCGTACACCACCAGAAGTCGTGGTTGCCCTTACCGAGTATCTTCTTTCCGGGTAGGGAATCTATAAATTTGAGGTCGGACACCGCCTCCTCGAGTGAGAGCGCCCATGAGACGTCTCCCGGGATCACTACTGTGTCCTCATCTGTGACGAGCCTTTCCCAGTTTTGCTTTATTCTCGTCATATATCCGTCCCATCTTCGGCCAAAGACCTCCATTGACTTGTTTGTGGAGTCTAACGTCGATAGATGCAGGTCGGCGATAACATATAATGACATACGTTTCTCCGAAATGTATAAATTAAGTGTTGAAGGGTATAATACCTATGCAGGCAAGTGTGAAGCGCCTGCGGAAAAGAGAATGAAAGAATGAACGAAAAAATGCAGAAGAATGAATGTTGCCACGATAGCGCAAAGCATATCAAAGGTGTTATGTGTGACGTAAAAAATTGCGCGTACCATAACGGTGTGAATGAGTGTTACGCAGGTTGCATTTACGTAGGACCTCACGAGGCAAAGTGCTCCGCGAATACGTCCTGCGCGACGTTTAAGCCCAAGGAGTGCTGATCATTCCTTGGCGAATTTGCTGACCGCATCCTTCATATCGGTCTTACTTATAACAGAGGTGTGGATAATTTTCCTTTTACCGAGGTCACGAAGTGGCGCGGGAATGGGTTCACTCGTCAGAGTCTCGAGCATAGATAATGCCTCGAGCTCATCCATAGGATGAGTACCTGTAAGGGAAGTGTATACGTCCGCAGCAAACTTGTAAGCTGAGGCCGTGGATACGGTGAGTATCCTTCTCTCTGCCTTATTGTCTTCGATATATCTCTTCGTAGCGTAGAATGCTACGGCGGTATGGGGGTCGATAAGGCAGTTTTTATTTTCGTAGACCGCTTTTATGGTCGCCGCAGTCCTTTCCTCATCGGAGGAATAGCCGACAAAGTCCTTTGTTATTTTTTCGAGATCCTCTCCCGAAAGCACATATTTGCCTTCCGTAGCGAGCATATCCATATACACCGCGGTCTTTTCTTGACCAAGTGTGACGTAGAGCAGTCTTTCGAGGTTAGAGGAGATGAGTATATCCATAGATGGAGACATTGTCGTGTGGAAGATTCGGTTTTTATTGTAAACACCGGTTGATAAGAACTCGGTGAGTACGTCGTTTTTGTTGGAAGCGCAGATGAGCTTGCCTATAGGAAGTCCCATTAGCTTAGCAAGATAGCAGGCAAAGATATTGCCAAAGTTACCCGTGGGTACAGATACATCGATGCTTTCCCCGAGCTTGATCGCACCGCATTTTACCATATCGCAGTATGCGGATACGTAATACGCGATCTGTGGTGCAAGTCTGCCCCAGTTGATCGAGTTTGCGCTGGAAAGGAAGACGCCTTGTTCGTCAAGATATTTTGCAAAGCCCTCGTCAGCAAAAATCTCCTTGACACCGCTTTGCGCATCATCAAAGTTTCCTTCGATTCCGCTAACAGATACATTACTTCCGCACTGTGTCTGCATTTGCAACTTCTGGACTCTGCTCACGCCATCGATGGGGTAGAACACCTTCACTTTTGTGCCTTCGACGTCGCGGTATCCCTCGAGTGCCGCCTTTCCGGTATCTCCGGAGGTGGCTACGAGTATAAGTGCAGTACGTTCTTCACCGCATTTTCTCAGCGCTCTGACAAAGAGGCGGGGCATTATCTGCAACGCCATGTCTTTGAAGGCGGATGTGGGACCGTGCCACAATTCGAGCATATACGTTCCATCCTTCATATCTGTCAGCTTGGCGGGGAAGTCCGAGAATTTTTCTTTCGAGTAAGCCTCGCGGGCATCCTCAAGTAACTCCTCGTAGGTGTAATCGTCGAGGTAGCGTGCAAGCACCGAGGCCGCCCTTTCGGGATAGGACGAGTCGATTAGCTTTTCTATATCTTGTAAGGTGAGCGTTGGGATGGTATTTGGCATATACAATCCCTTGTCTGAGGCGAGTCCGGTTTTTATCGCATAGGCGGAAAAGACCTCTTTCGTGTCAGTGCCTCTTGTGCTTATATACTTCATTTTCTTGGCCTTTCGTAAGCTGTGTTGAGATTGAAGGTGTTGATCAAATGCTTTATTTCTGCTAAATAATATTTGCCGTTTTTCTGATTTACGTACACCTCAACAATGTCGAACCGTTTTTTCTTCGGCGTGGGGTTGTATGCGGTGTAGAAGGTGGCCGCTTTGATTATTCCTCGCTGTTTCTTTTGGTCAACGCTTGATGCCGGGCGCGGCTCATTCGGGTTTTCATGACCTATGGTTCTTGTCTTTACTTCCACGAAAGCGAGGGTTTCTCTGTTCTCGGCAATTATATCTATTTCGTTTGACTCGGCGACGAAATTCTTCTTTATGATTCTGTATCCGTGCCGTCTTAGGTAACGCCTTGCCATCTTCTCTCCGTATTTACCTAAGAGTGCCTTCGGCGTTTTTATATTCAGTATTTTCATATTATTCCTTGTCGAGGAATTTTAAGAAGCTCTTGCGGTATATGGGCGCGACGCCGTGTTCTCTGACAGCATTCATATGGTCTTTTGTGGGGTAGCCCTTGTGCTTGGCTATACCGTACATAGGATACTGTTTGTCAAGCTCGATGCAGCCTCTGTCACGCGTCACCTTTGCAAGTATGGAAGCAGCGGCAATAGAAGAGCTTTTTGCATCTCCTTTTACGACGGTTTCGGTAGGTATACCGAATCCTCGCGAGCAATTGCCGTCGATTAGAGCAAAGTCCGCTTTTACCGATAACTGCTCAACGGCTCTTCTCATAGCGAGCATTGAAGCGTTCAGTATATTGTACTCGTCTATCTCCTCGGGAGAGCATTCTGCTATAGCGTACGCTACAGCCTTTTCCTTGATTATATAGAAGAGCTTCTCGCGCTTTTTCTCCGTGAGCTTTTTTGAGTCGTCAAGACCCTCTATCTCTATATCGCGGGGTAGAATTACAGCCGCCGCTACAACCGGTCCGCACAACGGACCTCTGCCTGCCTCATCACATCCGCATATCGCTGTATAGCCCTCGGCGTAGTGCTTGTCCTCGTATTCAAAGTTTGGCATAAAAAACGTCCTTATTTATATTTTGTTCGGCCTTTCAAGGGAAATTCTGCCGATTTTAGCGCTTCTAAATTCCTCGAGGAGCATTTCTGCCGTTCTCTGGTGATTGATCTCGCCGCCCGAGATGAGGAATCCGCGCTTTCTTCCGACAAGCTCAAATAGATCATAGCAGTCAAGACCTTCGGCCTCGGCCTCCGTGAGCTTGTATCTTGCCATAAACTCCTCCTTTGCCACCTCCATGAGGCGTCCGCAAAGCAGCATGGCAATTTCTTCAATATCGAGTATCTGGTCACGGATAGCGCCGGTCATGGCAAGGTTTTGTCCGACTCTCTCGTCCTCGAACTTCGGCCATAAAACGCCTGGCATATCGAGTAGATCAAGTCCGATCTCGGTGGGAACCCACTGCTTATTGAGTGTAACGCCCGGTCTGTTCTCGACCTTAGCCTTTTTACTGCCTGCAAGCCTGTTGATAAGAGAAGACTTACCTACGTTGGGGATACCTACGATCATGGACTTCAGCTTCCTGCCGGCCATACCCTTGTCGCGGTATCTTTCCAGCTTTTCGGACATTACCGTCCTTACTGCCTCCTCGAGGGCAGGGATACCTGCGCCGGTGTTGTTGTCTATGACTACGGCAGTAACACCTTGTTTTTTATAATACTCCACCCACTCGCGCGTAACTTCGGGGTTTGCCAGGGCGGATTTTGTGAGCACGGCAACTCTTGGCTTTGTGCCGAGCAGCTTTTCTATTTCCGGGTTCTTGGAGCTATAAGGTATTCTTGCGTCGAGCAGCTCGAGGACAAGATCCACCTGAGAGAGGCTTTCCTGCATCAGGCGGCGTGTTTTCGCCATATGCCCCGGGAACCACTGTATGGGATTTGATGACATATCTGTTCCTTATTCTATTTTTCCGTATTTGTCAAATGGGAAGAGACGGAGCACGACCTTGCCGATTATGGCATCCTCATGGAGTGTTCCTACGTCTCTTGAGTCTTTTGAGTTGTTTCTGTGGTCCCCCATCACGAATATCTGATTCTCGGGTACGGTTATCTCATAGAATACACCGTCTTCTCTGTCGGTTACGATGGAGAGTAATGCATCGGAAGGGTAGACCGAGTATCTGTATACGTCGTCGTCGCCAAAAGGATTGTCGTAGTCTAAGGTGTATACGTATGGCTCGTCAAGCTTGACTCCGTCAACGTAGACCGCATCGCGTGTGAACTTTACTCTCTGTCCCTCTGTTGCTATGATCCTTTTTACTATCGGATCCTGAAGATCGGTGGATCTGTCCTGTACGACAACGATATCTCCTGCCTCAGGCTCGTAGAGGAATGAACGCAAAATGAGTATTTCCTCGTCCATAAGTGTATTCATCATAGATCCTCCGTCTACAACCGAGTATCTGAAGAAGAATGAAACCAGAATAAATACTCCAATGAGTGTGAAAGCGAAAATTTCGATAAAATCGAAGAGCATGTCTACGCGTCTCTGCTTTTCTTCGGGCTCACTGTTAGCTTCGGTCTGCTTTTCCGTGTTTTCTTCACTATCTTCACATGTAGGATCAGAGGATTCGGCTTCCGCTTCAGTATTCTCTTTCTCGGTAGGAACGTCCTTGATCAAGGCATCCTCACCGTCGAAATCCTCATCAGGACCCGCCTTGGTCATCTCATCGCCAAAAAGGGTTAGGGAAGAGTCGACGCTCTCTTTGACTGTATCTGTATCCGCAGACTCTCCGAGGACATCCTTTGAGAATGCTGTGTCTGTGTTTTCGCAGTCAACCTCTGTCTCTTCGGCTTCGGGCGCAATCTCTGTTTCTTTGGCCTCGGCATCATTTTCTATGTCAAAGGAGAGGGCAGAGTTGAGATCGCCGTTCGTATATTCATCGGTTTTCAAAGGTAAATCACCTCCGGGCATACTAATTCATTCTCTATTTTAACATATTTAAAATAAAAATACAAGTCGAATAACGATTATTTTTTTCTTATAAACCGGCAATTATTTTGCGGCAAATAAATTATTTTGTTTTTTTTGAAAAAACTATTGATTTTTCACAAACTTTATGATACAATATCTACAACTGTGCGTATGCCTATTTGCATACAATGGTATTATTTTCAGAACAGTCCTCTGCAAGCTCTGCACGAATGTTCGTAGTATTAAGGAGGGCCATAAAATGGAAAAGATCCAGGCTTTTGTAAATGAGCAGCTTAAGACTGAGGTTCCTCAGTTCGAGATCGGTGACAGTGTAAAGGTTTACATTCGTATCACCGAGGGAGAGAAGACCAGAACTCAGATGTTCGACGGTACCGTTATCGCTAAGCA
>JAFTIN010000055.1 GCA_017456895.1 Clostridia bacterium
GAAAATAATACGAACCAGCTCTAAAGCGTGAATTTTCAGCGCTTTCGGCACTTATCTCTCTTGCAAAGTCGTACTTGGCTGCGAGAGCCAAGCACCAAAATCATCTTAAAATTCAGGCATTAGAGTTCTACGAATTTTAATAGTTCGTATTATTCTCTCTTGCCTAAAAGGAAGGTAAAATGAATATATCAAGATACAAGGCGCTACTGACCGCGGTCGATATGGGCAGTCTGTCTGCGGCGGCGCAGAAGCTCGGCTACACACAGTCAGGACTCACACATATGATGAACGCGCTTGAGGATGAGTTCGGCTTTTCGATCCTACAGAGAGGATACTACGGAATAAAGCTCACTCCCGCGGGCGAGAGGATCATACCAAAGGTAAGACAGCTCGTTATGTGCGAGGAGGCGCTCGAGAATGAGGTGGAGCTCGTCAGATCCTACGGCGATAACGTTTTGAGAATAGGCGCATTCTCCAGTATGGCGGGCACTTGGCTCCCCGGTATCGTGGAAAGGTTCAATCGCGAGTTCCCCGACATAACCGTCAACATTCAGACCGGTACGGTTGCTGAGCTCTACGGCGGTCTTGACGAGGGAAGATACGACGTCTGCTTCGGTACCAAGAACGCAAAGTACGATTTCATGTGGTTCTCGCTCGAGAAGGACAGGTTCTACGCCATTCTCCAAAAGGATTACCCGAACGACGGCGAGGAGTTTGATATCAAGAGGTTTAACGGTACAAAGTTCCTTATGCCCGGTCTTGGCTTTGACGACGATATCAGCGCGGTGTTCTCCGAGAACAACGTCCGCCCCTTCGTAACGCCCACCTACGTTGACGACCCTGCCATTATTTCAATGGTTGAGCACGGTCTCGGTATCAGCATGCTCTCCGAGCTTATTATAGCAAACCGCACCGATGCGGTGAAGGTCTTGCCTATCGTTCCCGAGGTCTCGCGTACGCTTGCTCTCGCGGTAAAGCAGGACAGAGTCCTCACTCTCCCTCTTAAGCGACTTGTTGCCATTACCAAGGAGTTTGCAAAGAATAAAAGGTGATTTTTGGTGGAATTGAATAAATTTTTAAAAGATTTTTCGTCAGGTACTCGCCCCCGAAAGATTTCAATTCTATTGACAAATAATCTTTAAAAATGTATAATTATTATAGTGTATTATGCTTTGGAGAGGGGTTTTGCCTGTGCTCCGATTCGCACTTTTGCGAAAAAACAACGAAAGGCTTTTGGGTGTAAAAATGAAAAAGTTCGTTATCCTGCTTCTCGTTTTTGCTATTCTCGGTCTTACCGGATGCGACATGATCGACAAGTTTATGGGCAAAGAAGGGCCCGGCGCGTCCGATATCTGTGCTATAGCGAATTCGTCAAGCCCGACCAAAATCACGACCGATGTGACTTATTTTACCGCGAGAGGTGACAAACTTTCCGGACACTACGTAACCACAACGGACGGCAAGGACGCAATTTTTGATTACTACTATGAAAAGTTGGCAACTCCGGCAGAGTCTATTGAAAGCGGTGACAGCTCCCGTATTACCGTTTACGAGGGTGTAGTTTACTACAAGGACGGCGCATACTTCTCAGGCGACTGGGAGTCGTGGAGACCCGGAACGGGCACAGCCTTTGATCTTAAGTTCAGCGTCGATGAGAAGGCGCTTAAGGACGTTGTTATTAACGAGGACGGATCCGCTCTTGAGGCTAAGGTCAGCAAGGAGGATCTTGCGTCCTTTATCGGCACCGACCTCGGGGCTATCGAGGATGCTTCCGTGAACATAGTTACCAACAAGGTCAACCTTACTATGATAATCGTCTCGGTTAAGACTGCGAGCGGTGAAATCGTTGTGAGAACCTCGTACACGTATAACCAGCAGGAGCTTTTCCCTGAAGTCGAGTCCCCCGAGACCGATGAAGGTGTTGAGTGACAGCAGAATAATCGATCAAAGATTGAAAGGAAAATATCATGAAAAAAATTATCGTATTTGCCCTTGTTCTTGCGCTCTCTGTTGCTGCACTTTCATCATGTGCAGTAGTAGATAAGGTTCTCGGATTATTTAAAGGCGAGACCGACATTTACACCGAGGCTATGAACAGATATTACGTAAGTGAGCCCACTAAGGTGGTTGCTACAACTAAGCAGACTATCGGCGCTCTCGAGCTCGATTGCAGCTATGAGCTTATCACCGGCTTCGTTGACAACGTTCCCGCTTCCGTTTACACGGTTGCTACCGAGGAGATCAGAAGCGTTGAGGACGGCGGTAACAACGAAGAGGTTAAGGATATCATTATCAGCACCGTCAAGAAGACCGAGGCTGTTGAGGGCCTTGGCTCCCGTACAAACGGCGGTGAGTGGAATCCTCTCGGTACCGTATGGAAGATCGGACGCGGAAGAATGGCTATCAACATCTCCGAGGAGAACGTTCAGAATGCCGTTTATGAGAACAACGTATTCACCTGCACGGTTCCTGCCGATAAAGTCGTTGCAGTACTCGGTGAGGATTATGCCGCTGATGTAGCAGGCGACGTTGAGGTTAAGATCTTTGACGACGGCGCTGTAGTTACCGTTGTTGAGCTTCACTACTTCCTTAAGGGCGACGAGTCTATCAATCTCCCCGAGTCCGAGATGGACGTTAAGATCGTTTACACCTACGATCTTGAAAGAATAACTATTGAATAATTGAGGGTTTAGGAATGAAGAAAATTATTGCACTTGCACTTGTTTTATGCTGTGTATTTTCTCTTGCCTCCTGTAAAGATAAGAATAAGGACGACAACAAGAATAAGGTTGACGTTTCCGCATATATCTCCGAAATGCAGACCGCTTTGGACTCCTCCGCACCTGACGTTGCTGACGTTACCGTAAAGCTTTCCGCCTCTCTTGGCGATCTTAACGGCTCGTACAACGTTACGTACTTAGAGGATGGCGCGGCACTCGTCGTTTACTCTTACGAGCGTTTCAACAGCTTTGAGGACGGCGCTATGGCGGATGATATCAAGAGTACTTACACAGGTACTACCTTAATTGGACCAGACGGTAGTAGTGTTTCCGCTGGCTCCGATACCGTTGTTGCCGAGGTTTTGGGAACTATCCACTTTGATTATAATCTTGATAAGTCCAAGCTTCAGTCAGTAACCGCATCTTCCGGAGTTCTCAGCGCCAAGATCGCGGCCGCTGATACCGAGGCTATTCTCGGCGTTGCGCTTGACAGTGACGCGGATATCGTTATTACCGCGGGCTCCCTTGGAGTCAACACTATTTCCATCTCTTACAACTCTGCCAGCGGTCCCGTTGAGATCGTTGCGGTCTACACCTACATAGTTGAGGAAGAGACCGAGGGTGAAGAGGGTACCGAGGAAGGCACTGAGGAAGGCTCTGACGAGGTTTCGGAATAATCTTCATATCAAATAAAAAGACGCCCGTGACTTGGGCGTCTTTTTTATCGCTCTCGCAAGAGAGCTTTTTATTTTACAGTAATGGAGCTATAACCTTGGATATCGTCTTTGCCATAGACCAGAAGCCGAGATCTGTTGGGTGGGTGAAGTCCACGGTGCCTTCCGCCCCGACGAGCGAGAGCAGGTCTCTGCCGTCTATAAGGTAGACGTTACGGTCTCCGTCTGCCACGGCCCTTTCATACGTGCGCTTTATGATATTTAGGCGCTCGAGCTCCGTGGCGGAGAGATATGGCTTAGGCATGGATATAAAGATTATAGGAAGGGTAGGCTGTGCCGCTCTGATGCGCCTGAAGAATCTTTCGTGCGTTTTCTCAAGGTGCTCCTTGGTCGGCGCATTGTGGTCGTAGTCCATAACAAATACGGACATATCGAGCGAGGCAATATAGTCTGCCATCTCGTCCTGTCCGTGCGCGTTACCCGAGAAGCCCAGGTTAACGTAGTCGAAGCTGTGCCACCTTGAGAGGAAGCCCTGATACGAGGTTCCCGGACGGGAGGCGCAGCCGCCCTGTGTTATCGACGAGCCGTAGAATACGACCGGCTTTTCCACACGGTATGGAGTGGGAGGCAGTATATCAGCCTTATTTGAGAGGCCTATATGCATTTCACATACGTCGGAGTACAGAGGCATATTTATCATAACCTCGCGTACGGTGGGGGCTCCCGTGCCTATATCTATTACGCTCTCGTAGCCGTCGGTAATATCAAAAGGAGGGATAAAGGATCTGAAGTATACGCCGTCTAAATAGAGGTCAAAGCCTGATGATCCGCAGAGGGCAAAGTGAGACATCTTGCCGACGTTTGCCATCTTTACGTTTATCGCGACGTAGGGCGAGTCGGTCTTGAAACAGACGCGGCCGCCTGCCGTATTTGCGTGTAGGGAATATACGCCGGGACTTACGCGGCGCGCGGCCTCGATGGGCATACGCCTGAACTTGCCGTCCTCGTAGAAGACGCCATACACACGGAAGGGCTCGGATAGAACGTTGTAAAAGGCGACGCCGTCTTTACCTATACTGCTCTGTATTTGAAAATTTTTGTCTATCTTTGATATATCGCTCATATCACACCTATTTGTCATCTATTGTAGTCAAATTTACACCTTGGGCACTTTGGATAGTCGAAATCGTGCTCGTATCCGCACTCGGGACAAGTGCGCTTTGGCAACGTTTCTTCGGGCTCGTCATCCTCGGCGTAGAAGAGCTCGATCCTCTTACACTCGTGGCAGACGTAAATGTCAGCCTCCAGCGCTCCTGCGAGCAGGTTGGGGAGGTCACCGAGTAAAAGACCGGTCCGGCCGAGCTGTATACGCTCGCGGATAAGAAAATCCATTTTTTTGTTACAGCGTAAGCAGTTTATTTCCTTCATAATTATCTCCTTTATTGCGGATCTGTCAGTTATCCAACTCAACGGACACCTTGCCGTGGGCATTACCGGTTGCCTCTATGATAACGTATACGGTCTTACCGCCCTCGATATATCCGCCATTTGAGCTTACAGACTCGCCCGCCTTAACGTAGGCGAGCTCCTCCTTTGCTCCGTAGATATCGTAGTACAGACGTATCTCACCCTCCTCGGCCGAGACGGAGTAGGAGATTTCCCCCTCGCTGCCCGAGTCCGACCTCTTCAGCTTGAATACGAGCTCACCCTCAAGCGAAAGAAAGCTTGCCTTACAGCTGTGTGAGGTACTGCTTCTCACAAGACCGATCGCTTTATATGAGCTTACGTACGTGTCACACGAGCAGAGGGAAAATATTATTGCAAACAGTAAAAGCAGGGAAATTATTTTTTTCATAACAGCCTCCGTTTATATTCTTTTTTCGAGCTCGGCTATAAACTCGTCGTTACTTTTGACGCTCACAGACGTTACGTCGAATTTGTTGTACTTTATATTCACGTGATCAAGGGAGTTTTTCAAGGAGAGCATGGAGTCGGAGTAGAATTTACGCTCCCTTGTAATATCGCGGATAGAGGTGTAGGGTATCTCTTTCTTTAGGAAAAAGCCATACTTGATCACAAGAGAACTCTCGCCGAGCTCAACGTAGCCAAAGAGAGGAGAGATGAGCACGTATAACACGAACATGAAAACCGCGCACATGATGAGCAGGGCAGGTATACTGTAGACCGAAATGGCAACTCCTGCCCCTACTAAAATGAGTGTAGGAATTGATACTATAAAGAACAGCTTATCGATAAGCGGCAGATACCTCTTCTTTTCCATATATCCTCCTCATATTTTCTTGCTTTCATTATAGCACACGCGTGCGAAGCAAGTCAATAACTCCGAGGGTATAAAAAAAGGAAAAATCCGAGCCGGAGCGACTTCGCTCTGCCCGGATCCTTCCAAAAAAATATCAAACCGCACACTGCAAGAATGCTTGATTATCAAGACGTCTGCTCTTGAGCTTTTCTCAAGGATTTTACGATCAGCCTTGCGAGATGGTACATACCGATAAATACACCGATAAAAACGGCGAGGAGCACACCCGTGTAAAGCCAATTGATCTCAAACCAGCCGTATCTCGACGTGGGGAGCGCGGTGTAAAGGAATTTGAGAGGGGTGCCCTTGTAGTCGAATAAGTAGAAGTAATTCGGCGTCCAGCCAAAGAGGGCCCTGAACAGTGAGTTGCAGATTATCGCGGTAACCGCAAGGCTGCCCACAAATCCCATAGATACGTACAGATCCTTTTTCTTCAGCTCGGGGAGATACATCAATAGGGCGTAGAGCGCGCACACGATAATAAAGATGTGTCCCCAGATATACGCCTGAGCCCTTATCTTAAGGAGCGTGTCGTAGTTTGCTAAAGAGTTTGCAAACACCGTTGCCAGAATGGCAGGGATCATATTGAAGCTGAAGGAGGTCAGGATCAGCCACCTTTTCTTGAAGATCAGCGCGAGTCCCGTGACTATATTACCTATATGGCACACCTGCAAGGGTATTATCTCAACGTCCCATCCGCTCCTTACGAAGATGTCGATATTCCTCACGATCAGTATAAGCAGAGATATCGCACCGAGGACGTAGCCGACCGTACTTTTGGTCTTGTCGGAGCACCTCCTCAGGGCGAAATACAGAGCGCCGAAGATTAAAAACGGCGATAGAATATATATTATGTGCCAAAGCGACCACATTTCAAATTTCATAAGTCTACCTCTTCTCATAGTGTTAAACCAAGCCTATTATATCACAAGGCACCCAACACTTCAATATTTCAAAGTCTTAATTATTATGAAGAAAAAGGGGTGAACAATATGCAATTGCAGAGCGACGGATAGAGCGATAGACTTGCCGCGCAGCGCGAGGTGGTCGGGACAAAGCCTCACAAACAAAAAAGACACCGCTATGGGTGTCTTTTTTATTTGCCCTAAACGTGGTAAAAGGTGTCTGAACAGGGGAAAAACGAACAAAAGGTGTCTGCTGATTTAAAGATTACGTCCAATCGTATGTAACCCTTGTGGCATCCAGACTTATTTCTGCTTCCCAATATTTATTGCGTAAGAACCTATCTTTTCGCATTTTTCTTATGTCAAAATTTAATGTTATTTCCTTAAAGCAATCGACAGAATACTTGTATGACATAAATATACAACCGTTTGTCAATTTGTTAAATGCATCGGGGTGTTCCGACAAATCAATGAACTTATAGTTGTTTTTTCCATAGTACAATTTTGCATCACAGAAGGAATCGAATTCATACTTTACAACTAAGCGTTTGTATTTATAATAGGGGGACCCGTCGGCATTTTGAACACCCTGATCAAGACCGTCGTATGTAATGATCAAAGCGCTATTTATAACCTCTATTTTTGAAGCATTTGAATCATGCATTGGATCCATTTCCATAAAGTTGTCCTTGGAATACATCTGTGCGTTCATCATTTCACCGCCTTCCTTGGCTTCATTATATCACAAATCCGTGAATATTTCAACCGTTTCGTTCCAAATCACGCCGTAAGGCGTGTATATCATCCGTCCGAAAACGAGTATATCTCGCTTTCGGGCGAGTATATCATCAATGCGGAGCATTGTATATTTGCTATTTGTCGGTCGGACACGACAAACGACGCAAGATACTGCAAGCGGTATGCATCAAGCCGCAGAAAGATACACGCTGGCGCGTGATGAGATACAAGGGCGGTTCGCAGCCCTTGATGATATCCACGACTGCGTCGTGATGATATGCCAAGTCTGCGGCTTGGATAAACAAAAAAAGGAACTTTTGTCTACCAAAAGTTCTTTTTTTGTTGCGAACGAGCAGTAAAAAGGTGTGTAAATATAGGGAAGAACAGCGAAAAGTACATCAGCGTCGCAAATATGTATTTACAAAAGATTCGATATATGATATAATCATTCTAAAGTATAGCGAAAAGAGATTGTTGCGATGTATTTGAGTAAAAAGGTAAAAATGGTTTTGTGCGTTGTTTTGTTAATGATTAGCATTGTTTTGGCTATTGGTGCAATATTTTGGGCTAATAACTTAGATCATAATGCTTATGATTATGGAGAACTTGCATATAGAGAATATACTGTGCAAAGTATCAAGCAATTAACCGGAAAAAACGCTCGCTATGAAATATATACAAATGAGGAACAAGCTCCGCTCATAATTGGCAAAATTGGTTTTGGTGCTACAAATCACCAAGAAATGGATTTGGTAAAACAAGGGGATAAAATTTTATGCTATATAACAACCGCACCCACAAAATCTTTTTCCTATGAAATAATAGACTTGCGAACAGAAAACAAAATTATTCTTTCATTAGAAGACTATAACTTAAGGGAAGTAAATGATCAAAAGGTTGGTTGCATTTTGATAGGGGTTATGTCAATTGTATTTTTGTGCTTGCCAATATATAACTTTGCTAAAGCTAATAAACAAAAGATATATATCATTAAGCCGCAGGAAAATACACGCTAAAGCGTGATGAGATACAATGGCGCAACGCGCCCTTGATGATATCCACGACTGCGTCGTGATGATATGCCAAGCCTGCGGCTTGGATAAACAAAAAGGAACTTTTGTCTACCAAAAGTTCCTTTTTGTTGGTGGAGACAAGTGGACTTGAACCACTGACCCCTTGCATGTCAAGCAAGTACTCTAACCAACTGAGCTATGCCTCCGTACCCATATATTATACACGGAAAGAAAAAGCTTGTCAATAGTATTTTTTTGTATTATTTTGACGACTGTCAGCAAAAGCTCCTTATTTAATATAATATTAATATTTTGTTAATGATTTGTTCATACATATTTGCTACAATATATTAGTCACACATGGCAATATGTGTACCGGTCGGTCCGGACAAAACAATTAATTTAATATGGACCATTAGCTCAGTTGGTTAGAGCTAAGGTCATAATCAAGCGAAGTGAGTCTGTAAACTTATTTACAAGCGAACGAGCGCAGATTGCTCCACGAGCGCTTCGGGTACCGAAGCAAAACACGAAGTGTTGCCACGAAGAGGCACAGCTCGTAAGGAGTATAACCGGTCGGTCCGGGCAAAACAATTAATTTAATATGGACCATTAGCTCAGTTGGTTAGAGCTACCGGCTCATAACCGGTCGGTCCTAGGTTCGAGTCCTAGATGGTCCACCAACAAAAAGCACTCCTCATCCGAGGAGTGCTTTTTGTTCTTGTTGGCGGACCACTAGGCTTTGAGCTATGCCCGACCGGTTGAGCCGTAGGCTACATAATCAAGCGAAGCGAGTCGACAAGCTCGCTTGTCAGCGAGCGAGCGCAGATTGCTCCGTGAGCGCAAATCTTACGATTTGCAGGGCGCGCAGTGCCTACGCCCCAGGCGGCTCACAAGGAGTATAACCGGTCGGTCCCTTGCTCGAAAGCGGCTAGGCTAGGAATATTGACGCTCCGCGTCAAAATCCTATATGGTCGAGGTCAGCCCTTGCGGTTTTTATCCAGCGCGGAGCCGACTTGTATCAAGACAAGCACACGCCACGGTGCCAAAATGTGTTTTTTAGTTATTATTTTTGTTATTAATTGCGTTTCTAATAATGCAATAGTTTCTGCATTAAATTTGGGATATAAAAAGCGCGAAAAATTTTTCTTGACAAATTTATTAAAGCGTGTTATAATAAAAACGTATCAATTGATATGTTTTTTCATACACTATAAGGAGGACATTAAGTGGACGCATACGAAAAGAAAATCGGTGCAGTCCTGCAAAGAATGCGATGTTGTATAGATAGAAAGAGTTTCACTTTCTTAGATCCATTTACAAACAAGGAGAGAGACAAGAATCTCGATTTTCTTCAAACTTACAATATTGACACTAAAGTTCGTTTAGCTATTCTAAAATCGTTAACAACAAAAAACTTTTCTGAGGAGCAATACGATAGGGCAAAAGAGGATCCTCCTTATGAGAAAAGTTTATATGTTTTCGGCAAAAAAAGAGTTCTCGAACAAAGGGCTGATGGAAAAAAGAAAAATGTTTTAATTTATATAAAGATTCAATTTTTTGCTTTGGTAGATGATTGCGATGCCACTCTCGCAATTTCATTCCACGAAGCAGAAAACGATATGCAGTTTATGTTTTAAAGACGCTTAGTCATAAGGTGAAAAAATGAAAAATGTTATTTGTGTTAATTGTAGAAAACACGTTGAATATGAATTAAAGTATGTAAAAGTTAAAACCTTTGTTAAAGGTGAAGAAGTTGTTTATACTCAAGTTGTTGCACATTGCAAAGAGTGTGGAGCTGAAGTATGGGCGGAAGAAGTTGATGATTTGAACAGCATTGCTCCAATAGTTGCTTATTGTGAAATGGTTGGTTTGATAACCCCTATTCAAATTCAAGAAGGATTGAAAAAATACAACATTGGAAGCCGTCCGTTATCAAAACTTTTAGGGTGGTCTGAAGTAACCATAACTCGATATTTGAATGGAAAAATACCAACAAAAGAGTATTCAGATAAATTGTTGGAAATTTTCAACAACCCTGAATATTTTGAAAAAGTATTGTTAAAGAATAAGGGAAAAATAAAACCGATTGCATATAAAAAAGCATTAGAATCGCTCAACCGTACAGACTATAATGTGGAAGAGATTTCTTGTTTTGTTGTTTCTTACAATTTATGTGCAAACATTAATTATACTGTCAGTAAAATGCAAGGGGGTGTTAACGGATGGCATCAACCAATTTACAGTTGTTGAAATATACGGTTAACGAAATAAGTTTTGCGCTTAATGAAAACTATGATTTTTCAAAAAAACAATCAATCAAATTAAATCAAAACTTCACTCGTTTTATTAAGAAAATAAACGAGGATGTCTGTGATGTATCATTGATGTTTGTCATTAGTGATAGTAATGATTGTACTACGCCTTTCACTATGAAAGTAACGATTACAGGAACATTCAAGTTAAAAGATTGGGAAAGCAAAGACAACATTGATTTCATCAAGACTAATGCTGTTGCTATTGTATATCCTTTTTTAAGGTCTTTGGTAGCAACAATTACATCAAATGCCAATATCCCTTCTTATATACTTCCCGTTTTCAACATTGCAGCTTATTTTGAAAAAGAAGATAAGAAAGATGATTGATCGGTTCGACTTTCGTTAAGCTTACTCTACCAAAAAAGTCAAAATTAAACCCTTGTGGGTTGATTTTGGCTTTTTTATTCTTTGGTTTGAACAATAATGAGTGTTTTGATTGAAAAAGATTGATTATTTGTGCGTGTCATGATATAATAACATCGTATGATAAATAAATAATTCGGTTTCGAGGCGTACTATGGATTATCAAGCAATTCTAAAAGCACTTACTGTGTTTGACACACCTGAATCGGTTGTACAGTGGATAAAAGAGCGCGGTCTCTTTTTAACAGATGCTATTAAAATTCTGGATATGGGCAATAGACGGATAAAGTCGCTCGCGTATCAAATGTATGATGAACAGTTACAACGATTTGATATATATGATCAAGAGAAAATTGAATATGCCTTGAAATGCAATTTTGATCCTGATGCAAAAGGCGTATTAAAGAAATTCGGAGCGGGTGCAGGCATAGGAGCGGCAGCTGCGATTGTTGCAAGTGGGCCGTTTGCTCTGTTGACTGTGGCAGGTGGTATGCTTGGTTTGGGTGCTGCTAGACAGAGAGATATTGAAGTGGTAAAATCAATGTTGGTTGAGAACTCAAAGTTTGCCGCTAAGATCTATGCGGACCGCATAGAAAAGTTTCTTTTAAGTAAAAATACAAAACCATATGCATATGGTAAAATTCATAAAAGCAAGGAAAATAAAACCGCAATAGCTCCTGATAAAGCAAATGCGCAAAACATAGAGAGGAAAAATCACATACATACTGCTGAGCAAGTTCAAGTTAAAGCGGAATGTTCAGTACAATCTAACAATAAAAGTAGTGAGAAAACCACTGTTAAATCTTCGGTGGCAGATAATAGGAAAGTGGTTAATCCAACAACGACAATAAAAGTCATTCATAAGGTGTTTGGAAAAGGCACTATAGAATCGGTTGTGAAAAACACGAACCTAAGCGTATACATTAACGTATCATTTGGTGGTATATCCAAGGTTTTCTCATTTCCTAGCATATTTACAGATCAAAAATTTGGCGGCATGTTGGATATAGAGCGTGACTTCGTCAATTCCCAAAATGCCATAAATTTCATCGTGGAAAATGATCTGATTGTATGTTTTGAAAAGATTAATCGGAATCATGACAAAACTCCGGTGTCTTGGTTGCAGGAATGCATAGATAGGTATATCTTGTTGCAAGAGTTAAAGGGCAGAGGTTTCATTGGCTTTTTACATACCACACAATTTGATAATTTCAAGTCAATATATCAAGGGCGGTATATGTTATCGAGAAAAAAACTCTTGAACGACGGGGTCGCTTTTGTCGATTGCGCTGATTCGGAAATAATTGGTGGAACAGATACATCGGTAAAAGAAAGTAATCGATTTTATTATAGATGTAAAACTCCAACTAATTACAGCGCAATGAAAAAATGCGGACAAACACGTCCTGTAATTTTCCTATTAGATTCTAACGCTATATATGATACGAGTGTTGTGTTTTATGATGGAAACGCGCGAGCAAATAAAA
Source organism: Clostridia bacterium (assembly GCA_017456895.1). GTDB lineage: Bacteria > Bacillota > Clostridia > Oscillospirales > CAG-272 > UBA1740. The sequence continues at coordinate 12,539 of JAFTIN010000055.1, forward strand.
GCTCGCACACCTCATATGCATACGTGGCAAGAACAGAGTTCAACTGGGATTGCATTTTCTGTGAACTTCCTCCGTATCAAAATAACGATGCGACTATGCAATTTATACGTGAACAGGCATGCGAGCTGGAAGACTTGAAGCGTATGCAGAATGCGGAGCTGCTGTTCAAAGACAATATCGATGTTTCTTACTTCGAAAAAATCTATTTTATGAATAGATTTGACTACAATGAAGCGGTTAAGCTTTTTGGTGAAAACCCAAAGTTCGAATATAAGCCGGAGATGTTTCCAATAAAGAGGTATTTATGATTTCATATTATAATGGCACAGTGTTTAACTGTGATGCTCATGCCAAAGTTAATACAGTTAATTGCTTAGGCGTGATGGGTGCAGGAATAGCATTGGAATTTTCTTTACGCTATCCTGATATGTACAAGGATTACGTCGATAAATGCAAAAATAACATTATTAGAGTTGGCAAGGTGGATTATTATAAAGCTAATGATAGGATAATCGTCAACTTCCCAACAAAATGGCACTTCAAATATCCTTCCAAAATCGAATGGATAGAGGATGGGTTGATCGATTTTGTTGCAACATATAAAGAAAAAGGGATAAGAAGCATAGCGTTTCCAAAATTGGGAACTAATAATGGCGGATTGGATTGGGAAAGGGTTAAAACTCTTATGGAAAAGTATCTTGATCCAATAGATATAACGGTATATATATGCCTAGATATTAGCAAGGCTGAAGGACTCGAGGCGGAAATGCTCGATATTGCTAATAGTGTAGATCTTGATCTTGTAAAAGAAAGTGTTCGAATGACGGAAAAACAACGAGCAGCAATTGAGAAAAACAGACCCTTCAGTAGATTTTGGATGATCAAAGAAATTGATGGAATAGGCGTTGCATTTTACTCCAAGTTTTTCAACTACTGCATGAATGCAATAAGTAATCCGAAATCTGCAGTTCAAATATCATTGTTTGATACGATATAAGAAAAGTAAGGGACACACGAAAACTAATATACAAACAAAAAGGACACCGCGTGCGGTGTCCTTTTTTATATTCTTTCTTTTCAATATCTATTGTAATACTTTAAAATTAATGATATAATTATCTCAAAGTCGAATCGGAGAGTGAGGAATCTTGACTAAGAAAAAATCAATCCCGAGAGGCGTGCTTGCTCTCTCGGTTCCGGATACGGAACATATCGGCGTTGAGAGACTCTATAAGATCGAGACCAGGACTTTTTGACAAAGGTGAAGCATGTGAGCTGCTTGATCAAGAGTCGTAGGTGCCCTGACCGCCAACAAAACAAAAGGCTACGATACTTGGTTTATTTAGATAAAATAAAAACAATTATTTACATATATTGCTTCTTGAGGTAAAAATGAACTTTTGCAAAAACATCGAACTTAACTATGAGCGCTTTCTTACAGAAGAGTATTCGCTCGAGAAGCTCTTCCGCCCTGCGGATTACGACTGGCCGGGAGACTGGGAGGGTAGGGCTTTACTTGCCTTCCTCTGTCACAAGCAGATACACGGAGCGGAGGTCCCGCATTTACACGACTTCTTTTCGGAGCTGCCGAGAAGGACAAACGACAAGCTTTACTTTGGCAAGCCCTTCGACGGTGTGACCGTCGACGAGCAACAGCTCTCAGGTCACAACTGGTATTTGAGAGGACTACTTAAGTATTCCGAGATATACGGTGGGGAAGAGGCGATGGCGATCGCAAAAAGCACGGTGGAAAATCTCTATCTCCCCACTCTTAAGTGGTACACGCACTATCCACTCGAGAGGGGCGAGGACGCCGGCGGCGTCAGCGGCTCTGTTACCGGAACTATAAGCGGCTGGAAGCTCTCGAGTGACGTTGGCTGCGCTTTTATGTGCGCTGACGGATTGGCTAAATACTATGCAGCAACGAAGGATGAAGGAGTCAAGGAGTTTCTCGATTCGATCATAGAGCTTTTCGTCTCTGTTGATCTGTGTAAATACAAGCTCCAGACACATACCACCCTGACATGCTTAAGAGGAATACTGACATTGTTCGTTGCTACGGGCGAGGAGAGATATCTGGATATAGTCAAGGAAAAATTCGCCGTCTATATCGAGCGCGGAATGACTCTCACCTACGAGAACTTCAACTGGTTTGGCAGAGAGGACACGTGGACCGAGCCCTGCGCAGTGGTGGATAGCTTTATACTCGCGACCGAGCTTTACAGACTGACGGACGAGTCCGGTTACAAGACGCTCGCAAGGCGTATATGGTTCAACGGACTGCAGTTCTGCCAGCGTGCAAACGGTGGTGCCGGACCTAATACCTGTGTTACTAAGGGGCAGGGCGTGTTGAAAATTTCGATGTATGAGGCACCATTCTGTTGTACTATGCGATATGCCGAGGGCTTGCTTGAGTACCACGATAACCGAGAGCTCTTTAGCTTTGACGGCTCGGCTCCGACGGTTGTTGACGGGCTCGGCCGCAGATTTGTTGACGACAGGCTGATCGTCAAATATAATGGCAAGGCCACTCCCGTTTTCCCGTGTCACGATATACCCGAAAGCGAGGCAAAGGAAATTGAAGCAGAGGTAATTTTCTAAATAACCAAGTAACTGCCTTAGCAAAGAAAAGAAGATTTCTTTTTGCGGGCATCAACTCTCACGGGAGTTTTACGACCTAAGACAGATATGTTAAAAGGAAAAAAAGATGAAGCTTGAGAAAATAAAGGAATTAAGAAAATTTTATTATGACACCCTATTTTCGGACGTACTCCCCTTCTGGCTGAAGTCAGACCTTATAGATAGGGAGTACGGGGGATTTATCACCAGTGTTGACCGTGAGGGCAGATCATATAACGACGACAAGAGCGTATGGTTTCAGGGCAGGTGTCTGTGGACATTCTCGAAGCTGTGTAACGTGTACGGAGTCAATGAGGAGCTTGCCCGCGCGGCAGACTCGGGCGCTAAGTTTATAAGAGAACACTGCATAGACTCTGATGGCAGAATGTTCTTTACCGTCACGAGGGACGGTAGGCCGCTGCGCAAGAGGAGGTATTTCTTCTCCGAGAGCTTCCTGGTCGTCGGCTTTGCGGAGTATTATCTTCTGCGTAAGAACCCCGAGGACCTCGAGCTTGCCGAGAAATACTTCGACCTGATGTACAGACTCTACCGTGATCCCGCGTCCGATCCCTTCAAGATCACGCCAAAGGAGAATGCCGACGTGCGTTCGCTCCGCTCCAACGCCAACCCTATGGTGCTTGTGAGCTCGGCCGAGACTCTCAGACGTGTGAGCGGAAAACACGAGCACTACGATAGGATCATAAGAGAAATCATCTCGGATATGATAAACCTCCACTACAAGGAGGAGTACAAGTGTGTTCTTGAGAACGTGCATCTTGACGGCTCGGTGCTCGACAATCCGACAGGACGCACTATCAACCCCGGCCATTCTATCGAGAATTCATGGTTCTTGATGAACTATGCGAAGGATGTCGGAGACGGCGAGCTTATGGATAAGGCGCTGAATATTCTTAACTGGTCGTTAGAGCTCGGATGGGACGAAAAGTATGGGGGCGTGTATTATTTCCGCGACCTTTTCGGCCGTCCGTGCGAGCAGCTCGAGCACGATATGAAGCTGTGGTGGGTACATAACGAGTGCCTTATAGCAACTCTATATGCTCACTTTGTAACGGGCGACGCAAAATATGAGGAGCTCTACGATAAGATCCACGCTTACGTCTTCTCGCGCTTCCCGGACAAAACCTGTGGCGAGTGGTACGGCTATCTTCACCGAGACGGTACGGTATCACATATGCAGAAGGGCTCGCTCTGGAAGGGGCCGTATCACCTTTTGCGCTGTCTGATACTCTGCGAGCAAATCTTGGCGGCGGCAGAGCATGGTGAGAAACTGCCGGCGCTCTTATAAAATACTATAAAAAGTAAAATTACTTATTGACTTTATTTTTCCACGGCTGTATAATAGCCGTAGGGATTTTTGCCGACTGTCGGCAATATCATTTTTTCTTGACCGTAGGCAAGAGAAAATAATACGAACCAGCTCTAAAGCGTGAATTTTCAGCGCTTTCGGCACTTATCTCTCTTGCAAAGTCGTACTTGGCTGCGAGAGCCAAGCACCAAAATCATCTTAAAATTCAGGCATTAGAGTTCTAC
>JAFTIN010000056.1 GCA_017456895.1 Clostridia bacterium
ACGGATATTTCTCGACCTTTTGCGGCAGGATCTGCCGCGTGCCATATGATAGAATAAAAGCAAAAAAGGACGGAAAATATATGGATATGTTTGAAGAAGCGAGAGCGATGGAGGGCACTATAGAGCTCTGTCACATCACCCAGAAAGAGCTGGCGGAAAGAATGGGCGTGAGCCAATCCTACGTGGCAAATAAGCTAAGACTCCTCTCACTCTCGGCGCACATAGAGAGACTGATCAAAAAGCACGGGATCTCGGAAAGGCACGCCAGAGCCCTCCTAAGACTGGAGAGTGAGGACGAGCAGCTTGACGTGCTCGAGAAGGTTATATCGCGCGAGCTGACGGTGAGAGAGTGCGAGGCGCTGGTGGATCTGAAGCAGGACGCTCATATGCCAAGACTGATCGAGAGCGCGCCCAGGACAGAGCGTATAGACACCTTTGTCGATACGCTGAAGCGCAGTATCACTACCCTGCGCTCGCTCGGCGTCGACGTTACGGATAGAACGAGCTACCACGAGAACAAGATGTACATAACCGTATGCTTTAACGGTATTTAGTAAACTGTATTTTACTTTTAATACATAAAAGCGGCAGAGCTCTGTACTCTGCCGCTTACTTAGTTTATTGTTGAATTATTGCTATACTTATTGATGCGGAGTATTATGATCTATCACCTCGCGCATTTTGAATTGCAACTACCAATGCGCCAGAGGCGCAATTCATGCCGTAGGCAATTCATGAACACTTGTGTTCAATTCATGCAAATCGTTGCAATTCATTGCGAGCTATGCTCGCTCATGCGTTTACTCAAGAATGATCTTGGTAATACCGAGGGATGCACCGCCGAGGGCTCTCATCATAGAGACGAGAAGATCCGACTCGTTCTGCGGAAGCTTGATCTCAAGGGCGATGGAGTTCTGATCCTGGGGATAAGCCTTAATATGTATGTTGAGCTTCTCCTTCTTGTTCTCGACGAGGGTGGTCTCAACGACCTCCTTGATCCTCTTGATAACGTTGAGGTCTACGGAGTAACGGAACAGAAGCTTTGCCTGCTTGGTGACGATGGCCACTCTCGCGCGGGCTTCCTCTTCCTCACGTCTTCTGCGCTCTTCCTCCTCGCGGCGGCGCTGCTCTTCACGGCGGCGCTGCTCCTCGAGTCTGCGCTCCTCCTCCTCGCGGCGGAGTCTCTCTGCCTCTCTGGCGAGGGCCTCGCGTCTTTCACGCTCCTCCTTAGCTGCTCTCTCGGCCTCAAGGCGTTTCTGCTCCTCTACCGCCATTCTCGCAGCCTCGGCAATTCTCTCCCTCTCCTTTGCCTCAAGACGCATCTGCGCCTCGATCTCGGCTCTGATCCTCTCTTCCTCAAGGCGCTTAGCCTCAAGCTCTCTCTGTCTCTCCTCCTCGGCAAGACGGCGAGCCTCTTCCTCTTTTCTGCGCGCCTCCTCCTCGGCTATTCTCTTAGCCTCGGCCTCTCTCGCGATCCTTGCGAGTCTCTCGTTCTCCTCAAGGAGTCTCTCGTGCTCTATACGAAGCTGCTCTGCCTCGCGCTCTGCTCTCTGCCTTGCCTCGGTCTCATACTCAAGACGGATCTTGGCCTCGATCTCGCGACGGATAGCATCCTCGTCAAGGGGTGTCTCGTTCTTAGGCGCGTTTTCGGTAGCGCGCTCGTATTCCTCAAGGGTGATCTCACCGCCCATGGAGAAGATCTCCTCCTCGGGCTCATCACCAAGTGTGCTGAAGTCAAAGTCAAATACGCTCTTGATCTCGGGCTCAATGATCTCAGGCTCCTCCTCAGGCTCCTCGACGACCTCGGGCTCTTCCTCTACAGGCTCCTCGATAATCTCGGGCTCTTCTATAGGCTCTTCAACGGCCTCGGGCTCCTCGGTAGCGAGAACCGACTTTGCAAGCTCGGCGACAACGTCGACGGGCTCGTCCTTAGTCTCAACCTCAACGGGCGTGGGAGCAACGACGCCAAAGCTGCCGAGAAGCTCACGGAGCTTGTCGCTGACGTCCTGAGCGTGATCCGCGATCTCCGCCTCGGTGGGTACCTTAACCACGTCACCGCGCTTGATCGCTCTCTTGATTATGTCTCTCCATTCGGTGACGGTCTTCTTACCCATCGCCGCCTGGTACTTATTGGGGTTAGCTCCGGCAAGGAAGCGGTATTCCTTCTCGCGTATCTTCTGCGCGACGTCCTCGCCAAGCTCAAAGCTGACGGTCTCCTCACTTACAACGTCGGACACCTTGTAGCCTACCGCGCCGTCAAGACGGGTCCACTTTACCCAGAAGTCACGCGCCTGGCAGCCCTTGTCAACGAGGAGAAGACGGCGGTATGTAACGTTCTCGGAGGTGTGCTCGAGATAGGTGCCGGGAGCAAACACGAGCTGGAGCTCCATGGTGCTGTTCTCGATACCCTCGATGCCTACGGTACGGCTGATGGCAGAGGTGATCTGATCCGCGAGCTCGTCAACGAAGGTCTGACTGTACTTGCCCACAAGGAGAGTGGGATCGTCGGTAACCGCCTCAACGCGAAGCTTGATAGCGTTTCTGTTATAGTCGATCCTGCGTCCCTGAAGCTTGTCCGCAAAGCCGTTCGGTACAAAGCCGGCGAAGGAGAACTCAACCGTCTCCTGTCCGATATATGCGTAAGGAATATTGTTTCTGAAGGTTTTCTTGGTAACGGGCCACTTGATCCAGGATATGATCGGCTCCTCGCCCTCAAGCTTAACGGTGAGAGGATAATACCACTCGCCCTCAAAGAGAAGCTCGTCCGCGATGTAGTCCTCGTACATAGTAACGTACTCGACAGCGTCGCCGTACTTCTCCTCAAGCATCGGTACAACCACCGCCTTGAAGCTCTCGGCAAACGCCTCAGTCGCCGTATCCTTGACTATTTTGTTGTGGAAAAGGTCGATTATCATTTAAACAAACTCCTTTCAAACTGTCAAAAATGTTTTTACAAGTAATATTTTAACATATTTAAAATAAAAATGCAATAACTTAAAGCAGAATATGTAAAAATATTTTGACATTTTTGATGAGAAAACGAGAAAAACGCGGCGACCTGTGCGGTCGCCGCGCGAGAATTTGTCAAAATTCCTGTAAAAGACGGAATTACTTCTGTACAAGGTGAACTGCAAAGCCGCAGATCTCGTCCTTGAAGTAGCAGAACTTGGGCTTGCCGGTCTTGTCGTCGAAGGTGATGGAGTCGTGGTCGATAGCGATGCCCTGTCTCTCGAAGTAAGCGATCGCTCTGTCAACGAAGTGAGTCTTGATGCCGATGTGACCGCACTTGCCGGGGCCCTTCTGATGCATGAACTCGAACTCCTCGCCTGCGAAGGTGGACTTGCTGGTAACTCTGGTGGGAAGGCCGAACATGAGCTCAAAGAGCTTTGCGCCCTTCTGCGCTTCCTCTATATTCTCGTTGTTGATGCCCATGTGTACAAACTCGAGGCCGAGCATAACCTTAACAGCGTTGCGGGTAAGAGCGGTGATCTCATCCCACTTCTTGTCTCTGATGAGGTCGTCACGAACCATGAACGAGCCGCCGCAAGCAACGATCTTGTTGAACTTGAGGTAGTCGAGGAGGTTGTTCTCGTTGATACCGCCGGTGGGCATGAAGGTGAGCTGACCGTAGGGAGCGGCCATAGCCTTAAGCATCTTAAGGCCGCCTGCAGCCTCTGCGGGGAAGAACTTTACGGTAGAGAGTCCGAGCTCGAGAGCCGCCTCAACGTCGGAGGGGTTGGAGCAACCGGGGAGCATGGGAACGCCCTTGGAGAGGCAGTAGCCGGTAACCTTGGGGTTAAGGCCGGGGGAAACGAGGAACTTGGAGCCTGCTGCGATAGCGGCGTCAACCTGCTCTGTGGTGAGAACGGTGCCTGCGCCTACGAGCATCTCGGGGAATGCCTCGGTGATGTTCTTGATAGCCTCTGCCGCGCACTTGGTTCTGAAGGTGATCTCGGCTGCGGGAAGACCGCCGTCGATAAGAGCCTTTGCAAGCGGAACTGCATCGTCTGCGTTCTCGATCTTGATTACGGGAATAAGACCGATGAGGTGAAGTTGCTTCATCATATCGTTGTTCATGGGAATATTCTCCTTAAAAAATATTTTTACAAGTACATTATAGCACATGTGTTTGGCTAAATACATTGCAAAAATTGCTCTCAATGGCGAAAAAATTTACCGAATTTGCCATTCTGAGTGCCAAATACGCATTTTTCGTTGACTTTATTGTGAGCGAGTGATAAAATTAGCCTAAAGAAAAGAGGTAAATGCTATGAAAGAAATACCCTATGCAAACCTACACCTCCACTCCACGCACTCCGACGGCGTATACTCTCCCGGCGAGCTGGTCAGGATAGCAAAGGCGGAGGGCTACCGCGCCCTAGCGATCACCGACCACGATACCGCGAGCGCCTACCCCGAGCTGAGGGAGGCCGCAGATAAGGAAGGCCTCGAGTGTCTTTTCGGCGTGGAGTTCACCGTGGTAGATCCGTACGACTTCCACATCGTGGGCTTCAGCTTTGATCCCGAGTACCCCGAAATGAAGGAGTACCTTGAGAAAATGGCAAAGAGACAGACTGATAACACCAAGTGTTGCTTTGACGAGGCGGTCGCGTCGGGCGGTATCAAGGGTGTCAGTTGGGAGGAGGTGCTCGAATATAACGCAGGTATTCCCTGGCTGTGCAACAATCACGTTTTCCGCGCAATGAAGGCTAAGGGGCTGATAAAAGACGATGAGTACATGGCCTGGTTCAACAAGAATTTCAGACACCAGAGGGGAAAGTATCCTCCGATACACGCCTTCAAGCCGCTCTCCGAGATGGTCGGGCTTATAAAGAGAGCGGGAGGCTTTGCCGTCTGCGCTCACCCGAATATGAGCCAGCTTGCAAGAATAGATCTGCTCATAGAGTCGGGAATTGAGGGGCTCGAGGTCCTGCATCCCTCCCTCTCGGATGAGGAAAGGGCGGAATCTATGAGGCTCTGTCTTGAAAAAGGGCTGTTTATCTCCGGAGGCAGCGATCACTCCGGACTGTGCGGCGGATACTACGACTCGTTTGAAAGCGAGGAGGCATTGAAGGCGAGTGACCTGTACATTGAACCGCTTACAGTTGGCGCTTTGGAAAGGTACTTCCGAGAGCTGTGCGAGAGAAGGATCAACAGATGATCAAAGGGAGCATTTGCTCCCTTTTTGCTTATATGATACCTATGTAAAAATGGGCGTGCAGACAACCTCATCCTTCGGGTAGTGAAACGGTGTCTTGACAAGTGCGGAATAATGTTGTATAATGATTCTAATAAATTAGAAAAGAGGCGAGAAGATGAAGCGTATTGGTGTTTTGACCGAGAGCTCTATTGTCTACAATAAAATACGGCTGCTGCTGCGCGGTGAGTGCGAGGTCGACAGGCTCCGCGAGGGCGACGGGCTTGATGGTTACGCGCTGGTGCTTGCGGACGTTGGTATAGCGCCCGAGGGATCGGTAACGCTCGGAGATGGCGGAGATATTCCCCTGCCCTTCAGACACGAGGATATACTCGCGGTTGTCGGCAACGCGGAAAGCGGACCCGATGACTACGTGCTGCTCGGTGGCGACGGCAGACACGCGGAGATCTCGGGCAGGAGAGTCAGACTCACCGAGGTCGAGTACAAGCTACTCGCAAGACTTATACGGGCAGACGGTCTTGTCTCGAGAGAGGAGCTGCTCGAGTCGGTGTGGGGCGAGGGCTTTGACGCCGGGGTGGTAAACGTTTACGTTTATTACTTACGAAAAAAGCTTGAAAAAGACGGGAAAAAGGTGATAATCTCCTCGCGCGGCGAGGGGTATGGAATTGATGAAAAATACAGGAGGAAGGGATAATGCTCACTCTACTTGAGGGCGGCTTTACGTCGGTCGCGCACGACGAAATGATCAAGGCGGTAAAGCGCGCTATGGAATCGGGCAAGAGGACCTTTCTCTTCGTACCCGAGCAGCAGACGATGACCGCGGAGGCGGAGGCCGCCGACCTATTCCCGCCGAGCGCAGCGCTCAACTTCGAGGTCACGAACTTTACCCGATTTACCAACACGGTATTCCGTACTCTCGGCGGTGTGTCGGGAGAATATATAACCTCGGCAAAAAAGGCGCTGACCATGTGGGGCGTGCTCACCGAGCTCTCGCCCATGCTCACCTTGACTAAGGGGGCAAAAAACGTCAGCTCGGGCATTGTCTCAAGGGCGCTCGATGCCATAAACGAGCTCTCCTCCCTCGGCATAAGACCGGAGGAATTAAGACAGAGCGAGAAGCTGCTCAACGGTGAGGACGGAAGACTAAGGAGTAAGCTGGCAGACCTCTCACTCATCTACTCACTCTACAAGGACAAGCTCAAAGAGAGATACGCAGATATGACCGAGGATCTATCCGACCTTGCAAAAAGGCTACAGGCCGACGGCTCCTACCTTGACGGAGCGGCTGTCTTTATTGAAGGGTTCACCTCCTTTACCGAGCCGCAATACGCCCTGATAAGAGCAATAATGAAGCATACCGACCTCACAGTACACCTTGCCGTATCCAAGGCTGCAAAGAGCGGCTTTGAGTACACCGAGCTGCGCGATACGGAAAGGCGGCTTATCTCACTTTCACGCCGCGAGGGAGTGGACGTGAGGGTCCTCTCGCCCGATGCAAAAAGCATAGAATACGATCAGACTCTCACAGAGGTCGCAGAGCTTTTATGGCGTAACGAGGGCAAAATTGACAACGATAGTGTACAAAAGCTTATAAATAATCCAGATATCTTGAGGATGTTTGAAGCGGCTACTCCGTTTGAGGAGTGCGACTTTGTTGCCGCGGATATCAAGCGCCGCGTTATGGCGGGTGAGAGCTACTCCGACTTTGCCGTCATAGCAAGATCGCTTGAAGGATACTCCGGCATACTCGACACCTCGCTCGATAAGGCCGGTGTGCCGCACTTTATGGCGAGCCCGAGATCCATCAACTCGTTTGAAGCGATAAAGCTTATAAGCTCGGCCTATGCGGCAGTGATCCGCCGCTTTGCTCTCTCCGAGGTGCTGACCTACGTAAAGTGCGGCCTTAGCGGCGTGGAAAGAGACGAGTGCGACATTTTCGAGATGTACGTAACGAAATGGAATATAACCGGCTCGCGCTTTACCGACGAGATGCTGTGGAATATGAATCCGAGGGGCTACGAGGCCTTCAAGGAGGAGGACGGGGAGAAGCTCGTACGGATCAACGACATCAAGGAGAGGATACTCTCTCCCCTGCGCGCCTTCAGCGAGAACGTGAGGGAGGCAAGGACCGTACGCGAGCATGCCGAGGCGTTGCTTGACTTCCTTATTGATATCGACCTCGAAGCTAAGCTCGAGGATAGAGCAAAAGAGCTTGCCTCACTTGGCGAAGGAGAGGCAGCAAAACAAAATATGAGGCTGTGGAAGGTGATATGCGACTCGCTCGACACCGTAGTCGATGTGCTCGGCGACCTGCCTGCGGATGCGGAATCCTTTATCAATCAGCTCTCTGTCGTGTTTACCGATACGAGCATGGGCAGCATTCCCTCCTACCATGACGAGGTCAGCGTAGGACGGGCGGACATGGTCAGACTGAGAGACAAAAAGCACGTATATCTAATCGGTGTGAACGTCGGAGAATTCCCGAAGACAGTCTCGGACAGCTCCTACTTTACCGAGAGAGACAAGGCTGCCTTGGCAAGGCTCGGTCTGGGCGTTACACCCGATCTTGAGATCAAAAACGCGAGGGAGCTATACTCCTTCTCACGCTCCTTCTCCCTGGCCAAAAGGACGGTCACCCTGCTCTACACGGCCAAGACCTCCGCGCTCGGTGCGGCTCTGCCCTCCGAGGTCATAGCAAGGATCGGTGAGATAACCGACAAGGCTGTTATGCCAAGGGTGATCGGTGAAGTGCCTCTGCGAGACAGGATATACTCACCCGAGCTCGCGCTGGAGAATCTCGGCAAAGCGACCGAGTCGGAGAAGAGTGCGATCAAGACCGCCCTTCTCGGCACCGAGTACGAGGACATCCTGGCGGTGAGTGAAGGAAAGCTCGAGAACGACGAGATAGTCATAGACAAGGACACCCTCGGTATAATAATCGGGGAGAAGATCTACCTCTCGCAGACAAAGATAGACAAGTATCTGAAATGTCCCTTCAAGTACTTCGGCTCGGCCTTCCTCGGACTCGACGAAAACGAAAAGGCCGAGATCAATCAGCTCGTAGTAGGTAACTTTATCCACTCGGTGCTCGAGAACGTTTTCCGCTCTGTGATGAAGGATAACGTGAGTGTCTCCTCCCTCACGTCCGAGGAGAGAGAGGCCCTTACCGCAAGGTGCGCGAAAGAGTACGTAGAACGAGAGATCGGCGGCGACTCCTCAGCGAGAAATAACGTAATTATCGAGAGAATAAACAGAGTGGCAAGGCCTATTGTCGAGGGCTTATGCGACGAATTTGCTAACTGTAGGTTTACACCTGCGTACTGTGAGCTGCATATCAACGGATATGATCCGAATACACCAAATTCCATTATTTACGAAACGTCAGATAAGAAGCACAAGGCGGTCATAGGCGGATATATCGACCGTGTAGACACTCTCAAGGTGGGCAAGGACGTCTACGTAAGGGTTATCGACTACAAGACCGGTATAAAGAGCTTTACCCTCGAGGACGTCAAAAAGGGCGAAAACCTGCAGATGCTCCTGTACCTTAAGTCCATAGTGGAAACGGAAAATCCCGAGTTCCTAAAAAACATTGGCGTCGAGGAGGGCGGAAAGCTCATACCCGCAGGAATAGTGTACGTCAGGACCTCGGTCGCAGACGTGACTATCGACTCTCCCTCCGACGAGTTGGCTAATAGCGAGGTCAAGGCAGGCTTTGAGCGACTCGGCGCTTCGCTCGGCGAGGAGGTAGTGCTCTCGGCTATGAACCCGAGCTTTACCCCTATGGCGAAAACAAAGAAGAACGAGGAGCCGCGCCCGCAGACCTTCACCGCGGATGACTGGAAGACCATAAATGACGATATGAAGAACGCGGTCGTTGAAATTGCGGATAGAATCACCGACGGTCATATCGAGGCCAAGCCCGGTGTTCCCGATAACTCGAGCTTCCACCCCTGCTCCGACTGCCAGTATAAGTTTATCTGCAGAAATGCGGTGAAGTGATAGTCTCACGGAGTGGCGGGAGTCTACCCCTCTCACCGCTGCGCTTGCTACCCAAGGTGCGGTGCGCCAATGAAATCCGACGGAGTCGGATGAAATCACTGCGTGATGAAATCTGCCAAGGGCAGATGAAATCCCCACGGGGATGACAACCCCTCACCGCTATGCGGAACTGTCTCGCCTGCGGGCTCGGGCACCTCGGGATCTCTCAAGAACCCCCTAAACTCGACTTCGCTCGTTTTGGGGAACCCCGAATTGTCCACCGGACTGTCATTCAACGCCCTCGGTTTCGCTTCGCTACCTTACACAGGGGAGCCTACCCTCTCAGTCGCTCCGCGACAGCTCTCCCGGAGGGCGAGCCTAATTAGAGCGGGGGCGAGCTGTTAATATGCCTCCCTTGTGTAAAGGGAGGTGCCGAGGGACGAGGCGGAGGGATTGTGACAACCCCTCAGTCTGCTTTGCAGACAGCTCCCCTTACACAGGGGAGCCTACCCTCTCAGTCGCTCCGCGACAGCTCTCCCGAAGGGCGAGCCTAAATTGAGCAGGAGCGAGATGCAAACAAGCCTCTCACTCTGGGTAGCGAAGCGGCGCGAGAGTATTAGAAAACGATTGTGTATCGTTTTCCCTCGAGCGTGCCCGAGTCGCAACGAGACAGGTGGCACCGAAGGTGACGGAGAGGGCTCGCTTCGCTACCCACTGGAGAAGGCTAAGAATCGCCCCCGTCCCAAATTTTGCATTCTGCATTTTGCATTTTGCATTGGCGTGGCACACGCCACGCCCCCCACATTGTTTGTTTTAAAGGTTTATCCTGAAACAATAGTTAGTCTAACAAAATTCTTATAAAGGAGGAAAAACAAAATGACTAACAAAAAATCCACAAAGCGCGCTCTTTTGGTAAGTGCGATGGCAATGGTAATCTGCTTCACCATGCTTCTTGGCACTACCTTCGCGTGGTTCACTGA
>JAFTIN010000057.1 GCA_017456895.1 Clostridia bacterium
AGTAAAAACATAGTTAATCCTCCATGATTTTCTTATTTTGTTATTGGTAAAAAATGATCACTTCTTTTTCAAGAAGATAATCAGAATGACAATAATGGCAACAACGCCTGCAGCGACCAGACCGTAAAAAATCCCCGGGTCAGGTGCGACATCAGGTGCGACATCAGGCGCAGTAGGAATGTAGGGAACAAGGTCAAGCAAAAACATATATTACCTCCGTTAAAAAATAAAGTTTAGAATTACAGAGCCGATGAAATAGCTTGCAACATTGCATACAAGGCTGTAGATTAGGCTCTTTTTCTTATCCTTGGTGTACAGGTAGCATAGCAGAAACTCACTCACCAGGACGATAAGCTCGATTATTGCGACAGCTATATAGTATTCGGTAGCTCCACCCTTGAAAACGTATATGATATAAAGGTTTGCAGGTATGTTTGTAATAGTTGTGATTGCGGTCCAGTACAGGAAAAACGTCGGACTTCGCTCACCGAGGACGAAAAGGGCGAGCGCCTCAAGTATGATCGTGATTAAGAGTGGCTCCATCGTTTTTATTGATCCTCTTAAGAATAATAAGTATCGCTACTATGCTGAGTACACACAGCAGAGCGGTCAGTATCTTCATAAGTAGTGAATAGTCGCTTACAAGAACACCGAGGAAATAGCCCGGCGTAAGAATGGCGGCAAGCGTTCCAAATGCAAACCCCTCTTTACCTTTTAACAGGATATTTGCGAAATAAAGAGTGATAGGCATTGAGAAGTTGAATGCGAAAATTCCGATTATATACGTGAATGGGTTGGCTGTACCGAGGCACAAACATATAGCGGCTAAGCAGAGCGAGACGAGCGCGGTGAGCCTTATTCCAAAGCGCTTTGCGCACATACCGCCCGTGGCCTTACCTGCCGCAACGAAAAGCGACACGACGATAAGGAATGAAGAAAACGGAGTGAAGTCCGGCTTTATAACCTTGCCGACAAAGGAGCGCGCCAGGACTATTGCAGTCACTGCGAGCATAGCATACCTTGCGTATTTTTCCTCGGTGAATATTTCCGAGTACTCCTTCTTCTCGGGGTCGGCGCTCACCAGCATAAGGAAGTATGATCCGATCAGCAGAGTGAAGAAGATAGCAGCAGGGATGAAAGAGTCCGCATAGGTCTGCCCGAGAGCGAGTCCTATAGCACCGGTCGAGACGAAAATGCCGAGATGAGATATATCGTTTCCGCTCTTGTCCGTGACGTATTTGCCGCCTGCGACGTGGAATACGGAGTTGCTCATTCCGATAAGTATGACGGATAGGAGCCAGACTCCGCTGAGGATATATCCGAGCAGCATAGCGGCGATGCTCACTCCGAGGAACGTCTTTGGCCTGTTAAATCTGTCGATCAGAATGCCTACCGGAGATTGTGTCACAAATGCCAGCACGTTATAGGCGATAAAAACGTAGAAGGCGTAGCTTGGATTATCCGGGTAGAGCTTAGCAAAAACGAGGTAAGAGCACAGGCCGTCTGTTGCGAAATGCATCAGCGACCAAAGGATCAGCTTATATTTCGGTGAAGAAAACGGCATAAGCCTCATATTATCGCCTCCTCTATTGTTTCTCTCTATCCTATTTGACAGAATTACACCCTGAAAGGTTACAGGTCCATCGGATACTTAGTAAAATTATACCACTTATTTCCTTTTATGTCAATATACAAAACGCCTACTTTGTGAGCTACTCTGTGAGCTATTGCTTTCTGCCATACGTGCGTGCGCCAGAATGATCTCTGACGCTTTTTCAAGTCCTGCGGAGCTGTTAACAACGACGTCGTAATTGTGTCTTTCACCCCAGGTCTTACCCGAGATGCTCTTATAGTAGGAGGCTCTCGCTTCGTCCGAGCGGCGGATGTGCTTTTTTGCCATCTCGGGTGTGTCACCGTATATCTCTCCGATTCTTTCGATGCGGAATTCTTCCGGGGCGTAGATGAAGACCTTCAGTATATTATCTCTGTCGCGGAGCACGTGGTCTGCCGCTCTGCCGACGATAACGCAGCTGCCCTGATCGGCAATCTTTCTTATCACCTTATTCTGCGCGGCTACCGCCTGTTGGACAACGTTGGTGCTTAAATAGAGACTATGGAGGATAGTGGGTGAGTTGACGTTTATGTCCGCGATGAACTCACGGTCAAGACCGCTCTCCTTGGCGGCAAGGGCGGTCATCTCCTTGTAGTAAAAAGGGATACCCAGCTTTTCTGCTACGATCCTGCCGACCTGTTTTCCGCCCGAGCCGTGCTCACGCGCTATAGTGATGATAACACCCGGGCGCGAGGGCTTTAGTACTGCCTCGGTCTGGTCGGTTACTACGGGGGCGTGTAGCGATTTTACAAAGGAAATCGACAAAAATGCGGTAACCACCATGGCGATAACGTCGGATATCGGAGCAGCGTAAAGTATAAGTATTACGTTGGGTTTAATAAGAGGAAGTATCAGGATAAGAGGGGTAAAGCATACGACGTCGCGTATGACCGACGCAACTAATGCGTGTCCCGGCTTACCCACCGCCTGGAAGAAGATGGAGTTCATCTTGATAAGACAGCTTATAGTGGTTAAAGAGAGGAATATGCGCAGCGTCTTTCGGCCAAACTCCCAGTAGTCCTCGGGGTTGGGGATATTGCTCGGGATACCGAACAGACCGATAACAAAGTCGGGCGCCAGCTCAAAGAGCAGGGTAGCGAGCAGGCCTATGGTTACCGTACAGCCCATGATCTTTCGGTAGAGCTCCTTGACTCTGTCGTACTTTCTCGCTCCCATGTTGAAGCTTATTATCGGCTGACAGCCAAGGACTATGCCGACTACGAGATTTAAGACGAGGGTGAAGACCTTGCTCTGTATTCCTATTATTGCGATCGGAATGTCTGCGCCGTACTTGGACATAGCGCCGAACTTCGCGAGCTGGACGTTGGAGAGGATAGCTACGGTAACTATCGCAAGCTGGGTGAAGAAGGTGGATATCCCGAGCCTAACGATGTCACCGATAGAGCCAAGCCTCGGGATAAAGCTCTCGGGGGCGAGCTTAAACGTCTTGGTGTTTCTGAAGTAGATAAGAGTAAAAATGAATGTCACGCCCTGGCCGATAACCGTTGCCAGCGCGGCTCCCGTCATACCCCATTTGAAGCCGAAAATGAACACGGGGTCGAGGATAATGTTGGTTATTGCGCCGACAAGCATTGATATCATCGCCCATGTGGGACTTCCGTCCGCGCGTATTACCGAGTTCATCATATTGCATAAGATATAGACCGGGATCATAGATAGAACGATATCGAGATATTCGATAGCGTAGCCTATCGTGTTTTCCGAGGCGCCGAAGAGCGTGAGGATCGGCACCTTGAAGGGGTAGATGACCAGCATCATCAAAACGCCCGAGAGGAATGCCGCGGTAATGCTTGCGCCAATTGCCTTATGCGCGTTTTTGTAGTCGTTTTTACCCTGGCAAATGTTGAGGTAGGCGGCACAGCCGTCACCGAAGCACCAGGCAAAGGCCTGCGCTATGATAAATACAGGGAAGACGACTCCCGTCGCAGCGTTACCGAGCGCGCTAAGCTCGCTGTTGCCGATAAATACCTGGTCGACGATATTGTATAGTGAGCTTACCAGCTGCGAGAGTATGCAGGGGATGGAAAACTTGAGCATAAGACCGGTCAGCTTTCCTTCTCCAAACGGTGTTATTTTTTCTTGAGTACTCATCAGAGCTCCTTTATAGAAGGCGCACCGCACGTGCGAAATAATCATTTACGGCATTATTGTACCACAAAAGCATATAAGAGTCAATAACAAAAGCGGTATGTCACTTTAGCGATAGCAAAAACTTCACTAATAGAAAAAGAGCAAGAGTACAAGGAATAATCCTTATATTCTTGCTCTGTTCGTTTTTATAGATGAGTTGATGCTAAGGCATCATGAATTGGCTTCGCCCTTTTTCGTCTTGCGTCTTTCGAGAATCATAAAGGGGAGGTGCAGGGCGGTGAAGAGTGTGAGCGCTATCAGAACGAGCGAGATGAAGTAGACGAACCAGCCGTTGTTGAGATTAAGGATCGGGAGGTTGTCCATCGGAGGTCTTACGAGGTAGAAGAAGTTGGTGTCGTAGACCTGAAGCGCGCTATTCACCCAGATCATAATAAACAGGAGTCCGAGCAGGTAGAGCATATTATTCTTATAGGACTTAAGGCCGAGGGAGACCTGCTTGGTAATGATAAGGTACAGACCGTACCAAAAGATGCCTGCGTGATAGACGAAGCATTGGTAAGCATAAGGCTTTAAGAAATTTACACCACTGGTGGGTATGAGCATGGCCATAGCTCCGCCGAGGAGTGCGATAGGTACGATAAAGCTCTTTATCTTCTCGAGCCTTTCTTCATTTTTGCATACGTTGAGGTAGAGTATAAAGAAGATGAGGATAGAGCACAGGTGAAAAGGCAGATACTGCGCGCCGAGCACACCGCCGTCAAGGTTGCCCTCCATGTCATATATTTCATCAATGTGGGTAAAGATCTTGCACAGCTCGCTCGCTATACAAATACCGCTGACGATATAGGTCGCCAGCTTGAAGGAGAACTTGAACCTTATGGCTGCAAGGAGCAGTCCTGTGATGAAAATGGCGCAAAGGCCAAGCCAGATGAAGTGATTTGTACTGAACATGCGGTGTTATCCTTTCTTTATTTTACCGTTTATTTTTCTTATCAGCAGCCAAGCGCCAAAGCTTATGAAGAAGGGTACTATGATCTGCGCTATCATAAATATGAGGGGATATAGCTCGGGCATCAGACTGTATATTTTCTTCGAGAGAGCGAAGTCGAGCGGCTCTGATATATACATTAAGTTGGTTTTTAGTAAACGATTATGTACATAAGCGCCTATTCCGACTATTGATAACGCCACAAAATAGTTCTTAAAGTGTGAAAGATCGGGGACGTAATATCCACTCCTGACTACGGTTATACCGACGTAAATCATAAGCCCGTGATAAAGCATGGTCCTAAGGCACATAAAGTGGTAGATCGGATAATTGGGGATACAAGCGCTCGGGTAGATGAAGAAGGCAGAAGCACCTATGATACCTCCGAAAAAGAGGAAGGCAAGTCCGGTGTTTCTCAAGGTCTCATGCTTGAGCGTCGCGAGCACGGACGAGTACATAAACAGGGAGCAGAAGTAAAGAGGGATAAACTCCACCTCCTCTATACCGTAGGTCACACCTACGAATATCATCTTCACGACCTCTGTAGATATGGTGAAAATACTCGAACCGATAAGAAGGTACTTGACATTCTTTTTTGATATATTCCTTGTTAATACAAGAGCGACTGCGATAAGTGACAGTGTGACGAGCAGCGCTATGACGTACGTTGGTGACCACATGCCGCAGGCGGTACTCTTATCCCTTGGCGAAAACATACGTTTATCTCCTTGTCAGTAAATAGTGCCTTATGCCGCAAAGCTGAATAAAATTATACACCTTTATTCGACAAAAATCAAGAGTTTTTTAAGGTTGATTTTAGGAAACGGGAGATTATTCAAGGGACAATTTTTTGTGTTTGTCTAAAAAAAGGCATAGAAAAGGCCCCCCTTAGCTCGGGGAGCCTATAGAGTATTACATCAGAATATTTGAGAGAGTCCTTTTCGTCGAAGTCAGAGCTGATCTCGCTTGTAATGGGGTATCGAAGAGTAATTCTTGCCGAGGGAAGGTAAAGACTTTAGCAGGAGCTGTCTCGGTTCTTCACTCCTTTTTCCAAGAGTAGATAGATTAGCGCCTCCACGCCGAAGAAGAGCGCAATATTCAATAGGGGCATAACGAAGAGAGCGATATTTTCAGGCAAGGCGTAGAACGGATCGCGTACGACGAAGAACCAGTTGAAGAGGCGATCCTTACCACCGTATGCTCCGTTATAGACGTAGTTGCCGATAAGCGCCCATAACGTCATACAGCATATCACGGGCAGCTCGAGGTGGATTTTTCTAAGCTTGAAGCTCTCCCTTTCATATATCAGAGTCACAAGGCCGTATACGGTCATTATGCTGTGGAAGATAAGCGTTTGCACCACTCTGTAGGAGAGGGGATGAACCGCGTGCCACATTACTCCCGCAGGATAGATGAGGTACACGAGGTTGGAGATAAAACCGAGCAGGGCAAAATGTGATCGCAGAGGAGAGAGTCTCGGTATATGAGTAGAGAGAAAGCAGGCAACGCACATAGCCGTGCAGGCGTGGAAGGGTAATTTTTCTATATCTATCTCACCGTATGCAAGAGGCATAAGGAAAAAGTCGAGAATGTATAAACCGAACGATATGTTAATTAATATTTGCATTATTCGGTCTTTTGCGACCTTGTCTGCATTCTTAAGCCTCAAAAGTATAACCGCAGCCGTAACCGCAGTCAGAATAATATAGATGATATGCCACACGCTAAAGCAGGTGAAGATCTCACCGCCCTTGCGGTCCGATAATAGCCTTGTTAAGAACGAATGCATACCGTCCTCCTTTACGCCTTTGTTATTTCGGCCCCTTCCGGGTACCACGTATATTTTATCACATTTTCTCCCCTCGGTCAATAGTAAAAAAAGCCGACGCTGCCGTCGGCTTTTAAATGTATTATTATGGATACTATTAGTCAAACATTGCCTCAATATCGGCCATCTTGTACTTGCCGGATTCGGTGACGGTAAGGATAGCAAACGCCATGTACTTGTCTACCTTAACGATATAGTATACCTGCTTCATCTTTACGCCGTTGCTCGTAACGTTGCAGATAACGCGCGTGTACTCCTTCTCGCCGAGGGTTACCGTGTCGTACTCATCGGGGAATACGAAGGTGATACCGTTTATGTTCTTGGTCTGTTCCTCGAGCTTCTCGATATACTCCTCTACTGTGATTCCGGTAGAGAAGGATCTTGCGAGGTTCTCATAGCCAATACTCATATTGGTTCCTGTGGAGTTGTCGACTACCATCATGTCGTAGATCGAGCCGCTTCTGTCCAGAGCCTTCTTGAAGTCTTCGTCCAGATACAGATCTGCGCCGAGGTTCATAGCTTCTGCTATCTCCTCGTCGGTTGCATATACCCAGCTCGAGGGCTTGGTGAAGGTGAAGCCGAGATACTCGTTAGTGTAGACGTTGCCGTCAAGAGTACCGCGTGTGAGCTTTTCCTTACTTCCGCACGCGGCAAAGGACATGAGAGTTGCGATAACAAGCAAAAGAGCTAAAAGCTTTTTCATAACATATTCTCCTTAAATTGACTTGTTACACATTGTAACATTTATATCGTAACATTTTGTTACAATAATGTCAAGAGGTTTTGCGAAAAAAGGAGAAAAAAAGTGACAATGAGCGACAAGACGGGCCTTATCGGTCTAAAAAAGATCAGAAAACAGAAAAAACTGAATCAGCTGAAGGTGGCTCTTGACTTGAATATCAGCCGCGAGGCGCTCTCCCACTACGAGAACGGAAAGCGCAGCCCGGATCTACAGATGCTCCGCAGACTCTCCGAGTATTTTGGCGTCTCTATCGACTATTTAGTCAACGGAAGAGAATATGATGGAAAATAAAAAGCCGACCACGAAGTGCTTGCGGTAGAGCAGTATGACATTGAATATACCTACCGACAGGAAAAGGGCGAGAAATTGCTAAAATTTCTCGCCCTTTTTTCTTTGAGACGTGCTGACAGAAAAGATGCCGTTTCAAAAATAATTATTATCTACGATATTTATAGATCGTTTCTTGAATTTTATCTGCCAATACAGTTTTGTCTTCAACTTTGACTTCTTCAACAGGCTGTTTCCATCCATCTGCGGTATCACTTGAAACAACCGTGATAAAATAGGAATGCATACGTTCTTTATAACCCACATCTATTAGCATTCCATCTTTATAATGGATTTCGATCATATCTTCGTCATCTTCTAAAATGAATGAAATTTTCCCACCAAACAAATCGAGCTTTTTATAATCGTCATACCATTTTCCCATCACAACACCGCCTTTATTTGCTTTTCTTTTTGCTATACGCTCTTCCCAAAAATCTGCTTGGGTGATATATATTTCGTACAGTTGTGTATAAGACGGAATGATTCTGTAACGACTACTACCGTTCTTTGAAGGTATGGGCGGTTGCACAATACCAAGATATATGCCCAAAAGCGAAACCACAATCCAGTTGGGAAAATAGAACAAAATGATAAGAGCGATAAAGTAGGATGAATAATAAAATCCAAGCACGATATGCGAGAGAAGCTTTTTCGGCAGAAGTTTGCTCCAAAAGATGTACTGTATATAGTAAGCATCGAATATCGGCATGCGAACAATTCCCAACGCAACACAAATAATCATCTTAACAATTATA
>JAFTIN010000058.1 GCA_017456895.1 Clostridia bacterium
ATCTTTTCCCACCCTCCAAAATCATTTTGGGGGCCAATATTCAAGTTGGCATTGTTTAACTTCTCGACCGCAGGTGTTACATTGGCAAGTATTGATTCTGAAAAAACTATAATCCATAAGTACATATTTATAACGATTTGATGGATGACTTGATAAACAATAAAACAAAGAAAATCCCTCCTTTCATATCATTAGTTATATTATACCACGATTTTATAAACATGTCAACTGTATCACATAAATAGGCTCCCGGAGGAAGGCTTTCGCCGGTTCGAATCTGTCTACAGACCGAAAAAAATGAAATCGTGCTTTGCACGATGAAATCCGAGCGAGGCTCGGATGAAATCTTCGGCGTTCCGCCTCAGGTGAAATCGAAGCCTGTGGCTTCGGATAAACTAAATCCGCCTCCATCTCCTGCCGTAAGGCAGATTTCATCACGAAGCGATTTCATCCACCGAAGGTGGATTTCTTCCGCAGAAGGCGGATTTAGTTGAAAAAAGCACTTGCTTGTGCAAGTGCTTTTTTTCTGGCAGGGGTAGCAAGGTATTCTCGCAATGCGAGAAGATATCTCGCCTTTCACGATACCTCGCAAGCGGGTATCGGTCAGAAAGGCGGATATGTGAACTTACAGCACTTCGCCTTAAGCTTCGTGCTAAGTTCAAATAGGCTTACCAACAGACAACAAAATAGACCTGCCGCAAGGGCAGGTCTATTTTGTTGGCAGGGGTAGCAAGATTTGAACTTACGAATGAGGGAGTCAAAGTCCCTTGCCTTACCGCTTGGCGATACCCCTTTGGTACTGGGTTATTATATCACAAAACAAAGGTGTTGTCAAGGAGTAATATGCGAAATGTAGGTATATTGTGATTTATATTTATGTTTGCACGTCTCACCCATAGCGTTAGCTGTAGATAAATGTGCGTTATTGATTTTTCGCCCTGACTGCTGTATAATTAAACCGATGATGCATCTACATAACACAACCATTACGGAGGAACGATGAATATAGCGAATAAGATAAAGCAATTAAGGTCAAAGGCGGGTATGACACAGGAGCAGCTGGCAAGCAGCCTCGGAATAAGTGCGCAATCGGTGTCGAAGTGGGAGAACTCGGTGACTATGCCGGATATAACCCTGCTGCCTCAGTTGGCGATACAGCTCGGTGTAAGCATAGACGAGCTGTTCGACCTAACGGTTGATCAACGCCTCAGGAGAATAGAAAAGAGATTAGACCTCGAGGAGGACCTGCCTTCGGACGTCTTTAAGGAATACGAGGTGTTCCTCACCGATCAGCTACGCGAGGGTGAAAATAAGGGCAATATCCTCTCTCTGCTCGCAGGGCTATATCACCACAGGATGGTAGCCGATTCACTCAAAGTAAGCAAATATGCGCGTAAGGCGATCATGCTCTCACCCGGAGTAAAGGATTGTCAATGGCTCCTGCAGAAGGCGGAGGGCGCTATGTGCTGGGACTGGAATATAGCCAACCACACATCGGTGATAAACTTCTATAAGGACGTAATAAAAAAGGACAGCGGTAAGAGTCGTATGCCCTACCTTGAGTTGATGGACAACCTTCTTGCAGACCACCGTGTAAGCGAGGCGAGAGAGTACTTTGAGATCTATAAGACTTTGCAGGGTGTAAAGGCGTTTCTTAACCCTGTATATGAGGCATATTTTGCGCTCGAAGAGCATGACGTAAAAAGAGCCGATGAGATAATGGAGGGAGCTCTTGGTGAGTTCGGTAACGAGAGCGGCTTCCTCTTTGAGAAGGCGCAGTACCACGCAAGAAGGTGCGAGTATGAAAAGGCAATCGAATTTTATGAAAGATCATTTGATGAAAACATTAACGAAAAGCCAAGATATACCGATGCTCTGCAGGGTATTGCAACAGTATACGAGATAATAGGCGATAAGAAATGCGCACTTATGACACTCGACAGAATGATAGAGTGCATTAAGGAGGAGTGGGGCTACTCTGACACAGATGCCGCAGTAATCGAGGTCAAGAGAGAAAAGGATAGATTACTCTCGTCTGCTTTTTGATCTAATATGTCAATTTAAATTGTCATTTTCCGACATTTCCCCGTTTAAATAGTTTGTCATCTCCCAGAGGACTTGCTCGATTTATTATGTGTTTTTTCCTGCGGGTGCAAATTTACATTTTTCCTTAAGAGTCCGATTTGCCACTCACACCTTAATGTGTATACCCGGGAGAAGTAACACTTTTTTTCACCGCTAATGCTACGGATATACCGTACGTATCCGGTATACGCATCAAACGTCTCCCTATATAAAGACATTTCCTTATTATATATAATAAATTTCAAAAAATTTGCAAAACCCCTTGCATTTTTAGTTTTGGTATGTTATAATACTACTTGTCAATTTGTGATTAACAAAAAATTTATATAAAATTCAGTCTGAAAAGGCTAGATTTTAGGGAGGTATCAAAATGGCTAAGTGTAGCGTTTGCGGTAAGGGTGTTACTTTCGGACACAACGTATCCCACTCCAACCGTAAGACAAACAGAACCTGGAAGCCTAACATTCGTAAGGTTAAGGCAGTAGTTGACGGTACAAGAACTTCTGTATACGTTTGCTCCCGTTGCCTTCGCTCCGGTAAGGTAGAGCGTGCATAAGGGTCAAAAACTCCGCTGATAGAAAGCGGAGTTTTTTGTTTACTTAGTTGACCTAATTAAATCGGATAAGCACCGGAAGGTAGTATCATAATGAAAATACAAGTCGCAATATTAGACTCAAGAATTGCCCCCGAGGAGGAAAGGCACCTTACACTCAGGGGATTCAGAGTCATAACTCTGCCCGCCTTCTCAAGGCTATCCGAGGCGGTAGCCTCACACCCGGATATGCTGATAGCAAAAGTGGGTAACGAATATATATCATACGCAGACTACTCCGAGGAGGCGTCATACGTCTTCAGTGATCTTTCCCTGCTGCTCCGCGGTACGGGGGCGCGCTTTCACCTCACGTCGGACGAGGTGGGAGCGGAATACCCGCGCGATGTTGGACTCAACGCTCTTCTGATGGGAAATAAGTTGTTTTGCCGCGTGGCAAGCGCATCCAAAGCTCTGATTGAGCAAGCAAAGGCCCATGGCCTCAAGATAATTGACGTTAAGCAGGGTTACCCCGCCTGCACGGTGCTTAAGTTATCGGACAAGGCAGCGATCACCGCGGATTGCGGAATGGCGAAAGCGCTCGCAACGGAGGGCGTACGCGTGACGCTGATAAGTGAGGGCCATATTTCCCTGCCTCCGTACGAGCACGGCTTTATCGGAGGTGCGGGAGAGGTATGCAAAAATCAGCTGTATTTCTTCGGTGATCCCTCAACCCACCCCGACTTCAAAAAGATAAAAGCAGCGGCAGAATCAGAGGGACTGACCATTGTCCCCCTCTCGAACGGCACTCTCCGTGACCTTGGCGGTATTATCTTTACCGAGGGTAATATTGACTAAGACGGTTAGTATAGGTACGAGAAGAAGTCCTACAAAGCCGAGTAGCGAATAGCCCACGTAAATAAATATCAAGGTAAGGATCGGATGAACACCGAGATTTTTACCCACTATCCTCGGCTCAATTATCTGACGGAAGACCGTATGGACAGCAAAGAGAACGAGCAGGCCTATGCCAAAGGGCGTCCTGCCGACGAAGAATGACCAAATACCCCAGGGAATAAGCACGAATCCTACGCCTATGACAGGCAATAGATCGAGCAGAGCGATCACTATAGCCATAGTGACCGGATAGGGCGCGCGGAGGAGGAACAGTCCGACGAGCATCTCCAAAAAGGTTATCACAAGCAGGAGAAGATAGGAGCGCATATACTTAAGAAACGCACTGAGAAATCCATCCTTTAGTCTTGTGAGTATGCGCGAGGCTCCACTCGGTAATATCCGCTTGACTGCTGCGTTTACCTCCTCGAGGCAGAGCGAAAAATAGGCCGAGGAAATGACCGAGATGACGAGGAAAAACAGAGTCTTAGGCACCGCGGAAACAAGCCCTGAGAGCATAGATCCGAGGCGTGAAAGCATGGACATGGCGATATTATAGATCGCATCCGCAACGTAGTCGCTGAAGTCACCGAATAGCCTGCCAAAAAATCCGCCCGATCCCATAAGGCCGGATATCCATTCTGTCAGTCTGTTATCCCCGTCTCCAAGGCCTGCAAGCAGCTCCCACACCTCACGTGAGAGGAGCCACACAGCAAGCGTTCCAAGTCCAAAAAGAACAAGGTAAAGAAGGACGGTAAGTATAAGGCGCAACACCTTTTCCTTTATTCTCAGCTTTTCCGAAAGGTACACTGCTGCAGGACGAAGCATAAAGGCGACAAACCAAGCTATAAAGAATGGTAAGAGATAGACAAATACGTGTTTAAGAAATAGGTAGGAAAGAATCACCGAGCCGATGATAAGCACGACGAGGTCGGCAAGCTTGTGTATTTTTTCAAAATTCATTGACTAAAACCTCAAAAATTGATATAATTAATTGTATCCATCAAAAAGATTTTTTAACACAGGAAAGGAAAGATATATGGTTATCATTGAAATGGAAAACGGCGGTAAGATCGAGATAGAGCTCTACCCCGAGCACGCGCCCGTAACAGTCGCAAACTTTGAAGCCCTCGTTAAGGCAGGCTTCTACAACGGCCTCACCTTCCACAGAGTTATCCCCGGCTTTATGATCCAGGGCGGAGATCCCCTCGGCAACGGTATGGGCGGCTCGGACAAGAAGATCAAGGGCGAGTTCAGAGCGAACGGACACAACAACCCCATAAGACACGAAAGAGGAGTTATCTCTATGGCGAGAGCCTACGATCCCAACTCCGCGTCCAGCCAGTTCTTTATCATGCATAAGGACGCGCCCCACCTCGATGGTCAGTACGCTGCATTCGGCAAGGTTCTCTCCGGCATGGAGGTGGTAGACGAGATCGCATCTATCCCCACCGACTACTCGGATAGACCTAAAATCGCAGTAAGAATCAAGACTGTCACTATCGTTTAATTATCTAAGTCGGAATAGAAAAAGCGCGGTTTTTGCAAACCGCGCTTTGCTTTTTTTGATTTTTCCTATGTTTAATGTGTGAGCATAAATTCCTTGGTTTTCGGATGGAAGCAGAAATATATCATAGGAATGAGGGAAATCACGCTGCCGACCGTAAAGACGATATACACCGGAAATACGTCACAGATCAGGCCGTAGATAACAGTGGACAAGGCCACTCCGCCAACACAGGCCGACTGGACAAAGCCGAGTATTGCCCCCCTGTTCTCCTCCGGGAGGGCGAGCATCATAGAAGCGTTGAAAACGGTGTTTCCCGCAGAGTTTAAAAGCGCTCCGACGCCTGCAAAGATGCAAACAAAAACGAAGCTGTCAGACAGGTATCCGAGCGACATAAATACAACGGACAAGGAAAAACTTATTGAAAGAACCAGGAAGCGAGCCATAGCGGAAAGCTTGACAACTCCGAGGATAAGCACCGCGACGAGTGACGCCGCCGTCCATATAGCCATCAGATATCCGTACATATCGACCGAGAAGCCCTTCTCCATACAGAACGGAAGGATCAAGGACATCGGTCCTGCAGCGAGAAGATTCAAAATTAAAAGAAATGGCACGAAGAGTCTGAGAGCAGGATCGGCAAAGATCACCTTCACCGCCGTCTTGTAGTCGTTGAGTATACCCTTCACCGTAACCGTCTCGCCCTGGTGCACCGTCCTCGGTACGCGGACAAACAGCTCGGATATCGCCGAATATAGATTGCTGAGGCCGTTGATCACAACGATCAGGGGTACACCGAAGAAAGCTACCATCACTCCGCTGAAGGCTGTGCCCACCATATTGATAAGAGATGATGAGCCCGAGAATATCGACTGGCCTCTCACCATATCGTCGCGAGGTATTATGTCAATCATCAGCGTGCTTGCCGCGGGTGAATAAAAGACCGTGCCGAGCGCCGCCAAGAAGGCAGCTATCAGAATGCCGGGAACGTTCAATTTACCGAGGTAAGCAAGAATACCGATCGTGAGCATAACCGCGCTCTGCAAAAGGTCCATACCTACCAGAACCCACTTGCGATTACATTTATCCACTATACTGCCCGCAAATGGAGAGAGGAGCATAGTCACGAACATAGAGATCGCTGACATAATGCCCATCAGACTCGTTGAGCCCGTCTGCTCATATACCCAATATCCAATGGCAACGCTATACATAAGGTCGCCTATAGTGCTTACGGCACTTCCCTGCAAGAGCAGGATAAAGTCCCTATTCCATAACTTCTTCATAAGCTCTCCGATCGAGATAATTTATACCAATTATATCATAAGTATATGAAAAAATCAACCTACTCCGCTTGTCAATCGCGCAACCTCCGGTAGCAAATAAAAACGTGCTCCTTTAGATATCGCAGTATTAAAAAGACGCGGCTACATGCCGCGCTTTTTAGTTTGGAGTTATAAGTTCGCTCCTGCGAGCGTTATGAGAGCGCTGTCGCGCTCGTTATGATCTTCTCACTCACGGTGAGTAAGTCTTGTTCACTTTGTAACAGCCTCGGGGTGCTTCTCAAGAATAACCGAGAGAGCCTCCTCGTCAGCGCAAACTATAACCTCGCCCTTGAAGAACTGGAGGATAGATGCGGGAACGGAGGGTGTAACGTCGCCGAAGAGCGACTTCTCAAGGATCTCTGCCTTGCCCTTGCCAAGTGCGATAAGAAGGATCTTATCAGCGCTCATGATCTGGCCGCAGCCCATGGAAAGAGCCTGAGTGGGAACGTCCTCTCTCTTCTCAAAGAAGCGGGAGTTCGCGTCGATGGTGGAGTCGGTGAGATCAACAAGTCCCGTGCCCTTGGTGAAGACGTCAGAGGGCTCGTTGAAGCCGATGTGACCGTTGTTACCTATGCCGAGAACCTGCACGTCAACGCCGCCCATGGAAGCGACCACCTCGTCGTATCTCTTGCACTCTGCAGCGGGATCGGCAGCAAGACCGTTGGGAAGGTTGGTATTAGCCTTATCTATATCTACGTGATCGAAAAGATTGTGGCTCATAAAGTAAGCGTAGGACTGATCGTGATCTGCAGAGAGGCCAACGTACTCGTCGAGGTTAACGCTCTTTACCTGCTTGAAAGAGATCTCACCCTTAGCGCAGCGGCTGATAAGCTCCTTATACATACCGATGGGGGAGGAGCCGGTAGCGAGGCCGAGAACGGCGTCGGGCTTAGCCTTAAGAATATCGGTAATAACGTTAGCAGCATTAACGCTCGCGCAGTGAGGACACTTGCCATATACTATCTTAATCATTGTATTAATCTCCTTATTTGCAAACTGTATTTGTCAAAAACGCGGTTTATATATCAGCTATACTTCTTAACGATAGCTTTCATCTCATCAAGATGCGCTTCCATATCGGACACAAGCTTGAACTGGTTGCGGCATCTATCGAGATTGTGAGAGGGTCTATGTATTCTAAAGTAGGTGTCACCGTTAAGGTAATCCGCAAGGAATCTCATACCGCACTCAAAGGTCATCATAATAGCGCCGATGGGAAGCATCTCAAGCTCGCCCTCGGTGAGTCCGCCCTTTGCGCCCTCGATAAAGCCCTTAACGTAGAGCTCGTAAAGAGAGATATCAAAGTTGACCTTGGAAAGATCGGTCTCGTCCTCGAGAGCGGTCGTAGCGCCAAATCTGATCGAGTCACCAAAATCATTGACCGAGTAGCCGGGCATAATGGTGTCAAGGTCTACGACACAAAGAGTCTTACCTGTATTGGTATCAAAGAGAATGTTGTTAAGCTTTGTGTCGTTGTGAGTAACGCGAAGCGGGAGTCTGCCCTCCTTGTGCGCATTCTCAAGAGTCCACGCGAACTGCTCTCTCGCTCTTGCAAACTCTACCTCAGCGCTAACCTCTTTAAGTCTGCCCTTGACGTCGTTCTCGATAGCCTCGGTAAGCTGACGGAATCTGTCGGGAGTGTTGTGGAAGTTGACGATGGTCTCGTGGAGAGTCTCGGCGGGATAGTCGCGGAGCATATACTGGAAGTCGCCGAAGGACACCGCGCTGTCGTAGAACTGCTCGGGTCTCTCAACCTGGTCGTAGCTCATAGACTCGGTTACGTATACGAGAAGACGCCAGTACTGCTCTTCCTCGTCGATAACATATGACTTACCGTCCTTTGCGGGAATGGCATTGAGGACCTCACGGAGGGGATCTCCGCCCATTTCCTCAATCTTCTTTCTTATGAATTTGGTTACGCCGACGTAGTTCTCCATAAGGAGATCGGGGCGTTTGAACACGTTCTTGTTGATCCTCTGAGCAACGTACTGTACGCCGCTATCCATAGTTACAAGTCTTGTGTCATTGATATGACCGTTACCGAATGGGATACAGTCAACCACCTTGCCTTCAACCTGAAAGGCAGAAATAACGTTTTCAATAGCTACCATAAAAATTAATCCTCCATTATTCCAAGTAATCCCGCGCCAATAATTCCGGCGTCGTTTCTGTAGACCGCGGCTTCAACGCGCGTTCTCATATCCTTCGTGCCGAAGGAAGTGTACTTAAGTCTTTCACGGAGAGGACGCATAAGCTCCTCACCCTGCCCCGAGATACCACCGCCGAGACATACGACGGAGGGCTGAAAAACGTTAATGATATTTGCGATACCGATAGCAAGGTAGTTGACGAAGTCGTCAATAACCTGTCTTGCGGCAAAGTCGCCTCTTGCATTAGCGGTGAAGGCCGTGCGGCCGTCCACTCTGTTGATATCACCCTTCACGACCTGCCACATTAGGCTGTCGGGATAGAGCTTCATCATCCTCTTTGTCTCTCCGGTAAGAGCGGTAGCCGAGCAATACGCTTCAAGGCAACCGCGAAGGCCGCAAGCACATCTCCTGCCACCTACGTCTATGACCATATGACCGAGCTCGGCCGCAAAGCCGTTGAAGCCCTCCCATATCTTTCCGTCGAGAATTATTCCGCCGCCGATACCCGTACCGAGCGTCACGGCGATAAGCGAGTTCTCCCCTACTCCGCAGCCCCACTTTGCCTCGGCATACGCCGCGGCGTTAGCATCATTGGCAACGAAGGTAGGTCTGCCCGTCATACGGGAGAGTATCTCACCAAATTTTTCATTGGTCCAGCCGAGGTTGACTGCGCTGACCACGACGCCGCTCCTCACGATTCCCGGAGTAGCGATGCCTATCCACTCGACGCGCGAGAGCTCTATTCCCTCCATATCGCAGAGTGAGAGGCATACGTCCTTAATATCCGAGGATATCTCCTCGCACGGACGCGGAGCGCGGGTCTTGACGCTCTTTTTCTGAAGTATGACCTTGCCGTCAAGGTCGATAAGTCCAACGGCGATATTGGTGCCGCCGAGGTCTACGCCTATACAGTATCTCATATTTCCCTCTATATTTAATTTATCTAAGATAATTATATACGAACTTATTGACAATTGCAAGGTAAAATTGTATAATTATTTGTAGAATAGAACATTTTTTAGGATTATTTTACAAATCCGAGGAGATTGTTATGACTAAGGAAGAAATAATCTCGGTCCTTGCGGATCTATACAAAATAACCGGCTTTCGAGTATCTCTGCACGGAGCGGATTACAGCGAGATAGCCGCCTATCCCACTGAGAAAAGAAGGTTCTGCCGCATGGTACACCGGGATGCGGAGGAGTACGAAAAATGTATATCCTGCGACAAGGCGGCCTGCAAAAGGGCACTCAATGACAAATCGACCTACATCTACACCTGTCGCTACGGCTTCACCGAGGCGGTCAGTCCCCTATACAATTTCGGCACGCTGACCGGCTTTTTGATGATGGGACAGATTATAGAGACCGACGAGGACGGAAAGCCTGTGGCCGAGGAGATAAAGAACATCCCCTCGATCGGTGAGAATATGCTCGCTCTGGCAAAGGAAACGCCGAGAGTTAGCGCGGAAATGGTACGCTCATACGTGAAAATAATGACGATATGCGCCCAATATCTGACGCTTTCGAACGCCATCCCCTCAAGCAAGCAGACGGTGGCGGAGATGGCGAAGAAGTACATCTTTGACAACTACCGCTCAAAGATCACCATATCCGACATCTGCGAGCAGATCGGCTGCTCCAAGTCCACGCTGATCACCGGCTTCAAGCGCGAGTTCGGAACGACGGTAAATAGCTATATCACCGACGTAAGACTCGGCGAGGCGGTAAATATGCTTATGTCGGGAGACAGGCATATAGGCGAAATAGCGTCGGAAACCGGCTTCTCGGATCAGTCATACTTCTCCAAGGTATTCTCCGCCAAGTACGGAATACCGCCAAGCGAGTTTGCAAACGACAAGATCAAGGAATAACAACAAGGGGGTAAATAAATGAAAATTCTGCACACATCGGATCTGCATATAGGCTCACCCCTCACCTCAAGGCTCTCACCCGAAAAGGTAAGAGAGAGAAAGGGAGAGCTGCTGTCGAACTTTGAAAGATTGGTCGAGGAGGCTCTGTACCAAAGAGTCGGCGCCGTTATTATAGCGGGTGACCTTTTCGACTCTGAAAAAATAACAAAATCAACTAAAGAGAGAGTCCTCGGGGCGATCTCGAGGTGTCCGTCGATAGATTTTCTCTACCTGTCGGGCAATCACGAGAAAAGCGCGCTGACCGATGGCGGATCCGCTCTGCCCGATAACCTGAAGCTCTTTGGCGAAGGGTGGACGTACTTTAACTACGGTGAAGTATGTATCGCAGGAAGAAGCGAGATCGCGCCCGGTATGTTCTCCTCCTTAGACCTCGACTACACAAAAACAAATATCGTGGTGC
This sequence comes from Clostridia bacterium, assembly GCA_017456895.1. Classification (GTDB taxonomy): domain Bacteria; phylum Bacillota; class Clostridia; order Oscillospirales; family CAG-272; genus UBA1740. Next base: position 10,824 of record JAFTIN010000058.1, read on the forward strand.
TACACGGAGCGCTCGCAGACGGAAGAACGGGCGGCGAGATCATCGGCCGCCGCGAGCTTGAGGGCAAGCACGTAGACTACCTCGCCCTCGGTCACTACCACAGCTACTCTGTACACAAGATAGACGACACCGGTATAGCCGTCTACGCGGGAACTCCCGAGGGACGAGGCTTTGACGAGGTGGGAGAAAAGGGCTTTGTGATCATTGATGCGGACGGCAGACACGCCCGCCACACCTTCCACCGATTTGCTAAAAGAACGCTGCATATCAAGGAGGTTGATCTGACCGGCGCGCTCGACAGACGTGAAATAGACGCGCGAGTCGACTCGGCTCTTGCAGGTATACCGCACACCGATCTTGTAAGAGTCAGACTGTGCGGAAGAAGGGCGCCCGAGCTTTTCCCCGACGAGGGAGCTATACTCTCAAGATGGCAAAACGCCTTCTACCACTTTGAGGTAAAGGATGAATCGGCCATTCGCATTGACCCCGAGGATTACAAAAACGACAAGTCCTTAAAAGGCGAGTTCATCAGGCTCGTTACGTCGAGGCCGGATCTTTCCGACTCCGAAAAGGACAAGATAATACGTACCGGACTCGCCGCGCTTATGGGCGAGGTCGACGAAATTTAAGGAGGGTGTATGAGACTTATTAAATGCTATATCGAAAACTTCGGTCTTTTGCACACCACCGAGTTTAATTTCTCAAAGGGACTCAACTGCTGTCTTTCCGAAAACGGAACCGGTAAGACCACACTCACCGCTTTTATTGAGGCTATGCTCTACGGTATCGGCGACACAAGACGGCAGGCGCTCGACGAAAATCCGAGAAAGAAGTACAACCCATGGCAGGGCGGACGCTTCGGCGGCTCGCTCACCCTTGAGGTAGGCAAGAAAAAATACACTATAGAACGCAGCTTCGGTCAGAAGGCGGCTGACGACACCTTCAGGCTTATCGAGACCGACAGCGGTAAGATAAGCTACGAATACGGTGAGGACGTCGGCGAGAAGCTCTTCGGTATTGATCGCGACGGTTTCTTAAGAACGGTTTTTCTCTCCGAGAAGAATATCAGCGGAAAGAACGAGAACAGATCCATCTCCGCAAAGCTGTCCGACCTCGTAGGGGTTGACGGCGACGTAGGAGGCTTTGACGACGCGATAAAGCTGCTTGAGGACAGACGTAAGTTCTATCAAAAGAAGGGTAACACCGGCGAGATAGCCAACGTCAAGGAGAGGATCAACGAGGTACAAAGACGTATAGACGCCATCAATGGACTTGAGGAATCCGCAGAGACAAAAGAGGAAAGGCTCAAGGAATTAAGGGCGGAAAGAGCGAGATTATCCGAGCTCGAAGAGATCGAAAAGGCCAAGCTCGGAGGTCTTCAGAAGATAATAGCCAGAAGCGCGTACGAGGAAAGATACGCCGCTATGGTAAGCGAACTGAATACAGAAAGAGAGCGACTCAAGGAGGTGTCCGATTACTTCAAAAACGGTATCCCGTCAGCCCTGCAGATTGACAGAATCAGAGACGCCCACAGAGAGTCAGAGAGACTCCGCGAGGAGGCTCTGAACGAGGTAGGAAACGAGGAGTACGCGGCTCTTGGCGAGTTCTTCAAGAACGGTACAGACTTTGTAGAAATAGCCGAAATGGAGAATGCCGCAAAGCAGGCAGACGACCGTCTCGGAACTGTAAAAGCTATAGATAACGGCTTCGACAGGCGCCAGATAGAGATGCGGACAATATTCCCCGACACCACTCCGAAGCGTGATGAGATCGATGGCGCGAGAAGATCTAAAAAGGCAAAATTCAGTCCGCTAAAGACAGTACTGATACTCATTGGATTGGTCCTTGCGGTAGGAGGAGTTATCCTCGGAGAGATATACGGATATGCCATAGCAGCGGTTGGCGCCTTATTAGCAATTATCTCTGCAACGCTATCTCTTAAGCCCAAGAAAAGCAAAGAGGAATTGGCATTTTTACAGAAATACGGCATTTGCGACTGTCAGAGCTCTGATGATGCCCTCAACGAGCTTTCCGAAAAGCTCGACCGATACGAGGCACTCGAGGCAGAGGTAAGGATAGCACGCGAGGTGGCAAACGAGCAGTATACCGAATTCAGCATCAAGGTGTGCGACTTTCTCGCGAGATTCCCGATGACGGGAGCAGAGACTCCGCTTGCCGCAGTGGCGACGATCAGAAATAAGTACAATCAGTACTATAAGCTTAGTCAGGCCTACGAAAATGCCGCGGGCGGTAAGCTCGACAAGATAAAAAGGAGTGAGGATCTGGCAAAGGAAGTAAAGGAGTTCCTCTCCTACTTCCCCATCGCAACAAACGAGCCATTCACCGAGCTGCGCGACAGACTTAACGAGTATAACTATCTAAAGCAGAGCGTCACAAAGTTGCAGACAGATTCTGACAGATATTCGGTTGAGCATAACGTAACGGGCAAGGTATCCACAGTCGACATGAGCGAGGAGGCGAGCATCTCAAAGACGATCCAAGAGATAGCAGATAGACAGAAGGCGCTCTCCGCAGAATATGCTCTGGTCGAGAGAGAAGTAAATCTTGAAAGAGCCGAGATAGAGAAAAAGGACGAATACATTATGGCCAAGGAGGAACTCGAGGAGCTATACAAGAAGCACATCGAGAGTCTCGAGATCATCAAAAAGACGACACAGTATTTAAGTGTGGCGTGCGACAACATTACCTCCAAGTATCTCGGCAAGACGAAGGCAAAGTTTGAAGAATACTCCTCTCTTATCGCAGGAATCGAGGGTGAATATAGTCTTAACACCAGCTTTGAGCTCTCGAGGACCGAGCGAGGAGAGTCACATACCATAGAGGCGTACAGCCGCGGCACACGCGACCTTTACGCTCTTGGATTAAGACTCGCTCTGGTAGACGCTCTGTACGAGAAGGAGTCCCCCTTCATTATACTCGACGACCCGTTTATTGCTCTTGACGACGTGAAGCTTGAAAGAGCTAAGGCAACCCTTAAGTCTTTAGGAAAGAGCAAGCAGATACTCTATTTCACCTGCTCAAAGGCAAGAGAAATAGTTTAATATCCCTTTTCCCGCCATTTTCATATAATGGTATAGGGAAAGTACAGCCGGGCGGTAATATCTCCGTCCGGCTTTTTCTCTAAAATGACAAAAGGAATATGAAAAATGGCAACCTTTACAAACCAGGCAACCCTTATCTTTAACGGTCAATCCACAAATTCCAACGTCACGACCGGCGAGATGACGAGCGGCATCACCCTGACCAAGACCTCCGTATCACGTGACTATGGCAAGGATGACCATATCGTGTATATCGTAACGGTGGAGAACTCCGGCGGCGCCATTACCGGCGCGACGCTGACGGACGATCTGGGCTCATACGACGTAGGAGGAGCTACGGTAACTCCCTTCACCTACGTGCAGGACTCCCTGCTCTTCTATCAGAACGGTACACTCGCAACAGGCCCGATAGCTGCGGGCGGCCCTCCCCTCATCATCACGGGAATCGACGTTCCCGCAGGAGGTAACGTACAGATCATCTACGAGGCGGCGACTAACGAGTATACTCCGAGAGCGCAGGGCTCGAGCGTGACCAACACCGCAGCCCTAAACTACGCAGGCGCGGAGACGTTGACCGATACGGCAGTCGTCACAGCGAGAAATGAGGTAGCCCTCACAATAGCAAAGGCTCTGTGTCCGACAACGGTCACCGAGGACGGAACCCTCACCTACACCTTCATCATACAGAACAGCGGAAATACTGCCGTCGTTGCTACCGATGATCTTATAGTCCGTGACCTCTTTAACCCGATACTGAACCCGATCACGGTCACCCTTGACGGCGTAGTCCTCGCCGAGGGAACGCAGTACACCTACGACGAGACAACGGGTGATTTTACTACTCTTCCCGGCGCTATCACGGTACCCGCGGCAGTCTACACCCAGGATCCCACAACCGGAGTCTTCTCCGTAGCTCCGGGAGTCACCGTCTTGACGGTTATCGGAACAGTTTAAAGCGCAATTCTCATAGAGCGTCCCTCCCGGACGCTCTTTTTTCTTTTTAGTTGTTTTTGCATATATATAAATATTGGCATTGTCCACTTTGACCATATAAAAGTCATTAAAGTGCTTTTTAAGGTATATTTAATTGACTTTTTTCGCCTTTTGTGATATGATTACCGAGAGTGGAGCTCCAATTACTGAAAAAATGTAAGCAGGGGTATACTCCGATCAACCCTCTGTGCAAGGTGATGACTATGAAAAAAAAGAAAAAGAACCAAATGCCAAAACAGAATATATTCTTATATCGTATAGTTCAATTTCTCGCCTGGTTCGTGGCTGTTTTCGCCTTCAGAAGAAAGTTTTTGCGCAACGAGATAAAGGGCAAAAAGGGTCCCTTTGTCATTATAGCAAATCACGAGGCGGCTCTCGATTTTGTCAACCTTATCGGAGCGACCAGAACGCCCTTGTCCTTCGTCATCAGCAACTCATTCTACAACACCCTGCCCTTCAAGAGCGTGGTGTCGAGGCTCGGTATGATACCGAAGCAACAGTTCCAGACCACCCTGCGCGATCTTGGCGCAATGAGAAGCACGATCAAGGACGGTAAAATACTCGTTATCTATCCTGCAGGACTTATGTGCGAGGACGGGCAGTCCACTCCTATCCCTGCGGCAACTTACGAGTTTCTGAAATGGCTGAATACCGACGTCTACGTCGCAAAGACGATAGGCACCTATTTCTCCATGCCAAAGTGGGCAAAGGGTATCAGAGTCGGCCGTACCTTTATCGACGTATACAAGCTCTTCGATAAGGACACCCTTCGTGAAATGCCGCTCGACGAGGTTAAGGCAAAGACCTCCGAGGCGCTCGACTTTGACGCCTATCTCGAGCAGGAAAAGCTCAAGATCAAATACACCAAGAACGACCACATCGAGGGCCTCGAGAACGTGCTCTACGTCTGCCCAAACTGTATGGGCGAATTCACAATGAGGACGAAGAAAAAGAAGACCATATACTGCGTACAGTGCGGCTTTGAGGAGACGAGCGACAAATACGCCTTCCTGCACAACAAAAAGGGCGTCGGAGAAGAGGTGCGCCACGTATCCGTATGGTCGAGAATGATATACAATAACCTTAAAGAAAAGGTCGAAGAGGGTAAAATCAAAAAGATTTCCACTATGGCCAAGGTCCAGACAATAGATCCAAAGAAGCATAAGTACCGCGACGCAGGCAGGGCGAGAATCACCCTGACCCCCGATACGCTCTCTATCAAAGGAACCCTAAACGGTGAAGAGGTCGATCTTGCTATGCCGACCATATCCTTCCCTTCTCTGCCATTCAAGCCGGGACGAAACTTTGAGATACAGCACGGCGAAGTATCCTACCGTTGCTTCCCTCAACAGCCGCTTGTGGTAATGAAGTGGGTAAATCTCGTGAAGATATTCTACGAGATAAAGACAAAGGAAAAGGAAGCCGAGGCGGAAGCTAAGGCGAAGGTATAAATAAAAGACGGAGATTAATTTCTCCGTCTTTTATTATTAAAGATGTTTTTTGTAAATTATAATCAACATTTTTAGTTGATAGGCATATCAAGTTTTCTAAGTCTATCGATGAGTATATCATCCTCTGTAGGTACATCCTCTGCGCTCTCTATTCGCTCTCTGATGCTCAGCATATGGTTGTCCGTAGCGGCGATAACGTCGGCGCAGGCCTTGAGCTGTCTTAGGATTTCCTCCTCGTCGGGTATATCCTTCTTATATTTTATCTGGTGCTCGAGACTCGCCCAAAAGTCCATAGCGATAGTGCGTATCTGTACCTCTACCATTACCTCCTTACGGCTCTTTGCAAGGAATACAGGAATGCTGACGATGAGATGCAGGCTGCGGTAGCCGTTCTCCTTCGGTGAGGATATATAGTCTTTCTTCTCTATCAGCCTTACATCATCCTGACCGAGGAGTGCATCCGCGATAGAGTAAATATCGTCAATATAGTTGCAGATCACACGTATTCCTGCAACGTCGCGCACGTTCTTTTCTATACTCTCGATCGTGAACGGATGATTGTTTTTTGCCAGTTTTTCGGCTATGCTCTCGGTCCTCTTCAGCCTCGATTTTATCGAGCTGATCGGATTTCTTTTATGCTTAAGATTAAACTCGGTCGAAAGTATCTCGAGCTTTGTTTCTATCTCTTTTATTGCACAAGTATAGACCATCTGCAGGTCCTTGTACTCAACCATTGACCACATCATTTTCTTGGTGCGGTCCATTATCATATTCATAGCCGGAGAGCTCATTAGCATATTTGCCATCTGCTCTGCATTTACCATTCCGGGGCTGTTATTCATTTTTGTCTCCCTTCAAGTCGGATTTTCGTCTTTTATTAATACTGTTCTTAACCGCGTTTTTCATATCAATAAGCACTGCCAGGGTCTTCTCGTCCTTTGGGTATATTACCTTCAATAGAGCTATCGCTATAGCCACGGTGACTATTTTTTCCGGTGAAATGGGCAGCCACAAAAAGGCGAGATAACCGCCTGCAACCGCAACCATCCACCCTATATTAAAAAACGTTCCTGCACCGAGCATAATATAGGACCAGCCGTTTGTGATCAGCCAGGCGATGCCGAAGCAAATTAGAAAATGCGGATTAAATAGAAATTGAAGAATTTTCTTGATTATCCGTTTTATCATAATGTCCTCTTCCGTTACTTTTATTTCAATAATATCACAAGATTGTTTTGGAATAATTAGCGTAATGTTATCGTTTTGTAAAAATATCGGGGATATTTTATTAAAAATTACTCGACAAATATTGATAATAAGGGTAAAGAGTATTATAATTGAGAAAAAGGAGAGTGAAAATATGATCAAATTTATCTGTTATCCAAAATGCACAACCTGTCAAAGAGCAAGAAAATGGCTCGACGACAATAAAATCGAGTATGAGATGAGGGACATAAAGCTCGATAATCCGACATACGACGAGCTAAAGGTATGGCACACCGTGAGTAAACAGCCCCTAAAGAAGCTCTTTAACACAAGCGGACTTATCTACAAGTCGCTCTCACTCAGTACAAGACTGCCCTCGATGAGCGAGGAGGAAATGCTAAGTCTGCTCGCCTCCGACGGCATGCTGGTAAAAAGGCCTCTTGCTATAGGTGACGGCCTTGTGCTTATCGGCTTCAAGGAAGCCGAGTGGGAATCCAACCTTAAATAAATTAATCCCGAGATACGGTATATGACGTATCTCGGGAATACTATTATTTTGCGTGATGTCTGATAACACCTATCGCCTTTGCTACCTCCATAACTGGAAGAGGTACGAGGATAAGAGCGAGGCCGATAAGGTAATGCTGCCAGGAAAGATAGATAAGACCAAATACCGTGTTAAGTCCGGGAACGAACATAACGAGAAGAACAAGTATGACCGATGCCAGAGAGGCGAGGTTAAGGTTCTTGTTAGTGAATGGTCCGATCTTGAAGAGCGAGTGCTCCGAGCGCATATTGTACGCCTGAACTATCTGGCAAAGAGCCAGAATAAAGAAGGCCATGGTCTGCCCTGCCTTCTCGGAGGGGGTGATATCGCCAAAAGCTGCATACTGACCGATATAATAGCCTGCCAGCGTCAGAGAAGCGAACATTATACCCTGAATGACAACCTTGATGCCAAGTCCGTGAGCAAAGATGCCCTCATCCTTAGGCTTAGGCTGCTTCTTCATGATTTCCTTGTCAACTGCCTCCATACCAAGCGCAATTGCAGGCAGAGAGTCGGTAACGAGATTTATCCAAAGCAGCTGCATTGAAAGTAAAGGCGAATGTGCAGAACCAAGGAAGAGCGCGCCAATGATCATAGCCATGAATACAGTTATGACCTCTCCAATATTGGTACCGAGGAGGAAGCCTATAACCTTCTTTATATTATCGTAAATACCTCTTCCCTCTCTCACCGCATCAACGATAGTCGAGAAATTATCGTCAGTGAGGATCATATCAGAGGCACCCTGAGCTACGTCCGTGCCTGTTATTCCCATAGCACAACCAATGTCTGCCGCCTTAAGAGCAGGAGCATCGTTAACTCCGTCACCGGTCATTGCAACAACCCTATCCTTACGTTGCCATGCTTTTACTATCCTGATCTTATTCTCGGGAGACACTCTTGCATACACGGAAATGTTCTCTACCTCTCGGTCAAGCTCGCTGTCATCCATCCTGTCAAGCTCTGCACCCGTGATAGCCTTATCACCATGCTCAAGAATTCCGAGATCACGCGCTATGGCGGATGCGGTAACTACGTGGTCACCCGTGATCATAACCGGCTTTATACCCGCCTCTCGACAGGTTGCCACCGCAACTCTTACCTCCGGGCGAGGAGGATCTATCATACCAACAAGACCTAGGAATGTAAGTCCGGTCTCCAAAAATGCGGAGTGGGCGGTCTCGGGGAGCGAGTCGATAACCTTGTAGCCCACTGCAATTACTCGGAGGGCAGCGCGGCTCATCTCCTCGTTTATCCTTGCAGCCCTCTCAACGTCACCGGACACGGTGATGGAGGCCATAACGTCAAATGCGCCCTTGGTAATTACAACGTTTTTACCGTCGATAACGTTTACCGTAGTCATAAGCTTTCTGTCGGAGTCGAAGGGGAGCTCAGCAATACGCGGGCAGTCAGAGTTGAGCGACTCCTTGGTCATACCTGCTTTATGCGCCGCAAATACTATGGCGGTCTCGGTAGGATCGCCTATGTGCTTTACGCTATCACCCTCAAATACAACGGAGCCGTCGCAACACAAAGTAGCAAGTTTAAGCAGCTCATTGACCTTGTCATCATTGTTTCCTATATCTACAAGCTCTCCCCCATCAACATAAGCCTTAACAAGAGTCATTCTGTTCTGTGTCAGGGTTCCCGTCTTATCCGAACAGATGACCGAAGCACCGCCGAGTGTCTCTACCGCAGGTAGCTTACGGATAAGAGCATTACGCTTTACCATCCTCTGTACTCCTATGGAGAGAACTATAGTAACGATCGCGGGAAGGCCCTCGGGAATTGCAGATACGGCGAGCGATACGCTGGTCATGAAAATATCAAGCGGATCGTTACCGCTGGCAAAGCCTACCACGAATATTACACCGCAGCACGCGAGAGCGAGAATGCCAAGATACTTGCCAAGCTGAGCAAGCTTCTTTTGAAGGGGTGTTTCGTTATCGCCCGCAGAATCAAGCAGATTAGCTATCTTACCCATCTCAGTATTCATACCGGTGGCGGTAACCACCGCTAAAGCGGTGCCGTAGGTAATGCTGCAGCCCGAGAATACCATATTGAGCCTGTCACCGAGTGGGGCATCGGGCTTGACCTCAGCATCCGCATCCTTCTCGCTGGGTACGGATTCACCGGTGAGAGCCGCCTCCTCGCTCTTAAGACTTACCGAGCGGATGAGCCTTGCATCAGCAGGAACGAAATCTCCCGCCTCAAGCTTGATAATATCGCCGGGAACAAGATCCTCGGCCGCTATGACCATCTCAACGCCTCCGCGAATGACCCTGGCGTGGGGTGCAGACATTCCCTTAAGTGCGTCAAGCGCCTTCTCTGCCTTGCCCTCCTGGATAACGCCCATAACAGCATTAAGTATAACTATGAGGAGGATAAGCGCGGGCTCAAAAAACTCGCCGTGGCCCCCATTCGCCGCCTCAACGCACGCGAGGGTAAAGGATACAACTGCTGCAGCGATAAGTATAAGGATCATAACGTCCTTGAACTGATCGATAAACCTTGCAAGCGTGCTCTTCTTTTTCTTTTCCTTGAGTTGGTTTTTGCCGTAAAGCTCTCTCTGTGCTATCACTCTATCCTCTTTAAGTCCAAGCGACGAGTCGGTTCCGAGCTCAGAGATAACCTCTTCGGTTTTTCTGCTATAGTACTCCAAAATCTGTATCTCCTCCTATAAATTGTTACTGATATAAAATATATGCTACATTTTATCATTGACCGACAGGGAGCACAATAGACACTTTTTTATCTTTGTTACATTTTTTCTCCTAAAAGAAATTTTGCCAATGACTATTTAAGATAATTTACACAAACACTTGATTTGTTTTATATTATGTGGTATAATTACATATTGTAAGGGAGTAGTCGGCACTCTTGTGTTATGCATGTTCAACATCGTGGTCATACGTGACCTGGCATCATACTATGCGACGAGACTTATCTGTATAGCAGATAGGGCTCTTTTTTTTACCCTTTTCTGCAAAAAAGATTTTTTTGGAGGCACAAAGAAACATGGCGGATTCAAGCATTACCAAGTCTGCACTTAGCAACGCATTAAAAAAGCTGGTAACGGAAAAGCCCTTTGAAAAGATCAGCATCGGTGAGATCTGCAACATTTGTAATATGAACAGAAAGAGCTTTTACTACCACTTCCACGACAAATATGAGCTCGTGGTTTGGATATTCGAGCATGAATTCATCGACAGTATAAAGACCTACACTGTAGGAAACGTCTGGGATACTATGAGTGCTCTATGCAAATACTTTTACGGCAACAAGACCTTCTATAAGAAGATCTTGCAGATCGACGGGCAAAACTGCTTTACCGAGTATTTCTCCAATCTTTGCAAAAAGTACCTTGTTTTAAGAATGAGAGAAAGACTTGAAGGTATTACCATCACAGACCGGAACGTTATACTTTATGCTAACTTCTTCGTCTTCGCAGTATACACATGGCTGACCGGCAACGACACACGTGATGACGTTGAATTCATCAAGGACCTAAAGAATAGCGTGGTCTTTGGTGCGGAGCTGGCAAATATGTATGCAACGGAAGAGAAAAGGCAGATCAACGACAACGAGATCACTCAAAGATATCGCATTATTTGCAAATAATACTTGTCATAATGCAACATAAAAAAGAGAACATCAAAGCGATGTTCTCTTTTTTTATTTTAATGATTGTTCTTTATTTTCCGATAAAGTGACGCGCAAAAAGGCACACCGTATAGCGAGAAAACGGACGGGATCACTCTGCCCTCATCAAGTCGATGATCTCTTTAAGAAGGTCTTCGGTCGTGGGGTTAGCAAGCCTTTCAAGCCTTGCTTTCTCCTCTGCCTCAGCCTTCTCCTTTGCGGCAGCCTCCTCGGCAGCCTTCTTCTTATCGGCAAGGAACTTTTCAATCGAATCGTCGGTTATCCTGATACCGAGTCTCTTCATTTCCTTGAGATCAGCCTTGGTGGGTACGTCGTCCAGAATATCGGCAACAAACTTCTTTTGTCCATCGCGAAGAGTGTTGACGATCTTAACTATAACAAACAGGACGGTAGCAACGAGGAAGAAGTTGATGACCGCATTGATAAACGTGCCCCAATCAATGTATATCGACTGGGTAAGGTCAACCTCGCCTGTCTCGGCATTTGTAACTACGGTCAGGAAGGTGTAGACCCCGCTGAGCGAGTTCGCTCCGAAGATGATCGTTAGAAGATAATTGATAATAGGCTTAAATATATTGTTACTCAAGGCATTTACTATTGCGGTAAACGAGCTGCCCACAATAACGCCTACAGCCATATCCACGATATTGCCTCGGGTTATAAATTTTTTAAATTCTCCGATGATTTTTTTCATAATGCACCTATCTCCATTATCTTTGAATTTAAAACACTTTTTTAATCCTCACGTCCGAGATCGTAAACGGAGCGAAGCTCGATCACTCTCTTGAGCTTCTCAACCGTAGTGATTCTTGGAGTTGAGAGGTGAACACGTACCGGAGCCTTTCCTGTAATATCAAAGTAATTTTTATCAATACATACCTCTTCGGATCCGAAGGAAAGCTCTACGCCTTTGACGAAGCAGTCGGCACCGACCGTTGCAACATACTCGGTTCCATTGCCTATTATCTCAATCGTGTAGTTCGGCTTCGAGAATGCAAAACGCTTGGTTTTTGTAAATAAATGTATGCCTTTAGAGGCCTCATTGACCTTATCTGATACCGAGTAGAGCAAGTAATACTCTTGCTCATGCCCGGATAAAACACTTCCAAGATCAACATTATGTACCTCGAGATTTGATGAGGCGCGAGCCCTTATGGGGAAGGAATCGCGGAAGATCGGCTGATTCTTGCCGTTCATGATCGAGTAGGCAAAAATTCCTACGTAATCCTGCCTTGTATCGTTAGAAAGTATGAAACGAACTCTTGTTCCCTTCTGCACGACAGATATTCTGACCGGACTGAAGAAAGCCCTCTCATAGTAATAAAGCGGCTTCTTACCCCCGTAATAGTCGACAGCGGATGGGGATATCGACGGCCAAGCGTCATTCATACGCTTCATAAGAATACCCAAAGGCTTTTTATTTTGCCTTCTGACCTCTTCGACCTCAAGCATTGATAACTCTGCGGAGCACATACCACTGACATACGAAAGCTCACGCATACCGTTGGCGTAAGGATAGAATTCGTACGAGTCGGATATCATCCTCATTACTGTATTTGAGTCCGCTCCATGAAGCTCAAAGACATCGGATCCAAGATTTCTCTTGCTCGGCTCTGCAAGTCTCCTTACCGTATCAAGAGTTGGAAGCGAAGGGTATGCAACATATGTGAATTTATCTCGGCACTCACCGGAAAGATCAAATACGTTCATCCCCTCGAATTTAGAGAAACTACCGGCAAAATCACCGGCCTCCTTGTCCGAGTCAAAAAGTCCCGGAAGACTCTTGTTACCTATGATAACCGCAACGGACGGATGATGAGCCATGCGTGTCAGATTATTCTTGAGCTCGGCCATGAAGCTATCCTTAAGCGCTATGTTCTTACCTGCCTCATCGGATATCCGTGGGAGCTCTGCCCAAACGACCAAACCGTCCTCATCACACGCGTCCAAGAAATAGTTCTGAGGATAGTACCCATCCCCGTGAATTAACACAGAGTTAAAGTTAGCGGCCTTAGCATCCTCAATAAGCTTTCTTGTCCTTTCCTCGGAAATATTTGACAGGATCAGATCCTCACACATATATTCTCCGCCCATAGCAAAGAGTCTATGGCCGTTTACAAGAAGTGCCGTAGACTCACCGTCGGACTGTAGCGAAACCGTGCGAAGGCCTACCTTTATCTCATAGGTGTCCTCGATCTCGCTCTCTGAGTATAGATTGACGTTGAGCTTATACAAATTTTGCATTCCGAGGCCGTTAGGCCACCAGAGGTTGGGATCGGTTACGGTAATGCTTCCTTCTCCGCCTACGAATCCGCAGAAGTACACATTGCCCGCGGGCGAGGTGAGTGTAGCAACAGCGCGCGACAGATCGTCGTAGCCGATCGTGTTTACAGTAATATCGAGTCTGACAGAGCTCTCACTATGTGTCTGCTTTACCTCGACGTCGGATATTATTTTGTGATTGAAAGCGACGATCTCCACCTTGCGGAAAATACCCATATCCAAAAGCTCGGGAGCACCCTCGGCGCCTATCTTGTTTCCGATTCTTCTTACAACAGGTGAATCCGTTCCGGCAGAGAAGCTGAGCCTCAGGACGTTTTTACCGAGCGACAGCTTGGTTTTTACGTCAAAGACGTAAGCTCGATGAATATTGTCTGCTCTTGCAAGCTCGTGTCCGTTAAGCTCAATTTTAGCGAAGGAATCGATACCGTTGAAGCGCAGAAGCACGTTCTTCATCGACATGATAAGCGGTGTTATCTCATACTCTGCAGTAAAGCTGCACCCGTCCGAAGCAAATTTGTTCAGCTCCGCGATGCTGTCTGTAAGAAGAGGATCAGCGATAATTCCGTTTTCAAACAATACGGAATACAAAGAGCAAGGAGCCGTGCAGAGAAGCCCCTGATAGCGGGGAGTGTCCATAACAAAACTCTTTATTTCCTGTCTGACCATATATCCTCCTTCAGCAAATAGCAGGTTTATCCCGGCATTTGCCTACGTTCTCGTTGATTACGATATATTTTATCATATATTTATGTTTTTTTCAACTATTAACGCGATGTTAAAATGCACAAACTGAGTTATTCTTTTTTGTTCAACCAAACAAAAATGTGGAAAATAACCAATTTTAAACACGTTTCTATTGAAATATTTTTCGAATTGTGTTAAAATGAAGTGCACAAATAAAAAAAGGAGTTTAATTATGAAACTTAACAAGGTTTTATGTTTATTCTTAATGCTCACCGTAGTGCTTTCTTTCGCATCCTGTGACCTTATCATGAATTCGCCCGTTGGCGACCTCATTGAGAAGCTTCCTTTCGTTGATGCTGAGTACACGGTAGAGTTTGATACCGACGGAGGCTCTAAGGTAGAGTCTGTTTCCGTTGTCGAAGGAGATCCCGTAAAAGCTCCCGCAGATCCTACCAAGGAAGGCTATGAGTTCCTCGGCTGGTACAATGGCGACGCAGAGTGGGATTTCGAAACTCCCGTAACCGAAGATATCGTTCTCACCGCTAAGTGGGAAAAGCTCCCTGAACCCTGCGCACACATTGACGCTGATGATGACGGCAAGTGTGACAAGTGCGGCGAGGCATATGACGACGGTACCGACGTATTCTCTCATCTTATAATCTACATGGACGGCAACAAGAAGCTTGATCTCAGCCCCTCGTCCTTCGATAAGAACAGCGAAGGTCTTACCCTTCCTACCCCTGCAGCTAAGGCAGGCTACGAGTTCACCGGCTGGTATAGCGACGCTTCCCTTACCTCTAAGGTAACATCCATTAACGTAAACGCTAACTCCAACATCGTTCTCTTTGCAGGCTACGCTCCCGTATCCTACAAGATCACATACGAGCTCGACGGCGGTGTGAACGCAGAGTCCAACCCTGCAAGCTACACTGTAGCATCCATCCCCGCTTCTCTTGCAGCTCCCGCTAAGGAGGGCTATGAGTTCAAGGGCTGGTACACCGATGCTAACTGCACAGAGGAGTTCGCAGGCTTCTCCGCTGAGAATCTTGCAAACGTCGTTGTATACGCTAAGTGGGAAAAGCTCGCCGAGATCTACAACATCTACTTCCTTGATCCCGACCATAATATCATCGAGTCTCTCACCTCTACATACGAGTCTGTGGATTACGATCAGCCCATCACTCAGGTTTATGAACTTGAAGGCTTCGTATTCCTTGGCTGGAATCACGATAAGCTCGGTATTCCCGTAAGCGTTATTCCCGCTAACTCTACCGGCGATATCAGACTTGTTGCTAATATGCAGGCGAACGTAGTTACCCACAAGGTCAACTATTACATAAACGGTACGCTCTATCACACCGCTAACTTCCCTGAGGATACCGGTCTTGAGACTCTCCTTGACGGAAGTGCTCCCGGCTTCAAGTTCAACGGCTGGTACCTTACCCCCAACTTCAAAGGTGACGTGGTTACAAGCATCGCAGCAGGTACGACCACTGACGTTAATCTCTTTGGATCTCACACCGTGCAGACCTACACGATCAAGTTCTTTGACGGTGAGACCGAGCTTGACTACGAGCCTAAGTTCTATGAGATCTCCGACACTGATATCCAGCTTCCCGCTATCCCCGAGAAGGTCGGTGCTTCTGCTAAGGGCTGGTACGATGCGGATGGTAACAAGTACACCTGCATCGCAGCAGGCACTTACGGTGACCTCGTGCTTTACGCTACATACGAGTCCTTCGTATACACCGTAACCTATTACCTCGATGGTACCGAGACATACGTAGCAGAGTACAGCTATGATAATCTTCCTACTCTCTACTACCCCCCTGTCAGAGAAGGTTTCCTCTTTGCAGGCTGGTATGCAGATGCAGCTCTTACCGAGGGTCTTGAGGATCTCACCAAGTATCCTAACCAGGATATCTCCCTCTACGCTAAGTGGGTTGCTGCTGACGTAGATGATAATCTCACTCCCGAGGTTCCTTTCTGATATTTTACATAATCGGATAAATAAAGCCCGTGTGCGTTTCGGCACACGGGCTTTACTATTATGATTCGGTTTTATAGCTCAACATCCGGACATTCTCTTGAGCTCTTTAGCAAATGCATCACTCACCTCTATGATGAGATCCGCGGACTCATCAGTCGAGCGAGTTGAAATGAGGTATGCTCTATCGGGATTAAAGGTTGGATAATAAGGATATTTAGTCACTCCGCGTTTGGATTTAAACCTGCGGAGATCCCTGCCGGAAAGACATCTGACTTCATTAATCGAATAAACATCTATTCTTGCGAGAGTCTTAATCGTTTTACCAACTCGCATATTTACTGTGAAGGTTGGACTTCCGGAGTCGACCGAAATCATATACGTATACTCAGATCCGACGTATCTGTTATACACGTATATCGACATCATAATAAAGCACAGAGCAAGCACCCATGCATAGTGCGAATATTCTATAAAAACAAGCGCAATACCGATAAGCATCAAGGCAGTACCGATAAGTCCAATAAGAAGGTATCTTGAGGCCTTGGTCTGCGAGCGGACGGTCATACTGATCTCGTTATACATCCGGTCTTTCTCCCTTAGAAAGCTTGTAATCCTCAAATGCAGAGTACTCCTCTGTGTTCTCATACACCAAGATGTAATACGGTTCTGCCCCCTGAACGCCCTTAAGTGTGATCTTTAATCTGAGCCAATCGGGAGTCTCGGGATCAAGGTATTCCACGTCGCTGAAAACGAGCTTGTTATAGGTGTACATCATAAGCGAAGCAGACTCCGAGTGAGTAAGAGTACCTACAGTCTCGGCCTCTCTTCCCTCCTCAAACGGCACTCTCTCAAGTTCGAATTCAAAGAGCGAGTCAGACTCGGGATCGAGTCTCACGCCGTACTTTTCTTCAATCGTGTCAAAAAGGGACGAGTTGTATCTGACAGAGAGCTGCAACTGGCCTACGTCTTTAATTATAATAAGGTTGTCTGCGAAAAAGCTGGCAAAATCAGGATCGTCATACGGGGCGCGAAGTTTCTGAGTCTTGGCAAAGATCTCACCGTCCTGAAGAGAGTAATACTCCGAGAGCTTCTCATCAAAATACACGTTCTTCATACCCTTCGGGTAGTAATTAAAGAGAATAACGCGGAATAGTATCAGCCCGACCACGATAAAGCAAAGAGAAATAATTATCGCTTTAATAATTGTGGTAACAGGATTTTTGCTCCCCTGAGGAGCTTCGTCGATCTCGTCGTAATCGCCGTAGCGTTCTATATCTTCCATAGGATAACTCCTTTCATATATATAGATTATATAAGAAAGACGGCTCAAAGTCAAGGAAGAAGAAAAATTATTTATAGTAAGTTAAAATTTGGGCCCCACACCTTGCAAATCAATAAAAAATGTGATAGAATATCCGTATCATATCAGCAGTATCGAAAGAGGTATATAATGACACAAACAACGAAAGAAATTTTTGATAAATACGAGGTCAGGAAGACCAAGGAGCAGAAGAAGAGCTTCCGAGATTATCTGACGTCGCTGGCGGAGGGCTACGGTTACCCCGTAAAAGTTGAAAGCGGTCCGGGTGGCTCGCAAAACGTCGTAGTCGGCGATCCACAGAGCGCAAAGGTCGTCTACACCGCGCACTACGACACCTGCGCAGTCATGCCACTCCCGAACTTTATTACGCCGAAGTGCTTTCCCGTATATTTGATATATCAGCTTGTTTTGACAACTGTTATGTTCATTATCCCCATTTTGATAATGTTCGTCGCATCTCCTATCGTACTCGAGAAAACCGGATCTAAGCCGCTATATATGTTAACACTTATCGGCGGATATGCCCTCCTATGGCTGATACTCTATCTCGCCATGAGCGGCCCTGCTAACAAGCACACCGCCAACGATAACACATCCGGTGTTACGCTCTTGATAGACATTATGAGGAATCTGCCAGAGGGTGAAAGAGATAAGGCAGCCTTCATCTTCTTTGACCTTGAAGAAAGAGGTCTGATCGGCTCTGCAAGCTATGCCAAGGCCCATAAGTCGGTCAAAACATCTAAGCCGATCATCAATTTCGACTGTGTTTCCGACGGTAAGAACATACTCTTTGCGCTCAAGAAGAAGTCAGCACACCTTGCCCCGAAGATCAAGGAGGCCTTCCCGAATACCGACACCTACACCGTGCTCACGGAGTCTAAGGGTGTCTTCTACCCCTCCGATCAAAGAAACTTTGATATAGGCGTAGGTGTTTCCGCACTCAAAAAATACAAGTGCGGACTCCTGTATATGGATAAGATACATACCCCGAAGGACACCGTCTACGACGAGGAAAATATCGAGTTTCTCAAGGCCGGAGCAATCAAGCTCGTTGAGATCATTTAAAAGAAGCATAATGAAAACCGCTGTCACGATTGATAGCGGTTTTTTATTATTTAGGTTGAGCGGATCGGTTTGGATGAAAAAGCCGCCTTCTTCGATCCCGAAGCAATAGAAAACTACCACGAGCTTGGTCGAAAAGACGCCTTATTCGCGAAATTTATCGCCACTGAACGAGGAAATTTTAATGAAGAAGCCGCCTTCTTCGATCCCGAAGCAATAGAAAACTATAGCGAGCTTGGTCGAAAAGACGCCTTATTTGCGAAATTTATCGCCACTGAACGAGGAAATTTTAATGAAGAAGCCGC
>JAFTIN010000059.1 GCA_017456895.1 Clostridia bacterium
TCGGTTTTGCTTCCTTTTTTTGCTTCGAGGTTAAGCCCCATCCATTTCTCCTTTCTTTTTCCTTCGGGAGTATAAAGGTTGATGACGGCATACCACTTGCCTGCCTTTTCAGCGAGGCGACCAGTTATTGTTCTCATTATGCCTTGCGCACATTTCGACTATGCGACTTGACAGGGCACGTTGAATTGAAAACCGTTAGAGGTAATTCTCACGGGGGTTCGAATCCCTCAGCCTGCGCCAAAAAATAAGGACACTCCGTGTGGGTGTCCTTTATTTTTTGTCACAGTCAGAGGGGACGAACTCTCGTTCGCAACGCGAAACGGGGAGTTCGCATACCGCAGGCACAGAGCATACCACGAGGAACGGATTAACCGCGGTCTCATTCCTTGTTTATCATTTCCATAATTCTAATTACCGTGAGTTCGATCTGCTCATCGACAGAAATAGTCGGGGTACCGTCACCGTCCTGAGTACCGTAGCTGCCAAAGAAAGCGTGACACCCGCCGATAATAACGACTTCGAGATAGTCCTCAGGAAGGTTGGCGAGACACTCCTCGTACTTCTCGCGGTTCATTACCTTGTCCTCGCTTCCATAGATCGAGATCACATCCAGATCCTTGCCGGAAAGATCTTGGGTGGAATATGCGCCTAAGAGAACGAGACCGCTGTAATCTGCTGCGTTTTTTACAAGGTGTGAGGCCGCCATTGATCCACCGAGCGAGTGACCTCCGATGTACCATCTTTCAACCTCAGAGAAGTTTTCCTTTATTCCATCCGCAGCATCCATATTAAGCACTGCGAGATTAAAGGGCATCTTTATGAGGATACAGAGCACACCTTCTCGCGCAAGCTCTGCCATGAGAGGCTGATACGCTCTGTGTTCGACCTTTCCTCCGGGATAGAAGATAAATCCTATTTCGTAAGACTCGGGTTCGAAGACGATATGGCCATCATCGGTTGTATAGCTTTGTATATTTTCTTCGGGGGCGAAGCTTATCTCGGCCTCGTCTGTAGCACGGTAATAGTCACTAACATATATAACGGCTCCACCGGCTAAAAGTACAAGTATAAAAAACACAGATGATAAAATGATAAAAATAGATTTGCTTTTAGTTTTAAACATTGTTGTCATAAAATGATAATGATTATTTACAAAAAACTTGGTTATACTCTAAAATGTTGAATGATTCGATGAGATTATATATCTTGTATAATTCTCGCGGAGAAATAATACAGTGACTTAAATGCGGAACGGAACTCCTCAAAGCTACGCAAATATTTAGTCGTCCAGGTGCGCTCTGCGAGGGCGGGAAGATTCGCCATAATATGGTTGATCTCCTGGTCGTATGTCATCTCCCAAGCACAGAGCATAGCTCCGATAACCTGTTCGGTAGGCTCAACGTTGATCGGGTGGTTGAAGGCGACCGATTGCTCCCACCAGTGCTGCCAGTTGTATACGTTCCACTCGAAGATCTCCTTTGCTCCCCAGCTAAATCTCGGCTCGGGAGTTGTGTTTGCGGGTACGATATACAGTGGCTTCCAGGACGAGTTAATAATTTTGAAGCCCTCGTTAAGGAGCTGATGAGTCGTCTGGTAATGATTTTCCCAGGATATGACTATTGTCTCGGGAGGAATTTTATCTGCGCCCTTTTCGGGGAAGCCCTCCCATACGATCGGCACCTTGCCTAATGAAAGCACGTGCCTTGTTATCCTTGAGACGTAGTCACTGTAAAGGGCGTACACATCCTCGATCCTATTCCTTCTCATATATTCCTTGCAGTCCGAACACTGAGCCCACAGCGCGATGTTTGCCTCGTCACCGCCTATATGGATATACGGTGCTTCGGGGAAGAGATCTGCTATTTCACGCAGCAGAGTCTTTACGCCTTCCACAGCTCGATCGCCTCCTGCACAGATCAAGGCTTTGTTGCTGATCAGCTCGCCGGACTCGTTGCGGAACACTCCGCCTTCACCCTCGCTTCTATCAGCGAACACTTCGGGGTAGAAGGTGTTGAGTACGGGCGCGTGCCCCGGACATTCAAACTCGGGGATAAGAATGACTCCGCGGGACGTAGCGTAATCGCGGAGCATAGCTATCTGTTTCTCGCTATAAAATTTTCCGCTGACATTGAGCTTTGGAAAAGCCTTTGAGGGCAAGGTGTATAGCTTATTGTCCGCAAAGTGAAGATTTATGTATTTTATCTTGTAGAAGAAGCAAAGATCAACGAACTTTAAGAGCTTGTCAAAGGGGTGCCACTCACGGCCAAGATCAACCATTACAGAGCGGTAGTCCTTATCGGGGTAGTCGGTGATCTCGACTTCAGGGAGGGTAATTTCTCCCTCGTTCATAACGGCAAGCTGCAGAGCTGTCGCAAGTCCGTAGCATAGCCCCTCGCTATCTGAAGCGTAAATATCGAGTGCTCGACTTGTATTTATTCTGTAGGAGTCGCTCGCGAGCGAACCGTCATAGTGCAGTTCGATTCCTCCGACATCATCCCTTGTGAGCTTTACGGAGTGCGCTTTTTCAAAAAGGCAGGAAAAGGCATCTGCATGGCATGACCATTCCGGTTTAGTGCAGCGTATTGAATTCTTTATTAGCTGCGTTCTGCTCGAGAGCAGGGTATAGCTTTTTGGCAAAGGAATAAGATTAGGCATTGTGACCTCCGTTTTTTTGCTAATGACAGTATATCATATTTTCTGTGAATTGTCGACCTGTTTGTGAAAAAAATATAATAAAGTTGAAAAACACGCAACAATGTGATAGAATAGAATAAAAAAGTGAGAGGTGCTCATCATTATGTTAGAGAGCTTTATAAGAGCAGCCGACGAATATACGACGAAAAAAAAGAGTATTCCGGCGCCGTACATACGTAGAAGTTTTACGCTTGATTTTGAACCCGAGAAGGCGATCCTGCGTATCGCAACACCCGGTTTTTACGAGCTGTATATCAATGGTAAAAATATAACCAAGGGTTATCTTGCGCCTTATATATCAAATCCGGATGATCTCGTCTGCTATGACGAGTACAACGTGGAAAAATATCTTACAAAAGGTAAAAATGCTATAGGTATCATACTCGGTAACGGCTTTGCAAATCAGACGGTTACGAGCTGGGATTTTGACAAAGCGACTTTTAGGGCGCCACTCTCAGTAGCTGTGGACCTTGTTGCCAAAGGGGAGGGATCTTTTTTCACGATCACCTCTGATGAATCTTTTAAGACTCACCCATCTCACATCGTCTACGATATGTACAGATACGGCACACATATAGATTCGCGTCTTTATATTAAAGGCTGGAATATGCCGGACTTTGACGACTCTTGTTGGCATAATGTCTCTTTATCACCCAAACCAAAGGGTAGTGTAGAGATATGCAAGGCGTCACCGATTGTGAAAGTGGCTGAGCTCAAACCCATTAAAATAACAGAGCAAAATGACGTATGCTACCTCAAGACTGCTTTTCGCGCCGGGGAGAATATCCCTTCTACGAAAGTGTCGGGATACCTCTATGATTTTGGCAGGTCCTCCGCCGGAGTGTGTAGGATCAGGATAAAGGGAAATAAGGGACAAACGGTAACCTTGCGCCACGGGGAGCGACTTACCGACTCAGGCGAGTTCAATCTAAATTCTATATACACCCTCAAGCCTGATTATGCAGATTACATCCACCTATATCAGACCGATGTATTTGTTCTTTCGGGAGAGGGGGAGGAGGTGTTTATTCCTCCGTTTACCTATCATGGTTTTCGCTATGTTCTTGTTGAGGGCATTACGAGGGAGCAGGCAACCGATGATCTCTTAACTTTTGAGATAATATCTTCCGGTAATCCCCGCAGAGCCTCCTTTTCCTCCTCATCGGATACGCTCAACACACTTTTTTTGATGGGAATTAATGCAAATGTCTCCAATTTTCACTATTTCCCGACCGATTGCCCCCACAGAGAAAAAAACGGCTGGACGGGTGATATTTCGGTCTCGGCAGAGCAGTTGATCTACAACTTTGACTGCTCACGTGATCTTGTATTTTGGCTTACCTCTCTCATCAGAGCGCAGCGTGCGGACGGATCGCTTCCCGGTATAGTCCCTACCACCGGCTGGGGATTTTCCTGGGGAAATGGTCCCATGTGGGACAGCGCTATCGTCACAGTTCCTTACTATGCATACAAATATGATGGATACATAGACCTTCCCGACGGCTATTCAGACGCATTGTATCGGTATTTATTATACCTTGATTCTCGACGCGATGAGCGTGGACTTATCGCTATAGGCCTTGGTGATTGGTGTCAACCGCGAGCTGAGGGAGAGCCTATCTCTGCGCCTCTTGTTCTGACTGACAGCGTTACCGCTTATGATATTCTGAAAAAGAGCGCCTTCATCTTTGATCTTCTCGGAGATAAAGGGAGAAAAGGATACGTCGAGTCCTTTGCTGCGGATCTTCGCCTTGCTATTCGTAAGCATCTTATCGATCTTGACACTATGAGGGCCGTTGGCGACTGCCAAACATCCGAGACTCTTATTATCTCGCATGGCATTATTGAAGAGGTAGAAAAAGAAAGAGCTTATGCTCGATTGATCGAGTTGATCCACTCTAAGGATGATCACCTCTATGTCGGTATGATAGGACTAAGGTTTATTTTCGATGTCCTTATTGACGGCGGCGACGTCGATCTTGCTCTTAAGCTGATAACACGCGAGGACGAGCCCTCCTACGGATCTATGATAAGGCGAGGAGCCACAGCTCTTTGCGAGTCGATTAAGGAAAACGGGCTTAACGAGTCGGAAAATCACCATTTCTTGGGTGATATTATTCGCATTTTTGAGAGTCGTTTGGCCGGCCTGAGAGTTAATCCGTATATGCGAGATAAGGATGAAGTTATCTTTTCTCCTTCCGTACCCGATTTACTTGATCACGCCGAAGCCAGCTATAGCTTTAAATCGGGTATCTGTCACTTTGGCTGGCGCCGTAATGCAGAAGGCATACTTCTTCATATTGATGTACCGGATGGGGTGAAGGGAAGAATTGAATATGGCACTCTTTCTCTTGAGCTTTCTACCGGATACCAAGAATTTTACGTATAATAAGAACGGGCATCGCGCTTTTGCGATGCCCGTTTGCCGGTTATTATGTCCTGCGAAGGCTCGTTTAAAGTAAGCCTTCGCAGTTTTTTAGGTTAAGCTGACTTGATCAGTCATCAAAGCCCCATCCGGACATGGTAGAACAGCCGAATGCAATGTCATCAAGCATGATACCGCTTCCGCGTGTCTTGGTCTTTCCGGAAATGTAAATACTGTTGATGGAGTTAGAGCTGATGGTGAGCTCCTTAGTTGAACTGTCAACGTACTGACCGTCAACGTAGTAGTGGAGCGTGATCGTGTCGTTATCGCCGTCAAGCTCAATAGCGATCTTAATATCCATCCAGCCGGAGAACTTATCGCTTCCGGTGGTGACTTCCTTAAGAACTATACCGTCCCAACCGGTTGCAACGACCTTGCCGTTAGCATCGGGAGTGGAGATCTCGAAGAAGTGATCAACAAGACATCCGTTAGCGGTCCAACGGTCATCGCCTGCATTGGAATTGGTGTCAACGAGCTGCATGAATACGCCTTCCTTATCCATATACGCGTTGATCTTGAAGGAGATAAATCCTGTAGCGTTAGAGGAAGAGTTGAAGCTTGCAAAGTCGGGGCTCATAGAAGGAATCCAAAGCTGTACCTGGGCTTCCTTTCTGAGAACCTTATTTACAAGGAGCTCATACTGACCGTCTTCATTGATAAGAGGTTTCTGAGTACCTGCCTCAACCGAGAAGCTGGTGGAGTTACCTACGCCGTTAATTGAGTTGGAATCGGTACCATCCATATAATAGCCCTCTTCGATTACAAACCTACCGCCGCACTTACCGCAAAGGTAAGTTGCTACGCCGTCCTCATATACAAGCTCGAGGGAAGCGTGAGTCTCATTGGATGCGATGGACTTGACCTTGGTGATGCCACATTCCTGGCAGGTATACATGATGGAGCCGGGAGTACAGTCGGTGCTCGAGGGCTCGGTGATTACAACTCCCTCATCCCACTTGTGAGCGGAGGAGTTAGGTCCGAAGTTAGAGCAATCGGAAGCATAGTTACCCATAGAAACCTTAATGCAACCTACACGGATAGATCCCGTGCTGGTGCACTTGAAGGTGATGAGTGAGCTGCCGTTACCGCTTAAATTCTCCAACCATTCGCTATAGCTTGAATACTCGGAAGGAAGCGAAATGCCAACGGATGCGAAGGATGAAGCGTTAAGACGCACACCGCCTTCGTCGTATGCTATGATCTCACCGTTATCGAAATCAAGCACGATAGCAAAGGTGAACATTCCGTTCTGAGGAAGGTTTCCAAACTTAAGGGACTGACCTAAGTAAAGACCGCCGGAAGTGTCGGTTTTGAAGACGTTGATATATCGGGAAGCGCCGTTAGGTGTTTTTGTATCTCTTAAGTAGATCTGGTTAGAAGAGAGTCTTTCGCTACCGTTTCTACCAAGCGAAAGGGTGAAGGTAATCTGGTGTGACTCATTTGCATATGATGAATATTTACCGTCTTTACCTATGATAGATCCACCTGCAGCATCATTATCCATCCAGAGTAAGTATGGACTTTCGCCCTTAACGATCTTGAAGTCTCCGCCGCCGTCTTTGTTGTAGTTGAGATCTGGATAATCTGAAAGCAAGCCGCCCTGAGTATAGTCTATATTGACTATGGGAGCAACCCACTTAGCAAACAATTTAAGTCTCTGTGTTTCTGTTGCCGGTATTTCGGAAATCGGTGTTTCGAAGGATTCGTCAAGGAACCAGCCAACGAAGGTAGCGCCTTCCTTGGTGGGGATGGGAAGACGAGTAACCTCGCCTCTGAAGTAGTATTCGGGAGTTCCCTCGGGAAGTGTACCACCGTTAAGGAAGTACTTAATGGGGCTTGTTCCTGCGGGACGCGCATCGTTAGGAACGATAGTTACTGTACCGGGATCTGCCTGGAAGGAAATCATCTTACCCTCTTCGGTTGCCGTGTATTCGCCAACGTCAACGCCGTTTACATTTACCTTCCATGAACCCTCGGTAAGACCGCTGATGTAATAGGTCATAGTGCCTTCACCTGTGGTTACGAAGGTGTGAGGATCGGAGGAATAGATGCTGTCATTAATGAACATTACGACCTTATCCTTGAACGTAGCGCCGGTCATATAGTCGCTCTCGAGGAGAGTAGGAGATGCGCTTACAACTGTTCCGGAATCGCTTACGTAGATAACGTTCATAAGCTGATTGGTCTTCTGTCCCTTATCAGCCATAACTTCAAGGTGACCCCATACTACGCTAAGGTCGCTGTTACGGTCGCCGATACTGGTAGCGCCGCCGGGGATGAGGTTCATGTTCTGGCCGCTGAGATAGAATCTCTCGGAGCCGTCGCCACCGCCAACTACACCGTTGACACTCGTTCTTCCGTACGCTTTGATCGTATCATTGCCGAGAAGGGAAGTGAGGACCATCTTACCCTCACCGTTATCAACGGTAACAGTGTTGCCGTCAACGTAGGGCTCTTCAGCGCACTGAAGGAGGAAGGTCTTCTGGAAGTCAGGGCTGTCGGTAGTAATATTATCAAATACGAACATAACCATAGGTGTTTCATCATCGCCGGTGTAGAGAGTCATAATGGAACGCTCAACATAGTCGACGGTGTCTTCGTCGTATGCTTTGGTTATATCGTTAGAGAACAGAACGTAGGAGGGGTTATCCTCGTTGTCGTATTCAAGAGCGAGAAGATCACCGTATGAGAACTTCTCATCCTTTACCCAGGAGTTGAAGCTTGTCGGAATACCGAGCTCATATTTTTGACCGCCGTTGTAGAAGCCGGTCTTGTTGTTAGGTCCTACGGGCATGTTCTTCAACTCATCGTTGAAGATAAGAAGAGTGTTGTGCGCGGTCGCAGACATATGGTAGAAGAAGTGGTGGTCACTTCCGTACGCGTCGTAAAGACCGTCGTCACGGGTAAGCATACCCTTATACCAGATCTGGAAGCTACCTGCATTCTGGTGAGTATGTCCGCCGGGATAGTGCTGTGCGCCCTGCATGAGCACGACTACACTGTCTTTATCCTTGCTGTTACGGGAGATTACCTGCTGCTGGAAGCCGCCGTGATACTCAACGTTGTCAACGTACTCTCTGTAGTCATCTGCAGGGGTAAGTCCGTTTGAGGTAAGAATGAGGTAGTATGCGCAGCTTATTCCGAGCTGGTGAGAGAAACCGTTTCTCAGATATTCATATTCACAGAGTCTGAGAGCTGTTGTAAGAGCTACGTTATCATTGAACAGGTAGGACGAGATGAGCGCAGCATCACCAACTGTGGTGTTAAGTCTGTACTGGCCGTGAGAGGAAGTACCGGAACCGTCAGCAGTAGCAAACATGAAGTTATCGTTGATCTCCATTGCCATAAGGCCGTGGATAACGGTTGCCATATTTTCCTCGTTGTAAGGAAGCTCTACGCCCATGCCCCTGAAGAGCCATGCGTTGTAGAGGTCACATACGTAACGGTATACGTTATATCCTGCGGAGCCGTCGGGATAGTAGCTTGCGGTGTAGAAGTAGTTACGCGCATCAACGTAGTTGGCATAGATCATACCGCCTACGTAATCGTACCAGGAAGGATCCTCGTCGTAGATTGCAATAGCAAAGGAGAAGTAGTCACGCAGAACCTGAGCCTCTGCACCGTGACCGGTAAGGGGAGTCTGAGCCTCTACGGCCAGAGCAGGGAAACCGCCCTCGAGTTTACGTCCCTCGTGCGTGGTACCGAGCCAAGGAGTGTTGCTCGTACCGTCACACATAAGGTTCTGTACTCCAAGTCTGAACTGAGTCTTGTCTTCCTCGGTGAGAAGATCGTAGCACCAGTCGTATACGAGAGCAGTGTAATACATACCCTCACCGTACATACGGCACTGGTCGGAGAAGTCATACTGTACCGCGAAGGTGAGAAGATAATTCTTCATCGCGTAGACCGCCTCGTAGCCGTGGAGCTTGGCATCGGGATAATTTGGATCGTCCTTGAACAGAGCGTAGTAGAGTGCTTTAGCCTCGATAGCTCTGAGAACGCTTACGTCGTAGTTGGTATACTCAAACGATTGAGGCTGAACCTGTTCAATAGGAGTAAGTTTGCCGTCAACATTGGAGTTTACCTTGGACATAAAGGTAGCGAATGCTCGCGCGTTTTCTTCTTTATGCATATTCTCAACAATTGCGGGAATATCGTCGGAATTGAAGAGAACTCTGGGGTGATCGTATCTCTTGGGTGTAGCCTCGGGATCTGGATAAGCTTCGGTATCCATAGTCCTGAGTCCCTGTTCCTCAACGTACACCTGAGTGGTTCCGCTCCTCCAACGTACAACGTAAGAGAAGTCGGATATATCAAACTCGTTGTGAACCTTATCCGCCATAGCGCGTACGCTACCGGAGGTTTCAAGTGCTACCTGCTGAGCAACGCTACCTGTGAAAGAGTGAACGCAGTCCTGTGCTAGCATGATGTTGTCGATAAGAACACCCTGTCCGTCTTCAAGCTCGTTGTTATCTATTGCAAAGTAGATTCTTGAGAAAGCACCGTTGAAGAGTGTGTTAGGCACGGAGATTCCCGCAACACGAGCGTAATTAACGTAATATTCAAAATAAATGAAGCTATCGCCGTTGGAACGGTAGAAGTCAATAGTAACGGTGATATCGGTCCACTTATCGCTTGTGATTGTTCCCTCGGGAGTGATGGTGGTGAGATTGTTCAATATAGCACCGGATGAGGAAACGTCAAGAAGCGTGAGATTACGGCTGGAGCCTGTAGTGTTGGTGTTCTGCAGGTAGATGGAGAAGTCGGTCAGACCGGCTTCTGGAGCCTTAACACTGATATCAAAAGTGTACTTGTTGCTCCTATACTGACCAAGAGAGTCAACAGTATCGCTAACTGCGGTAAGACGCGCATGTCCGAAGTCTACGTAGTAGCTGAGAGAACCTGTTCCGGTATTGGACTCAACGTCACGGATGACGGAGAGATAACCGTTATCGCCCTCGTACTCGGTGGTGATGGTGAAGCGATCACCGTCCTCGGAGCTGTTAGCGGGGCTTCCGTTTGCGTTATTTCCGTCGAAGTTACGAATGTGAGAGGCTTCGATGGAATCAATAACTTCGCCACAGAAGCCACAGGTGTATGTAACAGTACCGTAGTCATCGTAACGTGTGGTGTTCATACCCGCACCTTCAATTACACCGGGCATAGCTATGGTGTGGGAACCGCCGTAAACATGAGCGGAGTAGCCGTAGTTGTAGTAAGCGTTGGTTAGATCGGTATATGCTTCCTTATCGTTGAGAGCATCAAGATATGATGCAAGACAGAGTGTAACCGACTTACTTACGCGTACGTCACCTTTGTATATATCGATCTTTGCTTTGTCAAACAGCTCGTATGAGTAGATACCGCCGAAGATAGCGCGGAAATAATATCCGCTTTCAACTATCCTAACCTCCTGCTCTCTGCCGTTAATGGTGAGAACTGCGGTGTAATCGGATGGATTGGCGCCCTCGGGGAGAGCAACGTTGAGTATAAGCTCTAAGCCGTTTGTCATATCGATCTTGGACTGACCGATCTTTACAGAAGCGTTTCTTACGAGGTTATCGAGCTCTTCGGTTCCGTAGAGAACCTTAAAGCCGTCGGGAGCAGGGCTGCTGACGAGACCCTCGACGTCCACGGTAACGTATGATTCGGGATCGTGGCCGGCAAGCTTCTGAGATTCCTCTCCATAAACGAGAAGATCGCTCACAAGAGTCTTGAGAGCCTCTGATTCGCTGTTGTTAAGTACGTACTGACAGTATTCTTTAACGCTGAATACTGTGTAGCTATTCAACGCGCCGTCGATGAAAAGCTTAGCAATGACCTGATCGCCAATGTTCTGCGGAAGGATATTGTTGAGGCGATACACGACGTATGTCACACCGTCTATTTCCTGTGTCTGGGAATAGAAAACGGGAGCGCTGTCGTTAAAAGTCATGAACGTATCCTTGTTCTGTGCAGTCTCTTCCGAGACGTCTGCCCAGAATACGAGGTCCACGTCATCATTGAGAACAAGGTTAGCGTACTTGATCTCGTTTGAGTGAGTGGGCTCTGTTGCGGTTGCTGTTATACCGATAATGCAGACGATCACGGTAACAAGCGTCAGCAACATTGGCAAAAGCCTTCTGAAATGTGTTCGTTTCATGTTTTGCTCCTTTTTTATAAAAACTAACTAAATACATTTTAAATAATATGCGGAAAAAAGTCAAGATGCAAAGCAACCAAAAAAGGAGACGAGAGTTTGTCTAAAACTGACAAGCGTTTTTTTACAAAACAAATGAAACGTTTTTTTGACTGAAATGTATTGACAAAAAAACAGAAATGAGTTATAGTACCTACGAGGAACATTTGAGTGCATAAAACTGTCACTTTGAAACTAATTGATGCAATTGTTCATGCTTGTAAGAATGATCGCGTCCTAAACCTCGTCTGCTTGCTTGCTTTTTGCCTTGCATTGTTGTCCGCTTTTTTGAAAATGCAAGGTCAATCGTTGGTTCTTTGCGAGTCTAAACTTTATATTTTCAAACATTTTTTTGTTAGAGGTCGTTTTGATCTTGTTTTGAGTTATTTGACCATAAAAGTAAATAATTGTGGTCAAAAAAGTGAATTTATAATCGTTTGTGGCGTTGGAACGCCGATAAGTTTTTTTGATAAAAGCGAATATTTCTACTTATGATATCCATGAAAGGGAGATAAAAACAAATGGAAAGAAAAGTATGTACAGCTTTCACCGAATGCCTTGTAGGACCTGTGAGATGCGATGAAAACAGCCATGTTTCCGGTGCGCTCTATTATGAGGATTTTGGCGCAAAGGGAGACGGTGTTACCGATGATTCAGTTGCTATAAGGGCGGCACACGAGGCTGCGAACAAGCGTGGATTGCCTGTGTGCGGAAAGTCCGGTGCGACTTATTATATCGGTTTACTCACAGAGGAGATTCCCGTAAAGACAGATACCGATTGGTGTGGCGCAACCTTGATTTTTGATGATAGTCAGGTATCTTGGCTCTCCAACCTTCGCTTACTAAACGTTTTTAAGGTTTTGCCTGACAATGCTCCGGTTCAGCTTGACGTTCCCAAGGGCTTTAAGCTTTCTAAAGGACAGAAAAATGTAGGTTTGACCTTTGAAGCTCCCGTTCTTCTCAAGGTTGTGGACAGCAACGAGAGAATATATCTTCGCTATGGTGAAAATGCTAACGGCGGTGTTAATAAGAATGAGATGATCCTCGTGGATGAAAACGGAGACGTAGATCCCACAACGCCTATTCAGTATGATTATAATGAAGTAACCTCTATCACGGTATATAGTATAAATGAAACGCCGGTTTCAATAGGTAACGGATACATCAAGACCTTAGTTCCT
This sequence comes from Clostridia bacterium, assembly GCA_017456895.1. Lineage (GTDB taxonomy): Bacteria > Bacillota > Clostridia > Oscillospirales > CAG-272 > UBA1740. The sequence goes on from JAFTIN010000059.1 coordinate 12,479, forward strand.
CAGCCTAAAAAGGTTGATCCTGATTACGAAAACCACTATTGTTATTACGGAAGGGGAATAGCGGTCGAAAGATCAAACACTACAGTGCACAATGTAGAGCACCGTATATACAATGAAGAGCTCACTATTGAAATTGATAGAAACGGCGACGGTGTTATTGACTTCTACGGTGCAGATAAGTCCTATGGAGTTCCTTATGCAGGTTTCTTTGCTTTCCGTAACTGCAATAATGCGATTATGACCGACTGCCTTGTTCAGGGGCATCAGGCACATAGCTTCTTCCAGGGAGCTACGAGAGAGGAAAAGGGAAATATCCGTAACGAGATGGGCAGCTATGATATTACCGCTACCGATTGCGTAAACCTCGGCTTCAAGAACATCGTCCAGTATGAAAATGAGGAGACCGGTGAGGTTATAACTAACAGAAAGATGTATCACGGAGTTATGGGCAGCAATTTCTGCCGTAACGTCACCATGGACAATTGTTACGTAGACCGCTTTGACTCTCATCAGGGACTCTACAATGCGAGAATAACCAACTCGACGCTCGGTTTTGGTATTTTGGTTATTGGAGGCGGAGAACTCTACATCGAGAACGTCTATCGTATCAGCGTCGGCGCATTTATCTGCCTTCGCCTTGATTATAATAGCATATTCGACGGTAGTGTTATAATTAAGAACTCCAGAATGGGCAGGGATATCGACTCGCTTGTTTCCGCAAGATGGGTGAGCCACGATGCAGGTCTTCCCAACTATATGATCAGATCCTTCGATATTGACGGTCTTCAAGTAGACGGAGGCAAACTGTATGTTTATAACGCTCGTAACGCTCTTGTTGAGGCATTAACAGATGAGACTAACAAGCTTTACCTTACCGACGAGATTGCGTACACGTGTGTACACGATGGGGAAGGCAACGCCGTAAAGGTCAATCCTTCTATCAACGACGATGTTTTCGCTACGGTGAAGACGGTCGAAAAATAAAGGTAAATACAAGAATTTCGGTGCTTTAGTCAAGAGTGATCTGCAGTAAGCGTCCCGAATATAAAAAAAGGACAGAGAAAGCAAATTGATTCTCTGTCCTTTTATATTATTGTTTTATCAGTATCGCCCGACAGGGAGAGCCTTCTGCTCCTTCAATTTTGATTGGTGCGGCAGAGAGGAAATATTCTCCCTCCTCGACTTCATCAAGATTCAGATTTTCAAGTATGGCTACTTTTTTGGAGAGAAGGGCAATGTGCGCTGCCATTGGTGCATTAATAGGACCTACACTCATGCTCTCAACGCCGAGAAGCATTATTCCCGAATCTCCGAGCTCGATCGCAGCTTCCTCACTTACAGTAGAGTTTCCTTTGATGAGTATTCTTTTGGATGCATCGTTGCCGTACTCCTTGGCCTTTTCGATAACTGTCAATGCAGCGGTCTTGTCCATGATTCCGTTGTGAATTATGACGCAGGCAGGACCGACAGTGAGAGAAAGATCCATCTCATATATAGACTCTCCGCCACTGATAAAGTGCAGTGGAGCGTCAATATGGGTACCGCAATGCACTGACATGTTTATAGCGGTGAGGTTGTATAGATCGCCTTCATCAATCGATGACAGGACTCTGAGCTTGGGTGTCGGATCACCGGGATATACTCGGGATGAGAGCAGCTCTCTTGAAATATCGTATATTTTCATTTTTTCCTCGAGGTAAATAATTTTTTCCTTCTATTAATATATTAGCATACTCTGTCGACTGTTTCAAGTAGAAAAAGATATAAAAAGCGCACCGTATCGGTGCGCTTTTTATGTATGCGGTTAATTATGCAACAGTTCTGCCGAAGGGCTTGAAGGAAAGCTTAGCAAGCTTGAAGCACTGCTTGCCGAAGGGGATACCAACAAGAGTTACGCAGAGAACTACGCTGAGCACGAAGTAGAATGCTGCAAGAACGATACCGCCGCAAAGGTTCCAGAGAACGTTAAGAACAGGGCGCTTTCTTACGAATACTATGTTCTTGTTGAAGGGCTTGAAGACGAGCTTAGCAAGCTTGAAGTCCTGCTTTGCGAAGGGGATACCAACGATAGTAACGCAAAGAACTACGCCGAGAAGGAAGTATACTGCAGCGAAGAGGAAACCGCCGAGTACGCACCAAAGGAAATTACCGAGTTTTTTCATTGTGAGATGCTCCTTAAAAAATATTTTTTATTTATTACAACACAATTTTAACATAAAAGAAAAGAAATGTCAACAACAAAATTTAATTTTTTTTAATAATTTATTGAAGAAAAATGACATATGTGCAAAAGGACAACCAATGGTATACAAAAAGCAATATATTAAGTATGTCAATGAGCGCAAGTAAGACCTCTTTTCTAAAAATAAGCCGATTTTTTATGTATTTATGGCCTTCGAGCATTGACAAAGAGCGAATAATATATTAAAATCTATCTTAGCAAATAACTTATGAGGTGAAAAATATGAAACACAACGAGGTTTTTGGCAGTGCAATATGGATTGGCACCGGAAAAAATGATGCTTGCCCTGTTATCAGGACTAATTTTATACTTGATGAGAATGTGAAGAGGGCAACTCTGCGTATACTTGGATTCGGCACCTTTGTTTTTTACGTAAATGGTGCTCTTGGTACGGATGATCTTTTTCAGCCGCTCAGCACTAATTTTGAGCACAGAGACTTCCCGATGGGGGAGATAATGGCAGTTCGTTCCTACGTTAATGAATATGACGTAACAGCCTTATTAAGAGTAGGTAGAAATACAATTGCAACTATGCTTGGTAACGGATGGTATGACGGAACAAGGCAGGAAAAACCATTTGGTAACAAGAAGCTCTGTTTATCCCTGCGTATTGAGACGGAATCGGGCGTTAGATATGTAGGCACCTCCACGGAGGATAAATACCTTGATAGTTTTGTTAAAGCGAGCAACCTGCTTGAGTTTGAGATTCATGATTATACCGATTGGGATCCAAAAGCTCTCTCCTATGATTTTGATGACTCCGAGCTTCCCTCTGTGATAGCCGAGAGAACTCCCGAGACCGAGTATTATTTTTCCGATTGTCCAAGAGATACAGTTGTTGAGAAGTATACCCCTAAGGTTGTTTGCAAAACCGAGAATGCGACGGTATATGACGCTGGAGCGAATATGGCGGGTATACCTGTCCTTCGTTCTGTTGGCGAAAAATGTAAAATAAAAGTTACATTTTCCGAGGAAATAACGGAAAATGGCGAGCTTGATGAAACGCATTCTGCATGGCAGAGGTTTGAGGCTACGGTAGGAAAAGAGCTCGTTCTGATCAAGAATATGTTCTCTTGGTACGGCTTCAGATATTTTAAGGTGGAAGGCGCAGCAGAGGTTGTAGAGGTGTTAAGAACACACACAGCCGTTCCGATCACCTCATCCTTTAATTCGAGCGACGAAACACTGAATTGGATATATAGTACTTACCTCAATACACAGAGATGTAATATGCATCACGGTATGCCTTCCGACTGCCCTCATATAGAGCGTAGGGGATACACAGGTGACGGTCAGCTTACCTGTCGCTCCGCAATGCATATCCTCGATATGTATTCCTTCTATAAAAAATGGATGGAGGATATATCCGACTGTCAAGACAGATTGACAGGACATATTCAGTACACCGCGCCTTATACTCACAGCGGCGGTGGTCCCGGCGGTTGGGGATCGGCAATTGTCGTACTTCCTTATGAGATGTGGAAGTATTACGGAGATGATAAAAACCTTGAGCGCTTCTATCCCCAAATGCTACACTATTTTGAGTATCTTGAGTCTCATAGCGAAAATATGCTTGTCAACTCTGATACACCCGGCGAGTGGTGTCTTGGTGAATGGTGTACTCCCGGTCCTGTCGAGCTGCCTGCTCCGTTCGTAAATAACTACTTCTACGTAAAGGCTCTTGAAAAAACAATAGAGATTGCAAGACATATTGGTAAAGATGAAGATATCCCCATGCTTGAGAAGCGAATTGCAGAGCGTCTGAACGCTATGAAGGTAGCATACTTCAATCCTTGGGACGGTAATTTCATAGGCTTAAGACAGGGAGCTAATGCTTTTGCCCTTGACGTTGGTCTTGGAGATGAGAGAACAAAGGAAAACTTTATCGATTACTATGATAAACTCGGTTATTATGACACCGGAATTTTCGGTACTGATATAGTAACGAGAAAGCTGTTTGAATACGGCAGAGCAGACATTGCTCTGAAGCTTTTGATCGCCGACGAGCCCCATGGCTTCGGAAAATGGATGAATGACGGAGCGACAACATTTTGGGAGTATTGGTTCGACTCACGTTCTCACCACCACCCGATGTTTGGTGCCGTCGTGACCTATCTTTACGAGTATGTTCTCGGAATCAAGCAGGATAAATGTTCTGTAGCTTTTGACAGAATTCGCATATCTCCTATGTATGTTGATGGGCTTGACTTTGCCTCGGGACATATCACTACACCCAAAGGAGAGGTGAAAGTAAGCTATGAGAAAATCGACGGAAAAACACGGCTTAAGGTTGAGATTCCGGACGGTATAGTTGCTCAAGTTGTCACTCCCGGCGGAAACACTGTTGAACTTTCTTGTGCAACAAAATCGGAATTTATGTAAATAATTATTATCAAATACCGCCCATAATTAGAAAATATGGGCGGCATTTTCTTTTGAGTATATACTGAATGGAAGAAATCCTCTGTGTTTTATTCGGTTCAAAAAAGGGAATAATAACAGGGGATAATAACTTTTAAAAATGGACTTGAATGTTCATATTTTTTGTGTTATAATATATTTGTGAAAATTTACCTTTTCAACTAAAAGACAAAAAGGATGTTAATATGCGAAAGACGAAAATAATCTGTACGATCGGCCCTGCATCGGATAACGAGGTCACACTCACCAAGATGTGCCTTGCCGGAATGAATGTTGCAAGACTTAATTTTTCTCACGGAACACATGAAGAGCATCTCGAGAAGATAGAGCTTATCAAGAGGGTGAGAGAAAACCTTGAATTGCCTATTGCAATAATGCTTGATACCAAGGGTCCCGAATATAGGATTAAGACATTCAAGAATAAGAAAATCACTCTTAATGACGGCGACGTTTTTACCTTTACCTCGGATGAGGTTGAGGGTGATGAGACTCGTGTTTCGGTTTCCTATAAAAACCTTCATAACGAGCTTGCTGTAGGTGATAGGATCCTACTTAACAACGGTCTTGTTATCTTTGAGGTGACTTCTGTTGAGGGTACGTCGATCATCACCAAGGTCATTTCCGGCGGTGAACTCTCTGATAGAAAGAGTATGTCCTTCCCGGGCAAGGTACTGAAGCAGGACTTTTTGAGTGAGCAGGACAAGGCAGATCTGCTCTTTGGAATAGAGCAGGACGTTGACTTTATCGCAGCCTCCTTCGTTTCCTCTGAGGAGGATATCCGCTCTATGCGTGACTTCCTAAATGCTAACGGAGGAAAGAACATTGACATTATCGCAAAGATAGAGAACCGCGCGGGTGTTGATAATATTGAGGAGATCTGTAACGTTGCAGATGGCATCATGGTTGCCAGAGGCGACCTTGGTGTTGAGATACCCTTCGTTGAGGTTCCTACTATACAGAAGTACCTTATAAAGAAGTGCAGACTTCTTGGCAAACGCGTTATTACCGCAACCGAAATGCTTGAGAGTATGATTAATAATCCCCGACCCACAAGAGCGGAGATATCCGATGTTGCAAATGCGGTTTATGACGGCTCTTCCGCAGTTATGCTCTCGGGCGAGACCGCAGCGGGCAAGCATCCGGTAGAGGCGGTGAAGAGTATGGCTGAGATCGCCGAGTTTACCGAGCGAGGCATCGATTACAAGCAGTTCTTCCATTCCACAGAGTTCAGGATCAGGAATAATATTGATGCTGTATCTCACGCGACCTGTGCTATGGCGGTTGATACTAATGCCAAGTGCATCGTAGTTGCCTCCATGTCCGGTCAGACCGCGAGAATGGTAAGCCGTTTCCGCTGTCCGATAGATATTATCGGTATGACTATCTCCGAAAAAGCATGGAGAAAGCTGAATCTGAGTTGGGGCGTTACGCCTATTCTCAGCGAGGAGTTTAACTCCGTCGAGGTCCTCTTCTATCGTGAGCTCGGTGAGGCAATCAAGCTTAAGAAGCTCAAGAAGGGTGACAACGTAGTTCTCACAGGCGGACTTATCAACGGTAGTCCCGGCAACACAAATATGATCAAGCTTGAGACGGTGAAGTAATGGGCAGCCTCAAGAAATATGACGTTATAGCCTTTGATCTTGACGGCACACTGTCCGATCCTGCAAAGGGACTTATTAGGGGCTTTGTATATTGTTTCAAGAAGCTCGGTATTCCTTACGAAGGCGAGGAGTCACTAAGAAAATACATCGGCCCCTCTCTTTATGACGAGTGGCAGGAGGATTTTGGCTTCACGCCCGATGAGGCAAACAATGCTATAGAGATCTTCAGAGAGTATTACAATATCTATGGCTGGTGGGATAATACAATGTATGACGGAATACCCGAAATGCTTGATTCACTGAAGAAAGCAGGGAAGAAAATAGTGCTCGCTACCTCTAAGCCTCTTGACACGGCAAAAAAGGTACTGGAGCTTTTCGGACTCACCGAATACTTTGATTTTATCGGAGGTGCAACGAGTCATCAAAATGACCGGAAATGGCAGGTTCTTAACTGGTCCTTATCAAGCGTGGGAGTGGATCTTAACGATCCGGAATCTTTGGCTAAATGCATTATGATCGGCGATAGAAAGTATGATGCCGAGGGAGCAAAAATGTGTGGCGTTGACTCTATGGGAGTCTTTTACGGCCATGGTACGAGGGAGGAACTGGAGTCCTCCGGATTCACTCTCCTTGTCGATTCGGTGTCCGATATTTCCAAGGCGTTGATTTAAATAGGAAAAATAGCGAATGAAGATTTTGGGCTTCATTCGCTATTTTTGTAAATAAATATTGTCAATTTAAATCATTTTCTTGATTATTGCAGCTTTTAATATCGCTATCTGGGTCTTTCCGTCTCTTATTTCTCCGTGCATTACCATGTTGACAAGGTCCTTAAGAGGGTACCTTACCACCTCGAGAAATTCGTCCTCGTCGGGGTGCATATTGCCAAAGGATAATCCCTCCGCCATATATAGGTGTATTATCTCGTCGATAAGCGCGGGAGTTGTGTCGAGAATACCAAGGGGTGTGATTCTTTCCGCCATAGCTCCTGTCTCCTCCGAGAGCTCTCGTTTTGCCGCGTCGAGAGGATCCTCTCCGATAAAGTCAAGCTTGCCCGCGGGTATCTCGAGGAATTCTCTATGATGAGCGTATCTAAACTGACGCACCATTATTACCTCGTCGTTATTATCGATCGGTATGACCGCTACAGCTCCCTTGTGAAGACAAAATTCTCTTATAGACTCCTCTCCGTTAGGGAGCAGAACTTTGTCTTTGACGACATGCAGAACAGCTCCGTCATATATCTCTTTTCGCTCTATTTGTTTTTCTTCAAACTGTGACATACGGCCTCCGTGATTATTAATACCGTAATTGTATCACCGTTTTCAGATTTTGTCAATAACGTATCAGAAATAGCAGATTCCGAACGCTTGGTTAATTCCACCGCCGATAATTTTTCCACTGTTTTTAACTATCTTGTTTATCCCCTTTGGAGAGACGAAATAGCTTTTTCCTTTATCACCGATCCCTTCGCAGGAAAGGGAGGATGTGCTGATAACCGTAGGCACTCCGATAGCTATGACCGGGACACCGAGGTAGCTCTCGTCTATTATTGCCCCGGAGTGTCCGACTCCTGTTCCGGGGATGATTCCGGTATTTGATATCTGTACCGTATTTCCAAGCCGTTCACCCGAGCGTGATGCGAGCGAGTCGATGGCAAAGACGACCGTCGGTCTGACCGTGTCTACTACTCCTTTTACGACCTCGCGGCTTACAAGTCCGCTGTTTGAGGTCACGTCCGGGCAGAATACACAGATTTCCGAGCATCCGAGAGCGTCAAACAGATCTCTGTCCTCTTTTTTTATATGCATCGTCGGCTCTACCTCGTCGCAGGCGGCAGGACCCACTGCATCGGGCGTCAGGTCTCTGTTACCGAGACCTACAACGAGTATCCTCGCAGGAGAAATATCTCCGAGGTCGCACATTCTGCACAGCTCTCTGGCAATCTCATCCTTTGCGTCCTCTATATCATCGGGCATAATAGTGTCTAACCTTGGCAGGGTAAGTGTGTCGTACAACCCCTTTGGTCTGCCAATGTTTCTTTCTCCGGCCTCACTTGTTACCTTCAGCCTTTCCCACACTCCGCCGATGCACACGTCGCGTTTGTAGTCTACGCCCTCAACGTATGTGCTCGCCTTTCGTCTTTCCAGGGCGAGATCACTGTCAAATGTCCCGTCACTGATTGTTGCATTGAATTCCATAATGCTTACCTCCCGTTTTGCTTTACGGTATTTTTTGCCTTCGGATGGTTTTTTATACACTTTTTGGGAGAAAATTTCCACAAAAAAAACGCCTTGCATTTGGTAAAATAACACGAAAATATTGCATATTAAAAAATAAGATTGAAAATATAATGCGTTTGTGATAAAATTGTAGGGTAAAACATTATTCCCGGAGGAAGTATGAAAAGAATAGTTTCTTTACTTTTGACGTTCGTCATGATCTTCGGCATGCTCACCGCTCTTACAAGCTGCGGAGCGCCCAAGAATGACGGTGCAGAGATCAACGTTTATCTTGGATCACAGGTCTTCGATTTTGATCCAAGTGACTATTACGTAAGCTCCGAGGCTGAGAGCCTTCTTGGCCTTCTTTATGAGCCCCTTTTCACTCTCAGTAAGAACGGTAATCTTAAGAAGGCTGCCGCTAAATCGTATGAGGTCGACAGGAGGAGCGCCAGATCGTAATTACCATTCGTGAGTCCTACTGGTCGGACAACGTCAAGGTCAAGGCTGCGGATTTTGTATATGCTTGGTGCGAGAGAATAATTAATCCTGCTAACCCCAATCCTGCCGCGTCTCTTTTCTCTGAAATAGAGGGCGTTAACGAGGCTATGAACGGTGAGGGTAGCATCTCCGATATTGGCATTAAGGCTACCGAAATGGATCAGATCACCATTACCTATAAGGAAGGTGCAGACTACAAGAGGATTCTTAAGAATCTTGCTTCCGTAGCCACCTCTCCTGTCCGTCAGGATATTGTCGAGACCTCAGAGTCTTATTGGTCTAAATATTCTGCTGTGACTAACGGCGCGTTTAAGATCAAGAGCTATGATAAGAGCCAAGGTACCTTTGAGCTTACCCGAAATGTCGGTTATCATCAGGATCCTCATACTAAAGATTACGATAATAAAGTAAGACCCGGTATGCTTTACGGTGAATTCACCTTCCCGGGATCGGATATCTCCGTCAGTTATGAGGACATCGAGAACAAGGTGGCCTTTATAATGTCCGAGGCCACACTTGAGGATAGGGCAGAGTACAAGAAAAAGGCAAAGACTGCTGAGCACACCTCTACCTACACCTACGTATTCAACACGTCTCACCCTCTCTTTGCTGATGCTAACGTAAGACTTGCTCTCTCTGCTGTGATTGACAGAAATGCTATCATTGACGCCATTACCTTCGGCAAGGCGGCTGACGGACTTATTCCCGATGTCTCCGGAGGCGCTAAGGATGAGCTCATCTCCTCGGGCAAGAACGAGCAGAAGGCAAGAGAGTATCTCGCCGCTGCCGACCAGTCTGTAGTAAATGCAAACAAGGCATTCACTCTCACCATTGATTCTGATGAACAGAGCGAAAAGATCGCCGAGATCGTCAAGGCTGCATGGGAATCTCTTGGCTTTACAGTTACCGTGAAGGTTGCCCAGCCCGTTGAGAGCGAGGTTTCTGACGGCAATATCTTTGACTCCGGTATCCAGTATCTCATCAAGAACGCCTCCTACGGCAAGTTTGATTACGATGTTATCGCCGTTGATTGGCAGACCTATTCCACAGATGCATTCGCGGGACTTGCGGCTCTTACTTCCGGCTTTAACGGTATGGGTAAGAACGAGTACAGTGGGGACATCTCTCTTGGTCAGCCCGACTATTCCGTAGCGAGAAAGAATATTGCGGCATGGTCCGATGAGGCCTATGACGCTCTTATTGCAGCAGCACTTTCTTGTGAAAAAAAGAAGGAAAGAGCGGCAAAGCTTGCTGAGGCAGAGGAATATCTTATCAGTAAGATGCCCGTTTGTCCTCTTGTATTCAACGAGAACTTTGTATTCGTAGGCTCCAAGATATCCAAGCTTAAGTTTAACGGTCTTGGCAATCTTAATCTCACGAACGTGAAGCTTAGCGGCTACACAAAGTACTATAAGCCCGAGGAATCGGACGAGGAATAATCGCCCCCTTCGGCAAAAATAACAGAGGCTGTCGCATAGCACTTATTGCGGCAGCCTCTGTATAAAATTTTTCTTGCCCACGGAGCTTTTCAATATGAAAAAGAAGGAATTTGAACTTACCACAACTACGGATATGAAGGTGTTTCTCCTTTTCCTGCTTGACAGCATAGGATATCCTCTTGAACATACCACAATAATGGAGATAGTGCAGGAGAATACCGACGAGATCTCGCTTGATTATGACGAATGTCTGCGTCAGCTCGTCTCATCGGAGCATTTGCTCTACGATGAGGTCGGAGAGGAGAGATATTATATGATATCCGATAAAGGCAGACTTGTTGCCGCTGAGCTTTACGACAGCCTTGATAAGGGGTTTAGAGAGCGTAGTATGAGAGTCGCCATAAAGCATATATCTCTGTCTAAGACCGGCGCCGGTATCAGGGCGTATATCACCGAGACCGACAGCCATAGATTTAAGGTCACTCTTGAGGCCTTCGACAGATACGGAGAGATCATGAGCACCTCTATTACGGTAAACTCGAAGAGCGAGGCTGAGATCATCAAGAAAAATTATGAGGCTAAGCCCGACGGCGTGTACAGAGGAGTATTGTTCTCGGTTACCGGAAAATTGGAATACATTTCATAAGTTTGGTTGAATTAACAAATATTCAATGTTAAAATCGTAAAACTTTGTTAAAAACTTCGAAAAAATGTTACTTTTTTTCGACAAAACTATTGACAAAATATTTTTTAAAAGATATAATGTATGTATGTTTGAGGACTGAATTATGGAGTTTAAAGAAAAAAACTCTCTGGCAGAGCTGATTCTTGCAGTCAGATCGGGTGATGAGAGCGCGTTTGAAAAGCTCGTTGATGAGTACAAGCCTATGATCGACGGCGTTATCCGTCGTTCCGGACTTGATGCGCGGGATGTATTCTCCGAGGCGTGCATGAGCTTTTATCGCGCCGTGTCCTCATACGAGCTCGGACAGAGCGACGTTACCTTCGGCCTTTATGCAAAAATCTGTGTTCAGAGATGTGTCGTGGACATAGCGCGCAGGGAGGGGAAAAGTTCAACCCATCTTGTTGACAGCGGGGTCGACGTTGAAAATATTGCAGTTTCGGATGGAGTTCAGGCTATGCTTGAGCATAGGGAACAGACCGCGTATTTTCTTTCGGTTGCCAAAGAGGCGTTATCCGATTTTGAGTTTGACGTTTACCGTCATTGGATGCTTGGATACACTACGTCCGACACAGCATCCGCCCTCGGCGTCGCCGCTAAGGCGGTCGATAATGCGAAGAATAGGATGTGGGCTAAGCTCCGTCAACGTTTGTCGCACGAGTTTAAGTAGTTTATATGCCCAAGTAGCTTAAGGGAGAGCGTTGTTTACAAAGGCGTCGGTTGGAATCCGTCTAGGGCAAAAATTATAATCCATTAAGGGAGTAAAAAACATGTATCAGGACGAGACATTGAAGTGCAGAGACTGCGGCAACGAGTTCGTGTTCACAGCTGGTGAGCAGGAGTTCTATGCATCCAGAGGCTTTGAGAACAAGCCCTCCAGATGTAAGGAGTGCCGCGCCGCAAAGAAGAATGCGCAGAAGGGTGCGAGAGAAATGTTCGCAGCTGTTTGCGTAGAGTGCGGTAACGAGTGTCAGGTGCCCTTCAAGCCTACCGAGGGAAAGCCTGTTTACTGCAGCGAGTGCTTCGCAGCCAAGAGAGAAAACAACTAAGACTTACCCAAAATAAAAAGCCTGTCTTTCGACAGGTTTTTTATTTTTTTGTAAATTTGACTGTACAAATCATTTTTTTTATGTTATAATATATTATCTAAAAGTATGTGCGCGTGTTGAAAACGCCCGATTTCGGTCGTTTTTGGCCCGACTGACCGGAGAATATATATGGAACACGGAAAAAACAGAAATAACAATAGAAGAGGCGGTCGTGATCGCGATCTCTCGAGAAAGCCGCAAAGGCGCGAGGAGGACCGCGACAGGATCCAAGCTGAGCTTGACGAGAACGTTATTATCGGCAGAAACGCCGTAAGGGAGCTGCTCCTCGGCGGACGCGACGTAGATAAGCTTTACGTTACGTCGGGAGAGAAGGAGGGCTCTATAAACCAGTTACTCGGTATTGCGGCAGAGCGTGGTATCCCGATCACGGAGTGTGACCGTACCCGCCTTGACAGTATGGCAAAGGGTGGCAGACACCAAGGAGTTATTGCCATTGCCGCTGAGCGTAATTATTCCTCTATCGACGAAATACTCAATTATGCACAGAGCAGGGGAGAGCCCCCGTTCGTAGTTATCTGCGATGGAGTTGAGGATCCGCATAATCTCGGTGCCATCATTAGGAGCGCGGAGTGCGTAGGTGCTCACGGAGTAATTATCCCTAAGAGGCGCGCGGTCGGACTTACCGCTACGGTGTCCAAGTCCTCTGCGGGAGCGCTTGAGCATATGCTGGTTGCCAAGGTGACCAATCTTTCGTCGACTATAGACGAGCTCAAGGAACGCGGACTTTGGATCTACGCGGCGGATATGGACGGAACGGCATATTATAAAACGGATATGAAGGGCGCCGTGGCTCTTGTCCTCGGCAGTGAGGGCTTTGGCATATCCAGACTCGTTAAAGAAAAATGCGATTTTGTCGTCTCAATACCGCTATACGGACAGGTGAACTCGATGAACGTATCCTGCGCCGCGGCAGTTCTTCTTGCCGAGGCCGCAAGACAGAGAAATGACAAGGAGGTATGACCTTGGATAACTTAGATTTTTTGAAACTTGATAGTTCCCCCGAGGAAAACAACGAGACCGCAGAGCCCAAGACCTCGCTTGAGTTTGAGATATCGGAGGAAGCGCCCAAGGAGGAGCGCGGTCCGGTATTTACGGTCGATGCAGACATTATTCCCAAGCGTCCTGAGATAAAGGTGGAGGTCGTTTCCTCTCACAAAGAGGAAAAGATTGAACAGCCTAAAGAGGAGTTTACTATCCCGGACACCTTTGAGATAAATGAAAAATACAATACGCAGAGCTTCGTTGAGACTCCTGCGGCGATAAGACCTACTTATCTTCCGAGATTCACCGAGGTTAGCGATACATACCGTATGCAGGATGATCCCAGACCCCGTCCTAAGCCTGAGCCCAAGAAGGAAGTTAAGGACGAGAAGGATGATCCCACCGCTGAGCTTGATCCTACCGCGGAGGGAGTAGAGGAGAAGGAGGTAGAAAGGGTAGTTGTTACCTCTACCGTTATTCGCAATCCCGAGCCTACCGATGAAACACTCACCGTGCTTAAATTCTCGACTCCGGTCGAGCCTGAACCAGAGGAGGAGCCTGAGGTAGTTACCCCCGAGCCCGAGCCTGTTTCCGAGCCCGAGCCCGAGATCGTTGAAATTCCCGAGCCCGAGAAACCCAAAAATATGACTATTCCGGATCCCGACGCTACCTTCAGCGTGGTCGATTTCACGCCGCGTGAGATCAGCGCCACAGAGGAGCCTCTCGGCGCCTCCGAGACTGATAGAAAGCAGAAGGGCTCACATTCTGAGTTTAACTCTCCCATTCAGCGTGACGCTATCAAGGACAGATTTCTTGATACGCTTATGTCTATCAAGGTAAGGCTTGTCGGTGCCGCGGTGCTCCTTCTCGCTCTTATAGCTATGGACTGTCTCTCTTACTTTGGAGTGAACGTTTTTGAATGGGCGGGATTTGGCAGCGTCGCTTCTGCAAGAGCTATCGTTGATATGCAGTTCTCGGTTTGCATCTTTCTCTTTGCTCTGCCGGAAATGCTAAGATCCTTCAAGTTGCTCTTTAAGGGCAAATTCACTCCCGAGCTCGTCAATGTCGTGTCACTTGCAGTAATTATTGCAAACGATCTTATCATAGCCGCAAACAATGCGACCAACTACCTTACCTTCGGTGTTTTATTTGGTATACAGTGCTTCGTCACTATCCTTGCCTCCTACAGCAAGACCGAAAGCGATTTCACTTCTTTCAAGCTCGTTTCGAGAAACGTAGCAAAGAATGTTCTTGATAAGAGGCTTACAAGAGAGCTCCCGAGAGAGAATATTGCTCTTGACGGTGCGGTCGACGAGTATAATTCCAAGACTGCGAGAATGTTCCGCACGGTATTCGTGTCGAACTTCTTCAGCCGTTCTTCAAGAACCTGTGAAAACTTTGTTAATGCCGCAATGATGATAGGTATCAGCTTCGGACTCTCATTGGTCACAGGCCTCGTTTCATTCTTCCTTGACAGCTATTCCGTTGTTTCCGGAGTCCAGTCGCTCTCAATGGTATTTATGCTTTCATTCCCCGTATTTGCTATTCTCACTCATAAACTCCCGTTCAAGCATGCAACTGCAAGGGCTGCAGCAGAGGAGAGTGCATTCGTTGGTGAGTCTTCCATCTACGAGGGCGCCGATGTTGACGTGTTTACCTATGAGGATACCGAAATATTCGGTATAGAGGACGTCAGCCTCCGCAAGGTACACCTTTACGGCAAGGCGTACAATACCCCCAAGGCTATGAAGCAGATGTATGCTTTGTTCTCGGTTGTAGGCGGCCCTCTTGACTTTGTGTTCTCGTCCGCTCTTGACAGAAAGTGTCCTCCCGCAAGCGATATTATCATTGAGGACAACGGTGTCAGCGGAATGATGGAGGGACACAGAATATGTGCCGGTACCGAGGAATATATGTTGAGCCACGGTATCTCTATTCCCGAGGATGACTACAGAACCAATCCCTCCGCCAATGACTCCACAAAGGTTATGTATGGCGCAGAGGATGGTGAGGTCTACGTTAAATTCTTTATAAGATACTCCTTCTCCGAGGAGTTCACGATGCTTCTGCCCGATCTCAAGGAGAAGAAGATCATTCCTCTTATCTATACCAGAGACCCCAACATAACCACGGATCTTCTCAAGGTCCTCACTCTCGGTGAGGATATCATCCGTGTTATGAAGAAATACGTTCCTCGCATATCGGAGGAAAAGACCTATAGGCACATTGACTCGGGTATCGTTACTCACGGTAACAAGGATAATGCGATCAATATGGTTCTTCTCGCCAAAAAGTACGCCGTATTCCAGAATTCGCTCTCGGCCACCGAGCTGATCTCTATGGTCGTCGGCGCGGTACTCGCTGCGGTTCTTGCCTTTGGCGATATGTTCATCCTCCCTGCGACACTTCTTGCGCTTTGGCAGGTCGTGTGGTGCGTCGTTCTTTACGTCAGAAGTAAGCTGACCTTCCAGCGCCGCAAGGAGAGGGAAGATAACGAGGAGCAATAACACAAAAAGGAAATCGAAATGTCACATAATCCCGAAACAAAAAACATATCTTCTGTTTTAAAGGCAGTCAATAAGCCCGGCAGGTACATCGGCGGCGAATATAACAGAGTGATGAAAAATAAAGATGAGGTGAAGTGCCGCTTTGCCTTTTGCTTCCCGGATACCTATGAAATAGGTATGTCCAATCTCGGAGTAAGAATTCTTTACGACGTTCTTAACCGTGATAAGGATATTTGGTGTGAGAGAGTATATGCTCCCTGGGAGGATATGAAGGCTAAGATGGAGGAGTACGATATTCCTCTTTCCGCTGTCGAGAGCGGTGATCCGCTCTCCGCCTTTGACCTGGTCGCATTCTCACTTCAATATGAGCTCTGCTATACTACGGCTCTTCAGATGCTGAAGCTCGCAGGCTTCCCCCTCCGCTCAAAGGATAGGGGAGAGGACGTGCCGATCATTGTCGGCGGCGGCCCCTGCGTATTCAACTCCGAGCCTGTAGCGGACTTCTTCGACCTTATGAACATAGGAGAGGGAGAGGAGGTTCTTCTCGAGATCTGTCATCTTTACAATGAGATGAAGGATAACGGTACGTATACGAGAGCTGCGTTTCTTCGCGCCGCCTCTCATATTGAGGGCGTCTATATCCCTTCGCTTTACGACGTCAGCTACAACGAGGACGGAACCATTAAGGAGTACCGTCCGCTATACGATGACGTTCCTACCAAGATAAAGAAGCGTATAGTAGAGGATCTTGATAAAGCACCTTATCCCGACAAGCTTATTATGCCTTACGTGGAGACCGTTCACGACAGAATAGTTCTTGAGGTCTACCGCGGATGTATAAGAGGCTGCCGCTTCTGTCAGGCCGGAATGGTTTACCGCCCTATCAGAGAGAAGTCGCCCGAGACTCTTTGCAAAAATGCAAAGTGCCTATATGAGAATACAGGGTATGACGAGATCTCGCTTATCTCGCTTTCCATTAGTGATTATTCCGAGCTCCGTGAGCTAACCGACGGACTCCTTTCCTGGACCGACAACGCTCACGTCAGCCTATCTCTTCCGTCGCTTCGTATCGATAGCTTCTCCGAGGAGCTGATGAAGAAGGTGTCCTCAGTCAGAACGGGTGGACTCACCTTTGCGCCGGAGGCCGGAACGCAGAGGCTCCGCGACGTAATCAATAAGAACGTTTGCGAGGAGGACCTCATGCGTGCGGTCGGTATCGCCTTCCGCGGTGGAAAGAGCAGTGTAAAGCTTTACTTTATGAACGGTCTGCCGACCGAGACTCTTGAGGACATCGAGGGTATCGCGGACCTTGCCGGCAAGGTAGTTAAGGAATACTACAAAATGCCTAAGCAGGATAGACCGAGGGGCGTCAGCGTTACCATAAGTGTTGCTTGCTTCGTGCCCAAGCCCTTCACACCCTTCCAGTGGGAAAAGCAGGATTCCTTCGAGGAGCTCATCAAAAAGCAGGAGCATCTCAAAGGCTGTATTACCGACAAGAAAATCAGATACACCTATCACGATGCCAAGGTATCATTTGTCGAGGCGGTTCTCGCCCGCGGAGACCGCAGACTCTCGGATGCTATTGAGCTTCTCGTAAACGAGGGAGCTATGTTTGATGCATGGGATGAGTATTTTGACTATGATAAGTGGATGTCCGCGTTTGAGCGTACAGGTGTCGATACAGCGTTCTATACTACCCGTGGATTCGGTCTTGACGAGATCCTTCCGTGGGATATGATAGACTGCGGCGTAACTAAGGAGTTCCTTCTCCGTGAGAGAAAGAAGGCCTATGAAGGAAAGACTACTCCCTCCTGCGCAGAGCATTGCAATGGCTGTGGAGCAAATAAGCTGGGAGGTAAGAACAGATGGTGCAACTAACTCCTCAGCATCCCTACGTAACTCTCCGACTCAAATTCAAGAAGGTCGGAAGCCTGCAGTATATCAGCCACCTTGATCTTGTTCGTACTATGAGCAAGATCATCACCAGGGCAAAGCTTCCGCTTTGGTATACCGAGGGCTTTAATCCCAAGCCTAAAATGATATTCGCCGCGCCTCTTTCTATAGGAACCGAGAGCGTGTGCGAGTTTATGGACTTAAGACTTGTCGATGATATCTCCCCCGAGGAGGCAAAGGCAAGACTCAACGCCAATATGACCGATGAGATGCAGGTTATCGACGCGTATTATACAGAGGATAAGCTTACAGAGCTTAAATGGCTCTCTTATTCTATCGATATTACCACCGATAACGCTTCGGTCGAGCTTGCACAGTCTTGTGAGAGAGCTCTCCTTACAGACGAGGTTCTCGTCAAGAAAAAGGCTAAACCGTGGGAGGAGGCTCCCACCGTGAATATTCGTCCTTTGATCAAGGAGATCTCTGCGGAGCTCCGCGGAGACGTTATTCACATTGATGCCGTTCTTTCTGCTGATGCATCCGCTTTCCTTAACCCCGAGTACGTTGTTAAGGCTCTGAGATCTGCGTGCGGTATTCTTTCAAATCCCGACCTGACAAAGGAGTATTACTCGATAATGCGTACCGCGGCGTATAAGGCGGATATGTCGGAATTCAGATAATTAAAAAATAGCTTCTATACTAAAGACAGAAAGCCGTCTCAACTGCTCGGTATGCAGCATGAGGCGGCTTTTTGCCGACACTATTTCGGTGAGGTCGTTTGCTTTTGCCGCGCTTTTTATGTCGGAAATATGCATTTCTATCTCCCTCACGTCATTCTCATTCATAAAGAGCGTGAGAGATAGCTTGATCTTCTCGTATTTTTCTTCGATTCTGATCGCATCCAAGTACGCCTTTTCGGAATCCTCTCTAAGCTCGGATACAGTACGTCCGAAATCCTCGAGCCTCTTGTCGGTGTATGTTGCCGCAAGGACTGTCGAAAGTATGATAGAGGAGAGAAGAATTATTGAATATACTAAACTTTTCATTTACTTTTCCTTTTTTATCAGTTTGATTTTTCCATCTTCATTAACCGTCATTAAAAAGACGTCGTCGAGAGTTAATCCTCGTTTTTTTACCTCACCTATAACCCATATCTCGGTCAGTCCTGCCTCTCTGATGTTTTCCCTGTCGAGCTTTGTGTCTACTACCAGTGTTTTTGATATATTAGGGCTGTCCGATTGCTTCAGAAATGAAACCTTGCCGTTCTGCTCGAGTAGGGCGTATCTTACGTCTTCAAGGTCGGCTATTCCTTGTGTCCTCATCTCGGTCAATATCTCATTGATCGAGATTCTGTTTTCCGCAAGAACCTTTTGCCTGAGCCTTCCTTTATATATTATATATGCGGGCTCTCCCTCAACTGCCTTTTTGATCAAGGCGGATTTGTTTTTAATGACGGAAATTATGACCTCGGTCGATGCAATAAAGAGGATAGGGAAAAGAGAGGGGAGCAGAGGAATGTCCGTGTCGCTTATCGGTAGAGCGCCTATCTCTGATATGAGCAGAGTGGACACCAGCTCGTTGACTTCAAGCTCTCCTATTTGTCTTTTGCCCATTATTTTGAGCATAATATTGAGAATTACGTAGATAATTATGGTTCTTATAAATATAGAAATCATGAAAACCTCCCACCGTTTTAGTTATTTTGTCAAATATCGAAAATTATTTCCAAAAAGTTTAAAAAACTTGAAAAAAAGTATTGACAACGGATAAAAATTGTAGTATAATAGACGAGCTACACGCGTGAAGGCGGTGGCAAAATTGCTCATTGAAAATTGAACAACATGAAATTTCGAGCACTGAAAAGTGCAGAGATCTCGTTAATACACTTTGAAAA